>JBFFZZ010000039.1:0-16360 GCA_041568335.1 Candidatus Polarisedimenticolaceae bacterium | reverse complement strand
GACGAAGCTGGTGAGCTGCACCGATTCGCCTTTTTCCATCCGCTCGATCGTCCGTTTGGAGACGCCGGCGGCCTCGGCGAGCCTGGCCTGGGTGAGGTTGAGCGACAGCCGGATGCGGCTGATACGTTCGCCGATCTCGGAGAGAATCGCCAGATCGGTGTACTGTTTCGAGATCTCCACAAGTCGCCTCTTATGGCGTCTAATATAGATAATTGGCGTTTAATTCGCTAGTGATGACGAATTAATAAACACGATTCATCACGTTTCAAATCGACAATAATGGCGAATTCTTAAGGAGCGTCGCTCTTCTCGAAGCCGATGATAACCCAATCGAGGGACGGATTTTGTTCGAACCAACAGATGTGCTATTAAATAGTACAAATGAGGTTGAATCACGAGGCGGCCAAACGAATCGCCGAGCAGAGAGGCCTGACGCTCACCGCCGCCCTTGCGAGCGCGGGAGTGAGCCGCACGGCTTACTACTCCCTGTGCCGCCGAAACGACATCCTCCCACGGACCGTTCTGGATCTCGCGGCGACTCTTGGCGTCGAGCCCGAGGATCTGCTCCAAAAGACGCCCACGTCGACGACCTACGAGCGCCGGCTGGAACAGGCGCGAGACATCTGCGCGCGGCACCCGGGAATCGACTTCCACAACGTTTGGCACACGTTGACGCTGCTGGCCGAACCCCCGATCGAGAGATTGCGAAGGAGCTTGCGACGTGGCCGCGCCTGATCTGTTTACCAAGAAGGAGGAGGACTTCCTCGCGACCTTGGTCGACGAGGGGGTCGAGTTCATGGTCGTGGGTCTTGCGGCGGCTGCGTTGCAAGGGGTTCCCGCCGTTACTCAGGACATCGATCTTTGGTTCGCCCGCCGCGGAGACCCGACGATGATCCGGGCTCTCGAGAAAGCCGGCGTTTCCTATGTCCCGCCCAGCGACAGCAATCCGCCGCTTCTCGTCGGCGAACCGGCCGAGCTGTTCGACATCGTGGTCCACATGCACGGCCTGGGTTCGTTCGATGAGGAGCGCGCGCGCGCGAAGATCGTCGACGTCGGCAACGTCAAGCTACCGGTCCTCGCCCTCGACCGTATCGTCGTGAGCAAGGAAGCGACCGGGCGCCCCAAGGACCTGGCCATCCTGCCGGTCCTGAAGGACGCGCTCAAAGTGATCGACGGAGTCTAGTCGCTCGTCTTCAAGAACCGGTCGAACCACTCGATCATCTCGGCCTGGACGTGCAGCACCGACTCCCTGGCACGATAGCCGTGGCTCTCCTCCGGGAGCATCACCAGCCGCACGGTGCCCCCGTTGCCCTTGATCGCCTGGTACATGCGCCGGGACTGCATCGGGAAGGTCCCCGAGTTGTTGTCCTTCTCGCCGTGGATCAACAGGATCGGCTCGTCGATCTTGTCGGCGTGCATGAACGGGGAAATCCCGAAGTAGACGGGTTTGGCCTCCCACAGCGGGCGCCGCTCGGACTGGAAGCCGAACGGGGTCAACGTCCGGTTGTAGGCGCCGCTCCGCGCGATCCCTGCCCGGAAGAGATCACTGTGCGCCAGCAGGTTGGCGGTCATGAAGGCCCCGTAGCTGTGGCCGCCGACGCCCACGCGCGTCCCGTCGGCGACGCCCATCTCGACCGCCTTGTCGATCGCCGCCTTCGCCGCGCCGACGATCTGCTCGACGAACGTGTCGTTCATCGTCTCGGCGTCGCCGATGACCGGCATCGTCGCGCCGTCCATGATCGCGTACCCCTGGGTCAGCAGCGTCAGGTGCGAGCTGCCCGCGATGCGCGTGAAACGCGACGGGGACGCGCTCACCTGGCCGGCCGTCCGGGCGTCGTTGAATTCCCTCGGGTAAGCCCAGACGAGCAGCGGGAGTTTCGTTCCTTCCTCGTAATCCGCGGGGAGGTACAACGTCGCCGACAGCGGCACGCCGTCCTCGCGCTCGTACTTCACGAGCTGCTTCTTGACCCCGCGGATCTGCGGCGTCGGGTCGGGGAAGTCGGTCAGCTTGCGTGACTTGCCGGTCGCCAGATCGACGATCCGGTAGTTGGGCGGGGTCGTCGGGGTCTCGCTCGACGTGATCACGGTGGGCTTGCCCCGCGGCGAGCTTTTCACGACCTCGATCACGGACTCGTACGTGCCTTCCTCGCAGCGCCACGACCTTTCGGTCTCGAGGGTTTTCAGATTCTGTCGATCGATAAAAGGCAGGTCGCCCTTCGGCGACGCGCCGCGACCCGTGCGATAGACCCAGTCGCCGTCCTGCAGCGGGATGTAGTGACCGGCATCGTCGACGACCATCACCAGGTCGCCCGGGTCGCCATAGCGATCGCGCAGGCTACGGTCGACCAGGACCTTCGGCTCGCCGCCGTTCTCGAGGTCGTGCAACAACGCACGGACCCAGCGGCGGTCGCGGTCGTACTCGTTGGTGATCATGAGATTCGGATCCTCGAGGTAGACGCGGCCACGCGCGCGGTGCTCGAGCTTCAGCAAGGGAGAGGGCGCGGCGTCGAACGGTGCAGCGAGCGTGAAGAGCCGGTCCCGGTGGGGGAGTTCCTTCTTGGGATCGCCGCCGTCGAGCGCTTCGACCCACAGCAGCGTGGCCGGCGCGTTGCCCATCCACTCCACGTCGCGGCGACCGGTGCGCACGCCGCCGATCGGGATGTTGTCCGCCATCGGAACCTCGGCCACGGTGTAGAGGACCTCACCGTCGAGGTTCCAGACCTCGATCGTGCTCGGGAAGCCCCAGAAGCCGAGCAGGTAGGAAAACGGCTTGCGGATCGTCTCGACGATCAGGTGTTTCCCGTCCGGTGACAGCTGCGCGGAGCGGATCCCCGGTTCGCCGATCGTCTTCGTTCGACCGTCGGGGGTGATCAACGCGAGCTGGATCGTCGCGTAGTGCTCGAACAACGCCTCGTCGTACGGGTTGGTCAGCAGGTCCTGGAAGGTGCGGGTCGGGGAGGTGTTGCCGATGGACTCCTGGATGTTCGGGCCCGCAGGAACGTCGGGCGCAGCGGGTTCTTCGCCGCGGCCCGCCGGGACGAGCTGCGCCAGGATCGTCTCGCCGTCGGGCGTGAAGACGTAGCCGCCCATCAGGGCGACCAGCGGTTGCGGGTGTTTTCGCGGCTTGGAGGCCACGCCGTCCTCGATGCGGATCGTGTGCAGGTGCGTGCCGGCATCCGATACCACGGTGTAGGCCAGCATCTTCGAGGTGTGCGACCACTGGGTTCCGGCGAGCCCCTCGCCTTCGCCCATTGTCACCCGGGTCAGCAAGGCGCCCGTTTCCACCGACCGGACCTCGAAGCCGCGGTTGTAGCTCGTGCGAAACCGACCGTTGGTGACCGGATCGATCCGGATCCCGGCAAGCCGCAACATCCTGCGAGAGACGTCCCGGATCGACGGCAGGGCGTCGCGGTGCGTCCAGACCATCCACCGGTTGTCCGGGCTGAAGCCGACGAACGGCGCCGGATCCGCGGTGACGATGTCGACCACGACCTGCGGGGGCAGGCGATACTCCTCGGCGCCCGCGGACATAAGCCCCAGGGCGGCGATCGACGCAAACAGAGCGATCCATCGCGACGCGTTGCGGTGCATGCAAGACCCCTTCCTCGAATGGAGTGGAACCGGGAGATTCTACATGGGGTCACGCCGGATCCAAGGCCGATCCGGACTCGCTCCCTCGGCGTTCCTGTAGAATCCCCGGCGATGACGCTCCAACCCGGCGCGAACCTGCTGCATTACCGCATCGTGGCCAAGCTCGGCGAGGGCGGGATGGGTGTCGTCTGGAAGGCGCTCGACACGACGCTCGATCGCAGCGTCGCGCTGAAGGTCCTGCCGGCGAGCTTCGGCGAGGACATCGAACGGTTGGCCCGTTTCGAGCGCGAGGCGAGATCGCTCGCCGCGCTCAACCATCCCAACGTCGCCTCGGTGTTCGGGTTGCACGAGGCGGACGGGACACGCTTCCTCGCGATGGAATTCGTCGAGGGCGAGGATCTCGCCCAGCGCATTGCACGTGGACCGCTTCCGCCGGACGAAGCGGTCCGGATCGCGATCGGAATCGCCGAGGCGTTGACGGCGGCGCATGCCCAGGGGATCGTGCACCGCGACCTCAAACCGGCCAATGTGATGCTCGACTCCGAGGGCGTGCCCAAGGTGCTCGACTTCGGGTTGGCGAAGACCGCGGGCCCGGACGGAACCGGGTCGGCGAGCGGCGACCCCAGCGCCTCGCCGACGATCACCTCGCTCGGCACGGTCGCCGGTGCGTTGCTCGGCACGGCCGCCTACATGTCGCCCGAGCAGGCGCGCGGCAAACCGGTCGACAAGCGCGCCGACACCTGGGCGCTGGGCTGCATCCTGTTCGAGATGCTGTCGGGTCAGACGCTCTTCAAGGGCGAGACGGTCTCCGACACGCTGGCATCGGTGCTCAAGTCGGAGCCGGACTGGGACGCGCTGCCGCGTTCCACACCGCCGTCGCTCGTGCGCATCCTGCGGCGGAGCCTGGCCAAGCAAACCCGCGACCGCTGGCAGGATGCGGGCGATCTGCGTTACGAGCTCGAGCGATCGCTGGAGTCGCCCGCGGATGTTTCCTCCGAAGCCTCCGGGAAGCCATACAAGCTCGTCCCGCTCGTGGCCGGAGCGCTGGTCGTCGGCCTGATCCTCGGTGCCGCGCTGCGCCAGCTGACGATCGCCCCGCCGGCCGGCGACGGCACGCCTCGTGGTCGCACCGTCAGCGATATCGCGTCGACGAAAGGCATCGTGTTCAGCGCAAAGAGTGTGGACCTGGCTCTCTCCCCCGACGGCTCCGACCTGGCCTACGTCGGCGTGGACCCGGACGGTGTCCGCCGGCTCTACGTCCGTTCGCTGACCTCCGGGGGAACGAAGGAGCTACCGGGTACCGAGAACGCCCGGGAGCCGTTCTGGTCTCCCGATGGAACCCAGGTCGCTTTCCACACGGGCGTCGCGATCCAGCGCATCGGGTTGAACGACCCGCAGCCGCGTCTGGTGACCGAATCGACCGGCGCCGGGGGCAGCTGGCACGAGAACGGCACCATGCTGTTTTGCCTGCAGGACAACGGACCCGTCCAGGTCGTCGATGTCGAGACCGGAAGGATCCGGACCTTGCCGCAAACGAGCCTCGACCAGGGCGGATGCGACGGGGTCTGGACCTTACCGGACGGCAAGCACTTCCTGTTCGAGGCGTATCAGTCCGGCCGCGACGGTTACGGGATCTACCGCGGCAGCCTGGATTCGACCGAGGTCGAGCGGCTCGTCGACCTGAAATCCAATGCGAGCTACTCCGCCGGTCACCTGCTGTTCCACGACGGGCCCCAGCTGCTCGCCCAGCGGCTCGATCCCCAGACCTTCGATCTCGCCGGGGAGCCTCTCGCCGTCGCCAGTCCCGTCTTCGAGCTCAACTTTCCTTTCCACTGCATCTTCACGGCCGCGCGTGACCGTCCTCGCGTGGTCTATCTCGAGGGCACGGGCGAGTCGTTGCAGACCGAGCTGGTCTGGTTCGATCGGAACGGAGAGATCGTCGAGCGGACCGGGATCGTCGGCGATCTCTACAATCCCGAGCTCTCGAAAGACACGCGCCGCCTGCTGCTCGACGTGTCGACCTACGAGACCGAGGGCGACATCTGGTTGTTCGACCTGGCTCGCGGCTCGTCGCGCCGTCTGACCGACCACCCGCAAGACGAATCGCGACCGGTCTGGTCCCTGGACGAACGCACGGTCTTTTTCTTTCGCGTCCCGGACCTGTACCGGATCGACCTCGGCGGCGACGAGCAACCGGTCGTGTTTCACGAGTCGGAGCACTTCAAGTCGACGTCCGATATTTCCAGGGACGGCGTGGTCGCGTTCACGGAATCCGTTCAGTCCAACTGGGACATCCGGTACTACGACACGGCGACCGGCGAGGTCGCCTCCTGGCTGGCCACCGAGGCGACCGAGGCCGAGCCCGCGTTCTCGCCCGACGGGCAATGGCTGGCCTACCAGTCGGACGATAGCGGCCGCTTGGAGATCTACATCGACCGGTTCCCCGTACGGGGCGAGCGCTTCCAGGTCTCTCGCAACGGTGGAACGAATCCGTCCTGGAGGGCCGACGGCAAGGAGCTCTACTACGTGTCCTTGACCAATGAGATCGTCGCCGTTCCCGTCGATCTCGAGTCCGACGGCCGCCCGATCGGTGCGCCGCAAGTCCTGTTCCAGCCGAAGATCCGGCGCGACATGTACACGCCGCACCCGAGCGGCGAGCGCTTCCTGGTCGTGACGCGCCTCGATCCCGAGATCGATCGCGCGATTCTCGTCGACGATTGGGACTCGCCCTAGCGAGCTAGGAGCCGCCACCATCGGCTTCGACGAGCTCCGCGACTTTCTCTTCCAGCCGGTCGCCGCGGGCTTCGCCGTGGACGGCGACGACGCGGCCGTCGCGATCGATCAGCACCGGTGTCGGGACACCCCAGATACCGAACGAGCGGGCCAGCGCGGTGTTCCAGCCCTTGCCGTCGAAGATCTGCGGCCAGTCGATTCCGAGATCCTCGCACTCCTTCAAGAACGCGTTCTTGTCGCCGCCGTCGAGGCTGACCCCGACGACGGCAAACCCCGCCTCCCTGTATTTGTCGTGGGTCTCCTTGATCTGCGGGATCTCGTCGACGCACGGCCCACACCAGGTGGCCCAGAAATCGATCAGCACGACCTTGCCGCGCATCGTTTCCCACGTCCAGGAGTTTCCGTCGAGGTCGACACCGTCGAACAGCTTCTTCCCGTTGATCTGGAACATCGCCCGCGCCGCCTCGCGCCAGGCGTACTGCTCCAGCTCCCGGTCGTCCTCGAACGCCGGCTCGATCCGGCCGTACAGATCCTCGATCTCGGGGGTCACCACGGCATCGCCGAGTTCCATCGCGATACCGAAACGCCAGATGCGTGCCTTGGTCGCCTCGGGGGAATCGCCGAAACGCTCCTCGAGAGCGGCGAACAACGGCAGGGCTTCCTCGGACCGACGGACCCGCGTCGCGTCGCCCTCGTCCTTGCCATGAGCCTTCCAGGTCGCGATGGCACGGGTCAACTCGACCTCGGGCCGGTGTTCGCTGTCGGGCCACCGCTCCAGAAACCGATCGGCGGTGTCGAGCACGATCGCGGCGTCACCGTCGAGAAAGGGCGAGTACTCCTTGTACCGATTCGCCGCGCGAACCGCGGCGACTCCCGCGTCGTCGAGATCCTCTGCGCCCGGATGATCGTCGACGTAGCGCCAGGCGGCGGCGATCTCCCGATCGTTCAGCGAGCTCAAGCGCTGCAGGTACCGCGGTCCCGCGATCAACATCGAGTTCCACTGCGTCTCGTTGCGCCGGGTTTCAAAGGCGGAGGTCAGCGCGTCGGCCGAGTCGAAAACCTCGGCCTCCGACGGGGGCAGGCGCACGTGCATCGTGCGCCTCCATTCCTGCCACGCCCGGCCCATCTCCGCCGCTCGTCTGGAGAGCGCCTCGAACCGCTCGTCCCCGTAAAGCGGGGTCAGGCTCTCCAGAAGCTCGAAGCCCTTGTCGTGCGTCCATCCGGGCTCGATCATCCGCTCGAGCGCGGCGTAGGCGTCGTCGCGGTTGCCGAGCTGCGCGTGTGCCTGGGCCAGGAACCCCTCGTGCAGCGTGGCCTCCGGCGCGACCTTCTCCATCTTGGTCGCCAGGCGTAACACGTCGTCCCAGCGTTTCTCTTCGGCCTTCTCGTAGGTCTTGGAGTAAAGCTTCTGGTATTTCCGGGCCGTCTTGTCGCTCGCTTCGGTGGTCGAGCCGAAGCAAAAGGCGACGACCGGCAACACGATGACGAGCGCGAGAAACCGGCGGGCGTGACGACTCATCGTGATCCCCTCCATGAGCGCTGACCGGATCCTACTCCACCGCGCGAGCGGTATCTTATTGGGTACGACGAGGGGGACGGTTTCGTTTGATCCGGATCAACGGGACAGACGCCGCTCGATCCCGCCGAGCGCGAGATCCGCCACGATCGCCAGCAAGGCCGCGGGAATCGCTCCCGACAACACCAGAGAGATGTTGTTGAGCTGGAGCCCGGTCAAAATCGGTTCGCCCAGACCGCCCGCGCCGATGAACGCGGCGAGCGTGGCGACGCCGATGCTGATCACGGTCGAGGTGCGGATCCCGGCCATGATGGTGCGCGTCGCCAGGGGTAGCTCGATCTTCCAGAGCCGTTGCGAGTCGGTCAGTCCCATCCCGGTCGCCGCCTCGACGAGATCCGGGTCGACTTCCCGGATCCCGGTATACGTGTTCCGCATGATCGGGAGCAACGCATACAAGAAGAGGGCCGCGACCGCGGAGCGTGCGCCGAGGCCCAACCCCGGCAACGGGATCATGAACGCGAGCAGCGCCAGGCTGGGGATCGTCTGGATCACACCGGCCAGGCCCAGCACGGGGCCGGAGAGCACCGGCTTGCGGGTCAGCAGGATCCCCGACGGGATCGCGACGATCACGGCGAGCAGCACGGCGATCAGCGTCAACGAGACGTGCTGGAGGACCCACCGGGCCATGTCGGACCGCTCGCCGAACGATTCGACGGCCGGAGCGGTGGCCGCGTCGAGAAGGCGTTCCTCTTCCAGGAAGCTCCGTGCCACCTCGACAAAACCACCGCCGGCCCGCTCGACGCGCAGGTTGAGTCCCTGCATGCGTTCGTCGTCGATGCGGAACGCCAGCTCGTCGAGCAACGGACCGAGCCCGGGATGCATCGCGAGCGTGTCGCTCCGGACGATCGCCGCGCAATCGTAGGGCGGGAAGAACCCGCGGTCGTCCTCGAGGATCCGTAGATCCAGCTCGGCAAGCTTGCCGTCGGTCGTGTAGGCGTCGATCAGGTCGACCTGTTTCTCGGTGAGTGCCTGGTAGGAGAGTCCGTGCTCCATCCCGCGGACGTCGCCGATCCGGAGCCCGTAGCTCTCGGCGAGACCGGGGAACCCGTCGCCACGGTTGAGGAACTCGTGGCTGACCCCGGCGCGAAGCTCATCCTGGTGCGGGACGAGATCGGAGATACGGGTGATGCCGAGCTCGGCGGCGACACTCTCCTCCATCGCCAGCGCATAGCTGTTCGAAAAGCCGAGCGGCTGCATCCAGGTGATGTCGAAGCGGCGCTGGAACTCCGCGGCGACGTGTGCATACACGCGGAGCGGGTCGGCGACGGTCTCGGTGCGGTTGAGCTGCACCGTCCATCCGGTCCCGGTGTACTCGGGGTAGAGATCGATCTCGCCGGTGCGTAACGACTCGAACGCGATGATCGTCCCGCCGAGGCCGAAGCGTCGTTCGACGGTCAGATCGGTTCGCGACTCGATCAGCTGCGCCATGATCTCGGCGAGCAACCGGCTCTCGGTGTCCGCCTTGCTGCCGACAGCGATGGTGTCGGCGTCGTTCGCGCCGGCCGACGGCACGAGAAGCAGGACGCACAAGAGGATCGCGCTAGCCCGCACGACCGCTGTCCCCGAGGTGGCTGCGCAGGAAGGTCTCGACGAAGGGAGAGGCGGGCCGTTCACGGAACTCGGCGGGCGTCCCGATCTGGACGATCGCTCCACGATCCATCAACGCGATGCGATCGCCCAGCTTGAACGCCTCGCGCATGTCGTGGGTCACGAGGATGATCGTCTTCCGGACCGTCGTCTTCAAAGCCGCGAACTCGTCGTGAAGCTGATCCCGGGTGATCGGGTCCAACGCCCCGAACGGCTCGTCCATCAGGACGATCTCGGGATCGAGGGCGAGTGCCCGGGCCACGCCGACGCGTTGACGTTGGCCCCCCGAGAGTTCGCCCGGCCGGCGCGTGCGGAATTCGGCCGGCGCCAGGTTGACCAGCTCGAGCAACCGGTCGACCCGCTGCCGCGTTCGCGCGACCTCCCAGCCCTCGACCTCGCACAACAATCCGATATTGCGCGCCACCGTCATGTGCGGGAACAGCCCGCCGCTCTGGATCACGTAGCCGATGCGTCGCCGCAGCCCGATCCGGTCCTGCTCGCGGACGTCATGACCGTCGACCCGGATCGTGCCGTGTGTCGGCTCGATCAAGCGGTTGACCAGCTTCATCGTGGTGGTCTTGCCGCATCCGCTGGGGCCGATCAGGCAAACCGTTTCACCGGTCTCGACCGTCAGGGAGAGGTTGCGCACCGCGACGACGGTGCCCCCGCCGGTGTCCGGGAACTCGCGGGTGACGTCCTCGAATCGAATCACCCGCCGATTCTACCGTGCGTTCCCGCCGGTGTTATGATCTCGCCCACGGGTTCGAACCGCGGCCAGGGCTCATGACACGAATCGAATCGAAACGGTGGGGGCGCCCCGCGCTCGCGCTGGCGATCCTCTTATCGACGCTACCGATCCTCGCGAACGATCCCCGACAGGAAAACCTTCCAACGGTTCGCGTCGGCGTGCTGTTCGACGGCGACTGGCCGCTGCTGGAGTCGTTGGTCGTCGCGGTCCGGGCCGAGCTGGAGGTGCTGGTCGAGGGCGAGTTCAACGTCGAGTACCCGCCCGAGCTCCAGCTCAACGGCAACTGGGACCTGCTCGAGATCGACGCGAAGTTTCGCCGGCTGCTCGCCGACGACCGCGTCGACATCGTGCTGACCGCCGGACTCGCGGCGTCGCAGATCGCCTGTCTCGGCGATGGCTATGACAAACCGGTCATCGCGCCGCTGAGCCTGGACTTCGAGATCCAGGACCTGCCGCGCAAGGGCACCGGCAGCGGGGTGCGCAACCTCACGTACGTCGGCCTTCCGAGTACCCTTCGCCGCGAGCTGGAGACGTTCCAGGACCTCGTTCCCTTCGATCGCGTCGCGCTGGTGGCCAACCGCGAGGTGCTCGAGTCGATGCCGGAGATCGAGGAACGGACACTGGCGCGGCTGGAGGGACTGGGGATCACCGCGGTTTACGTCGCCGCGGATCGCACGGCGCGATCCGTCCTCGAGAAACTCCCCGCGTCGACGGACGTCGTCTACCTGTGGCCGCTTCTACTCGATCCGGGTGAGCAGGCTCACCTCATCGAGGGGCTCATTCGCAGGCGCCTGCCCAGCTTCTCCTGGCTCGGCAGAGACCAGGTCGAAGCCGGCGTGTTCGCCACCCTGAGCCCGGACGCGGGGCGCTCGCGGTTGTCGCGTCGCATCGCGCTCAACATCCAGCAGATCTTGCTGGGCACAACCCCCGAAGAACTGAACGTCGACTTCGAGACGACCGAACGACTGATCATCAACCTGACCACCGCGCGCGCGATCAGCGCCTGGCCACGTTTCGAGGCGCTCCTCGAGGCGGAGCTCGTCGGCGATCCGGCAGAGCACGACCTGGAAGTGCTGAGCCTGTTCGACGCGGCGCATCGTGCCGTGGAGGCCAACCGCGAGATCGTGGCGGAGCGCATGTCGGTCGAGGCGGCCCTGCAGGATCTCGATGCGGCCAAGTCGTTGTTGAAACCAAGCCTGGAGGCATCCGTCGCGCATGTCCGGATCGACCCGGACCGCGCGACAACAGCCGCCGGATCGGCGCCCGAGAGAACAACGACCGGGAGCCTCGAGGCGAACCAGCTGATCTACTCCGACGGCGCACGGGCCGGCGTCGCCATCGAGAGGGAGCTGCGCCGCTCGCGTGGCGCGACACTCGAACAGGTCCGGCTCGACATCGCGCTCGAGGCCGCAATCGCCTACCTCGACGTGTTGCGCGCGCAGAACCAGGTCGACGTCCGACGTGCAAACCTCGAGCTGACGCGCAGCAACCTCGAGCTGGCGCGCTCGCGGCGCCAGATCGGGACCGCCGGCCAGGCGGAGATCTACCGCTGGGAGAGCCAGATCGCCAATGACCGGCGCAATCTCGTCGAAGCCGACAGGGCGCAGCGCAATGCTCTCACGGCACTCAACCGCGTACTCCACGCACCCCTCGACACGCAGTGGATCACGGTCGACGTGCGTACCGACGATCCGAATTTCTCCGTCGGAAGCGGACTGCTCACCGGGTACATCGAGACCCCGCTGCACTTCAAGGTGTTGACCGAGTTCGCTGTCGGTGAGGCGCTCTCCAAGTCACCGGAGATCATGGCGCTCGACGCCTCGATCGCCGCGCAGGAACGTGCCGTCGTCGCAGCCCGGCGCAAGAGCTGGGCTCCGACGATCGGTGCACTCGCTATGCTCGACGAGCGGCTCGACGTTTCCGGCGCGGGCTCGGGACCGTTTCCCCCGGGCGCACCGAACGACACCGACTGGAGTGTCGCCCTGTCCGCGACGCTACCGTTGTATTCGGGAGGAGAACGGCGCGCCGAGAGGCGCGAGGCGGAGCTGCGGCTCGCCGAGCTCGAGCTGCGACGCGAGGCGGTGGCCGAGGGCGTGGAGACGGCGATCCGCACCGCGCTGCACGACGCACGCGCTTCTTTTACAACGATCACGTTGGCCGACGCCGCCGCGGAGGCCGCACGAAGGAACCTGGAGCTCGTCCAGGATGCCTACGCCCGCGGCGCGCTGTCGATCATCGACCTGATCGACGCGCAGAATTCCTCGCTGGCGGCCGATCTGGTCGCCACCGATGCGGTGTTCAATTTCTTCATCGACCTGATGCGGGTCCAGCGAGCCTCGAACCGGTTCGATTTCTTCACGACGCAGGAAGAACGCGAGGCCTGGGGCGCGCGTCTGGGCGAGTTCTTCTCGACTCGCGGGATCCGACCGTGGGGGAGTGAACGATGAGAGTCCTTTCGACCACCGCCGGCCTGATCTTGCTCTGCGGCGTCATGATCGCGTGCAAGGGCGAGGAAGAAACGGTCGTCCCGGTGCCGCGACCGGTTCGCACGCTCGTCGTCGAGAACTACACGGACACGGTCCCGTTCACGCTCGCCGGGGTCGCCCGGGCTGGCATCGAGTCGAACCTCAGCTTCCGTGTCCCCGGTACGGTGGTGTCGTTACCCGCAAGGGTCGGTAGCGACGTGCGGCGAAACCAGGTCCTGGGGCGGCTCGATCCGGTGGACTACGAGCTTGCCGTCGAGGAGGCCAAGGCCTCGCAAGCGCAGGCGGAGGCGACCCTGCGTCGCGCGATCGCCGATTACAGCCGGGTTCGACAACTCTACGAAAACCGGAACGCGTCCGAGGCCGAGCTGGACGCCGGCCGTGCGAGCTTCGAGTCCGCCGAGGCCCAGGTGGAGGCCGCCGAGAAGCGACTCGCACAGGCGGAACAGCAACTCGGCTACGCGGTGCTGCGTGCGCCCGTGTCGGGTGCCGTCGCCGCGGTCGAGGTCGAGGTCAACGAAACGGTGCAGGCCGGACAGACGATCGTTCGCTTGACCTCCGGGGAGACCCCCGAAGTCGAGGTCGGTGTCTCGGAGGTCACGATCTCCTCGATGCGAGTGGGGATGCCCGCCTCCGTACGGTTCGACGCCCTCGGGGGAAGTACCTTTCCCGGCACGGTGACCGAGGTCGGGGTCGCGACCACGCGTGGGAGCTCGACCTATCCGGTGACCGTTCGGCTCGATCGAGCCGACGGCACGGTTCGTTCGGGGATGGCGGCCGAGGTGACCTTCGAGATCGGCAGCTCGGACGGAACGGCGCGATTGCTGTTGCCCCCGGTGGCCGTCGGTGAGGACGAGCACGGCCGGTTCGTCTTTCTCGTCGATGATCAGGGCGGCGGTTCCGCCGTCGTGCGACGCCACCCCGTCACGGTCGGACAGTTCACCGCGGCGGGGATCGAGGTGCTCGACGGCCTGTCCATCGGCGACACCGTCGTCACCGCAGGTGTCCGGCGATTGAAGGACGGGATGAACGTGCGTTACTCGCCCGACGAGCGCGCGGCATGGATGTAACTCGCTTCGCCGTCGAGCGCAGCCGTGTGACCGTCGTGCTGCTGGCGGCGGTCGCGATCTTCGGCATCCGTTCCTACCTCGCGATGCCGCGCTCCGAGGATCCGGGCTTCCTGATCCGCACCGCCGTCGTGCAGACCCAGCTTCCCGGCGCCAGCCCCGAGCGCATGGAGCAGCTGATCACCGACAAGCTCGAGAAGGCGATCCAGGAGATGCCGGAGATCGACGCGATCCGCAGCACGTCGAAGACCGGCGTCTCGATCATCTCGGTGGATATCCAGGAACGCTATACCGAGCTGCGGCCGATCTGGGACAGCCTGCGGCGCAAGGTGGATCGCGCCAAACGCGATCTTCCCGACGGCGTCATCGGCCCGGTGGTCGACGACGAGTTCGGCGACGTCTTCGGCACCGTCCTGACGCTCACGGGCGACGGGTTCGACATGCGCGAGGTCAAGGACTTCGCGGATCAGGTTCGAGACGAGCTCCTCCTGCTCGACGACATCGCCAAGGTGGAGATCTACGGCGCCCAGGACGAGCGCGTGTTCGTCGAGTACAACAACTCGCGGCTGGCGGAGCTGCAACTGTCCCCGACACGCCTGCAGTCGATCCTGCAGGCACGCAACATCATCAACCCGGGCGGAGAGATCCGCACGCCGTTCGAGGCGATCGTCATCGAGCCGTCGGGCAACTTCGAGTCCATCGAGGAGATCCGGCGCACGCTGGTCCCGCTGCCTTCCGGCGAGCTGGTCTACCTGGAGGATATCGCCGAGGTGCGGCGGGGCTATGTCGATCCGCCGCACGCGCTGACCCGAGTGGACGGCGAGCCGGGGCTGGCGCTGGCGATCTCGATGCGCGAGGGCGGCAGCATCCTTGCTCTCGGTGCCGCCGTAGAGGCCACCGTTCAGGGCCTCATCGCCGACCTGCCCCACGGGTTGGAGCTGCGAATCTTCCTCAACCAATCGCGGATCGTCGACGAGAAGGTCGATGATTTCGTCGGCAACCTGGTGCAGGCCGTCTCCATCGTCGCCGCGGTGATGCTGATCGCACTGGGTCTCCGCACCGGAATCGTCGTGGCCAGCCTGATCCCGATGGCGATCGTGACGGCGTTCGTGGTGATGCCCTACGCCGGTGTGGGGATCGACCAGATGTCGCTTGCGGCGCTCATCATCTCGCTCGGGTTGCTCGTCGATAACGCGATCGTGATGGCCGAATCCATCATGGTCGCGATGCAGGAGGGCAAACCCGCGGTGGAAGCGGCGGTGCGATCGGCGCGTGAGCTGCGCATGCCGCTGCTGGTTTCTTCCCTGACGACGAGTGCCGCGTTCTTGCCGATCTTCCTCGCCGAGTCGGCGGTCGGGGAGTACACGGCGTCGTTGTTCAAGGTCGTCACGATCACCCTGCTCTCCTCGTGGGTGCTGGCGCTGACGATGATTCCGTTGTTCTGCGTGCTCGCACTGAGAGTCCGGCCGCGTACGGGGGACAAGTTCGACCATCGGGTCTACCGGGTTTACCGCAAGGGGCTCTCCCTGGGACTTCATCGGCCCTGGGTGGCGATGGGGCTCGTGATCCTGGTCTTCCTGGGTGCCATGTCGTTGTTCCGATTTGTCCCGGTGATCTTCTTTCCGGACAGCGACCGGGCCACGTTGACGGCCACGCTCGAGATGCCCACCGGCACGCCGCTGCGCAGCACCGAGTCCACCGTCCGGCAGATCGAGCAATACATCCTCGAGGAGCTCCTGGTCACCGACGAGGAGGCGGCCACGGGAAGCGGCGGCGTCCTCGACTTCACCTCCTTCATCGGCGACAGCCCGCCGATGTTCGTGCTCGGTTTCACCGGCTCCCAGATCAGCTCCGAATACGCGGGCATCGTGATCAACACGACGACACGTGCCGAGGCGGATCGCACGGCGGCCAAGCTCCGCGATGTCTGCTCGGGGATCCCCGGGCTATCGGCCACGATCGAACCGCTGGCGGTCGGACCGCCGGCGGGCAAACCGATCGAGGTTCGTGTCTCCGGTCGCGACCCGGCGATCATCTTCTCGCTGACCGAGGGGATCATGGCCAAGCTGCGTACGCTCTCCGGACCGATGAACATCGTCGATGACTGGGGCAGCCGCTCGAAGAAGCTGGTGATCGATGTCGACGGAGCCCGGGCCCAGCGCGCGGGCATCAGCAACGATGACGTGGCGACGTCCCTCAAGACGAGCTTCTCAGGGCTGGAGACGACGCAGTTCCGCGAAGGCGAGGATCTGATTCCCGTGACGTTGCGATCGACGCACGCACGGGAATCATCGCGATTCGGCAGCCTGAATATCTTCTCTCAACAAACCGGCGAATCGGTACCCGCGCAACAGGTTGCCGACGTGCATCTCGTCTGGCAGCCGTCGAAGATCCTGCGGCGCGACCGGCTCAAGACGGTGACCGTGCAGGCCGACCTGGCTCCCGGGGTGACCGCGACCGAGGTCAACAACCAGCTGGCGCCCTGGCTCAAAGAGCAGAGCGCGGGTTGGCCGCTGGGCTACGGGTGGGAGCTCGGCGGCGAGGACGAGGCCTCCAACGAGGCCAATGCCTCGAT
>JBFFZZ010000038.1:0-16504 GCA_041568335.1 Candidatus Polarisedimenticolaceae bacterium | reverse complement strand
GGATCGGGCTGGCCGGCGAACGGGGGCGGCTTCAGACCGGCGGTCATCCCCGTGTGGACGAAGCCCGGCTTGACGCAGACGGTGATCAGACCCGCGGCGCGGTACTTGTGGTCGAGCGCTTCGAGGTAGGTCGACACTCCGGCCTTGGTCGCACCGTAAATCACGTTGTTCTTGCGCCCGCGATCGCCCGACACGGAGCTGAAAACGCAGAGCGTTCCGCCACCCGCGTCAAGCAACCGTTTGCGCGCCTCCTCGCAGAAAAGGATCGTGTTGGTGAAATCGAGCGTCAGCAGCTTCTCGGTCGTCGCCGGATCCCTCTCGAGGGCTTCCGGCGGCGCGAAGATCGCCGCGGTGACCACGACGGTGTCGATCCCGTCGAGCGCCTGCTGCGCGCCGTCGAGCGCCGGTGCGAACTCGTACGGCTTCTCCAGGTCGCACTGGACGACGGACACCTCGCATCTGCCACGGGAGCGCAGGTCGTCGGCGCTCAGATCGAGGCCGACCCGGTCGCGGCCGAGCAGGCAGATCGCGTCGCCACGCTCGGCAAACAGCCGCGCCAGCGAGCGTCCGATGCCCTTGGTTCCGCCGAGGATGGCGACTTTCATGGTCGATCCCCCATCAATCGAACCGATTGAGCGCTGCGCAACCGTCGATCAGGATCCCATCGTGCCCTGACTTCCGTGAAACGATCCAGCCGCGGTTCCATCGCGCGGAAGTGCTCGGGCCGCGTGAACGCGTCCTTGGCCAGGTAGACCCGGCCGCCCATCTCGATCAACAGCTCGTTGAGCTTGTCCACGATGGCCTGTGTGTTCTCGCGCACCGGGATGTCGAGTGCCAGCGTGGTGCCCTCGAGCGGGAACGAGAGCATGCCCAACCCCTGGGGCCCGCAGTTCTTGATCACGCAGAGGAACGACGAGCCACCGAGCTCGGTCAAGCGCTCGAGGAATCGGCGCGGCGCGTCCGCCCCCGCCGTCTTCGGGATGACGCACTGGTACTGCGTGAACCCGGCGCGCCCGTAGATCTTGTTCCACTCCAGGATCGCGTCGAGCGGGTGGAAGAACGGCTGCGGGTGCACGATGCCCTCGGTCAACGCCCGTTGCTTACCGTAATTCACGGCGTTGAAGAGCTGGATGAAAAGCCGATTGAGCGCGAACTGCGGAAACTCGAACGGCACCCGCAGCCGGCGTTTTTGTCGTGGGGGCTCGCCGGGTGCTTCCTCCGCCGTCGCCCAGCGGCCGCAGTAGAGGATCCCGCGCCCCATGCTCGCGCCGGTCTTGAGGCAATCGATCCAGCCGACGATGAACGGCCACTCGTCGTTTGCCTCGGCCAACGCGGCCAGATAGTCGTCGATCCCGCCGATCCGCGTCGCCCGTTGCCAGACCCACGGCGAGTCGATGCGCTGCAGCACGAACTCGACTTCGAGGATGTGACCCGTCAGGCCCATCCCGCCGATGGTCGCGGCGAACAGATCGGGGTGCCGCTCACGCGAGCACTGCACGATCCGGTCGTCCGCCAGCCGCATCCTCAAGCTCCGGACATGCTCGCCGAAGCAGCCCGTCGCGTGGTGCTCCTTTCCGTGGACGTCGGCCGCGACCATCCCACCGAGCGTGACGTACTGCGTGCCCGGCAACACCGGCGACGACCAACGACGCGGCCGGTAAAGGCGGCCGATCTCGGCGAGGGACAGCCCCGCCTCGGCGCGCATCACGCCGCTCGACTCGTCGAACGACAACACTCGATTGGCCAGCGGCGACGCCGGGATCGTCGTGACCGACGGCGGCGGGAGCGCGGAGTCCCCGTACGAGCGGCCGAGCCCGCGCGTGAGCACCGCGCCTCGGGTGATGGCCTCGAGATCCTCGGAGCGGATCTCCTTGCCGGGCACGAAGAGACGCCCCCAACCGGAGAGTTTGCCGTCGGAACCCACCGAGGCAGCTTATACCCAAAAAGTCCATATTTCAGGCCGACGGGACAAGCGGCCCCGCCCAAACCATATTCGAACCATCGGCCTGGGCCACCGGGGCCGGGGAGAGAGATCGATGGCGACGACGAGCGGGTTGGACACAACCTGGCTGGAGAGGATCATCGACGGTGTCGATGATGCGGTCTGCATCGTCGACGCCAACGGTGATTTCGTCTTCCTCAATCGCGCCGCCCGGCACCTCTTCGGCGACAACCTCCAGCCGGACACACTGAGAATCTTCCACACCGATCAGACGACGCCGTTCGCGGCGGATCAGCTGCCATCAGCCCGGGCCCTGGAAGGCGAAACGGTCGAAAAGGAAGAGGTGTTCGTTCGCGCGCCCGCTCGACCCGGCGGCATCTGGCTCTGCGTCAGCGCTCAGCCTCTACGCAGCCCATCCGGCGAAGCCGAGGCGCTCTGCGTGTGGCACGACATCTCGGAGCTGAAACAGGCCGAGCTCGACCAGCTCGCGCGCAACCGGCTGCACGACACGTTGTTCAACCGTGTTGCCGATGCCATTTTCGTCTTCGACAAGGACAGTCACCGTTTCCTCCACTGTAACGACACGGCGGTGCGTGTCTACGGTTTTTCTCGGGAGGAACTGCTCGAGATGACACCGTTCGACCTGCACCCCGCGGACGAACGAGACTATGTCGACGAGAAGATCGACGAGCACAACCGTGACGCCGCAAACGTGTACACCCATGTGACCAAACAGGGCGAGCATCGGGAAGTCGAGATCCTGTCGGATGAGATCGAGTACGACGGTCGCCCGGCTTGGATCAGCGTGGTGCATGACATTACGGAGCGGCGGCAAGTCGAGCTCGAGTGGCGCAAGGCGAAGGAAGCCGCGGAGGTGGCCAACCGGGCCAAGAGCGAGTTCCTGGCCAACATGAGTCACGAGATCCGCACACCGATGAACGGGATCGTCGGGATGACCTACCTGTTGCTCGATACCGAGCTGACCCGGGAGCAACAGGGCTTCGTCAGGACGATCCAGGGCTGCTCCGAGTCTCTGCTGACGATCATCAACGACGTCCTCGACTTTTCGAAGATCGAGGCCGGCAAGCTGGACTTCGAGAAGATCGACTTCGACCTGCGCTCCACGGTCGAGGATCTGACCGACCTGCTCGCCCATCGGGCCGATGAGAAGGGCATCGAGTTTCTGTTGCACCTGCACCCCGACACACCCGTGCGATTGAACGGGGATCCCGGTCGCCTGCGCCAGGTGCTGGTCAACCTGTGCAACAACGCGATCAAGTTCACCGCCGAGGGACAGGTCGTCTTGCGCGTCGACGTGGCGACGGAAACCAAGACACACGTGTCTCTCCGTTTCGCCGTTTCCGACACCGGCGTGGGGATCGCAAAAGAGGACCAAAATCGGCTGTTCGACCCGTTCACCCAGGTCGACAGCTCGATCACCCGGGAGTTCGGCGGCACCGGGCTCGGGCTGCCGATCTCGCGAAAGCTCGTCGAGCGGATGGATGGAATGATCATGGTCGAGTCCGCACCGGGCGAGGGTTCGACGTTCCGGTTCACCGCGAAGTTCAAGAAGCAGGAAGGGGATGCCTGCCGCCGCCGTTGGGTCGCCCGGGACATCCGGGACATGCGTGTGCTCGTCGTCGACGACAACGAGACGAATCGCGAGATCCTGGAGACCCAGCTACGCGCCTGGGGTTGCCGCGCCGGGTTGGCCATCGACGGAAACGACGGCGAGCGCGAGCTTCGCAGCGCCAGCTCCTCCGGCGATCCCTACGACCTGGCGATCATCGACTTCCAGATGCCGGGGATCGACGGCCTGACGCTCGGCCGGCGGGTTCGCACGGACCCCGGTCTCAGGGACACGATTCTCGTCGCCCTGACCTCCATCGGGCAACGTGGTGACGCGGAGCGCTTCAGGAAGGCCGGGTTTGCCGCCTACCTGAACAAGCCGATCAAACCGAGCAACCTCTACGACTGTCTCGCCACGGTAGCAGGCGTCGCCGAGGCGGACGACGATCCCTCCGTCGAGCTGGTGACGCAACACACGCTGCGGGAGCACCGCTGTCGCCGCTGCGTGCTGATCGTGGAGGACAACCCGGTGAACCGACAGGTCGCGATCGCGATCGTCCAACGCATGGGTCACGACGTCGATACCGCAAGAAACGGTCGAGAAGCGCTGGAGCGCCTGGCGGCCGGCACGTTCGACATCGTGCTGATGGATTGCCAGATGCCTGAGATGGACGGATACCAGGCGACGGCCGAGATCCGCAAGCTCGAAGACCAAAGGTCGAACGTCCCGATCGTGGCCATGACCGCGCACGCCCTGGTCGGCGAGCGGGAGAAATGCCTGGCTGCGGGGATGAACGACTACCTGAGCAAGCCGATCGATGTCGAGGTGCTGGCAAGCAAGATCGATCGCTGGACCCGCCGCTCCGACGGATCGTAGCTGTTGACGCCGACGCGTCAGTCTCCCGCCGTCAGCTCCGCGAACCAGTTGGTCACGACCTCGACGTTTTCCTGCGGCGGGTTCCTGACCAGGATGAAGCGTTCGCCGTCGGGCATGATGTCGTACTGTCGCGACCAGCGGTACTGCACGTACTCGCCGTCGAACAGCTTCTTCCGCCCCGTCACGCGGAAGCGTGGCTCCGTCTCGATGGACACCGCGATCAGGTCGCGGCCCTCGAAGTAGTAGAGCGCCGACCCATCGGGCGCCCAAACGGGGCTGGTCCCACCCCTGGTCGAGACCTGCATCCGCGCCCCCGGCTCGGGGAACGTGGTCACGTAGATCTCGTCACTTCCGGAGTAGTTCGAGAGGTAGGCCAGCCACTTGCCGTCGTAGGAAACGATCGGGGCGAGCTCGTCATCCTCACCGTCCAGTAGCGTGAGCATGGTCGGATCGTCGACGCTCTCGAGGTAGTTCAGGTCCATGCCCTTGTCGGGGATCTCCTCGCGGATGATGAGCAGGCCCTGCCGGGTCCAGTCGGCCGAGCGCAGGTTGTTCTCCACGTCCAGGAACGGCTCCTCGGGACGACTGAGGTCGACCGGCCGGCGATAGATATCGTAGGACTCGTTGCGGTCGGTGCCGTAGATGATCTCGCCGCCGTCCGGGCTCCAGTGCGGGTAAAAGCCGCTCTCGCTCATCAGCGTCGGCGTCTGCGTGTCGAGATCGATCATCCAGATCGCCCCGCCGTCGCCCGTGACGAGTACGCGCCGGCCGTCGCGCGAGACACGCGGGTCGTTGTAGCTGGAGAACGGTAGCCCATCGGGGATCAGCGGCGTCACCTGGCCCTGGAGATCGACCATGACCAGGGCCTGAGATTCGCCCCGCGTGACCGGCATGTAAATCACCGTCCCATCGCCCGAGACGTCGAGCTGCATCTGGCCCTGATCGACCCAGGCACGCGGGAAGGCCTCCCGCGGCGGTCCGGTGACCTCGACGCGAGCCGGATCGAACGGTGCGATCAGAACGCGATCCGACTGCGCGAACACGATATGACCCGTCGGCACGTAGCGCGGATCGGATCCCGGTGTTTCGAGATCCTTGAGCTTTCGTGTCTCGAGATCGAGAGCCAGCAGCTGTCCCGATCCCGACGCGCTGGCAGCCGAGTTGCAGAGCACGATCTTCGTGCCCTCGATGAGGAACGGATGGAACAGGCGCCGGCCCGCGGAACCCTCGACCTCGGTCAACGCTTCGGCCTCCCCGCCCTCCTCGGGAATCCTCCAGATCCGGCCCTGTCCGCCGTAGTAGATGAAGCCGTCCGACCCCCAGTGGACCCCGCTTGGGGCCGCCGGCGTACGGCCCAGCCGGATCGGCTGGCCACCCTGGACGCGCACCTTGTGAAGATCGGTGGCGACCAGGAAGCCGAGCCATCGATCGTCGGGCGAAAAGAACGGGATCCGACCCCCGAGGGTGCCCTCGACCGGCTGCGCGGTGAAGTCGTCGAACGCGCGGCGGTAGAGCATGTCGTCCGAGCCGACGCCTCCCCGCGTCACGACGTAACGCCCGTCGTGCGAGATGGCCAGCATTTCCCCGTCGCCCTGTCGTGTGCTGCCGCGGTTGGGCACCTCGAGGCTGAAACGACGGGTCGGCTCGGCCGTTCGCGAGTCACCGCCCGGATTCCGGACGAAGCCGACCACCGCAACGATCGCCGCGACGCCGGCGACGATCCAGGGCAGCAGGCTCGCGCGCTTGGCCGGCACCGCGGTCCCTGCTGCGGCCGCGTCCGCTTCTTCATGAGGGTTCGCGATCGCATCCTCGAGCGCGATGCGCGCCTCGCCGATGTCGCGCAGCCGCCGCATCTTGTCGCGCTCGAGACAGCGTTCGAGCAGCCGCCGGATCCTCGGCGGTGTGTTGGCCGGCAGATCGTCGAGCTCGATCGGCGCGCGCAGCACGTCGGCCAGCGTGTGCGAGATCGTCTCGCCGGCGAACAGCCGCTTGTTCGAGAGCATCTCGTGCAGCATCACACCGAACGACCAGATGTCGGCGCGGCGATCGGTCGGTTGGCCGGAGGCTTGCTCGGGCGACATGTAGGCGGCGGTGCCGAGGATCAGTCCGGCGACCGTGCCCGCCGACGTGACCGTCGCCGATTGCATCGGGTCCGACGCCGTCGCCGGGTCGTACGCCTTGGCCAGCCCGAAGTCGAGCACCTTGGCTTTCCCTTCGGCCGTCACGCGCACGTTCGCCGGCTTGAGGTCGCGGTGCACCACGCCGGACTCGTGGGCGGCCTCGAGTGCTTCCGCGACCTCGCGCGCAACCTGCAACGCGCGATCGAGCGGTAGCGCGCCGCGTTCGAGCACGGCCGAGAGGTCCTCGCCGGGGACGTACTCCATCGACAGGAACCGTTGGCCCTCGGCCTCGTGGATGCCGTAGATCCCGGCGACGTGCGGGTGGTTGAGCGATGCCAGCAAACGCGCCTCGCGCTCGAAACGCGCCAGCCGCTCGGGTTCTCCGGAGAACGTATCCGGCAGGAGCTTGATCGCCACGTCGCGGTCGAGCGTCGTGTCGACCGCCTTCCAGACGACGCCCATCCCACCCTCACCGATCTTCTCGGTCAGGCGGTAGTGCAAGAGCTGTGTGCCCGGCGCGATTTCCACGGTTCCTCCGATTCGGGGTGTGATCCTACGATCACGGGAGCCCGGCGGTCGCCCCGGATCGTCTTTGGACGTATACAAGCTAGCAGGCAGGAGGTCTCCCCGGGTGGCACGAACGGTTCGAATGGCGATGGTCGTCGGGGTTTGTGCGGCCCTCACCCTGCCCGCGGGCGCCCAGCAGACGGTCGGCCTGTTCGTCAACGAGGACCCCGATCCGGGCTACACGCTGTTCAGCCCCATCGGCACCTTCAACAGCCACCTGATCGACAACGACGGTCTGGAAGTGAACACCTGGACCGGCAGCGCCCGCCCCGGCCAGATGGCCTACCTCACGCCGAACGGCACGCTGATCCGGTCGACCAAGATCAACCCCGGAGCGTTTCCCGCGGCCAACGGCTCCGGCGGGCGGTTCGAGGAGTACGACTGGGACGGCGCCCTCGTCTGGGAGTTCGAGTACGCCTCGAACACCCACTTCGCGCACCACGATTTCGAGCTCATGCCCAACGGCAACCTGCTGATCTTGGCCTGGGAGCTGATCACCGCCGCCGATGCGATCGCCGAGGGCAAGGACCCCGCGGACGTCACAGGCGACTTCCTGCTCGAGTCGATCGTCGAGGTGCAGCCGACGCCACCGGTCGGCGGCATCCTCGTCTGGGAGTGGTACGCGCGCGACCACCTGATCCAGGACTTCGACGGGCTGAAGCCGAACTTCGGCGTGATCGCCGATCATCCCGAGCTGATCGATTTCAACCACAGCACGCGACACGACATGCTGCACATGAACGGCATCGACTACAACCCGGCGCTGGATCAGATCATCGTCAGCACGCACGGGTTCAGCGAGCTGTGGGTCCTCGATCACTCGACAACGACCGCCGAGGCGGCGGGACACAGCGGCGGCAACTCGGGGATGGGCGGCGACCTGATCTATCGCTGGGGCAACCCGGCGGCCTACGACCGGGGTACCCCGGCCGACCGGCAGCTCTACACGCAGCACGACACGCAGTGGATCGATCCCGGTCTCCCCGGCGCGGGCAACATGCTCATCTTCAACAACAACCCACCGCCGGGGGACCACTCGACGATCGTCGAGATCGTGCCGCCGGTCGACATGACCGGCAACTACACGCTCGGCGCCGGTCAACCTTACGGGCCGGCGTTCCCGATCTGGATCTACCAGGCGAATCCGCCCGAGGACTTCTACGGCTCCAACACGTCCGGCGCGGTCCGGTTGCCCAACGGAAACACGCTGGCCACGCTCGGGCCGATGGGCCGGATGCGCGAGCTCGAGCCGGACGGCACGGTGACCTGGGAATACCAGAACCCCGACACCGGGCTCGGGCTGCTCACGCAGGGCGACCCGGTGACCAACAGCGGTGTTCCCAAGGCGCGGCGTTACCCGCCGGACTACCCCGGTCTGGCCGGCAAGGACCTCACGCCGGGCGACCCGGTCGAGCTGTTCACGCGCCCGGCACCCGCGGATTCGCTTCTCGTGGACAAGCTCGCTGCCGGCGCCAACCGCATGGCGCTCTCCTGGTCCGGCATGGGTTGCCCGTCGTTCGACTACCACGTGCTCTACGGCGACCTGGCCAACGTCACGTCGGCGACCGTCGACGCGGCGCTGTGCAACATCGGAACCTCCGGGTCCTTCACCTGGCAGTCGACACCGCCTGCCGACCTGTTCTACGTGATCGTCGGCACCGATGACACCGGGATCTACGAGTCCGGATGGGGCGCCACGACCGCCGGGCCGCGCGGCGGCACCAAGGCTTCGTTCGAGTGCGGCACCACGACCAAGGTCCTCGACGCGCAGTGCCCGTAGGCTAGTTCACCTCGTCGATGATGCGCGTCAGCTCGTCGAACCAGTTGAAGGTGAACGTCACCAGGACGTGGTCCACGGTGGCGAGGTCCACGTCGTCGGTCACGCTCTGGACGAAAGCGAAGCGGGTCGCATCGCGGGAAAGCGTCCACTCGCGGACGTTCTGGAAGCGCGCATCCAGCGCGACCACCTTCTCGGCGCGTCCGGCACGCAACGCGGCACCGTCGGCCGAGATCGAAACCTGCATCAGCGTGCGGTTCGGATCGATGTAAAACAGGCGTTTCCCGTTCGACGACCAGCGCGGGAAGCGGCCGCCCCCCGACGAGATCATCCACTTGCCGCCCGGACCGGGGAACGGCCGCACATAAATCTCCGATTCGCCGGATTCGTCGGAATGGTATGCGACCCACCGGCCGTCCGGCGAAAAGCGGCCGTCCTCGTCGTTGAACGGCGTGGTCATGAACGCACGTGCAGGCGCGCTGCCGTCAAGCGCGTAGATCCAGAGGTCACCCCGGGTTTCCGGGTCCGTGTATTCGAAGATCATCCAGCGACCGTCCTGCGAGATGTCGTCCACGAAATTGTCGCCTTCCGTTTCCAGCACGATCGTCGCCTCGTCGGAGCCGTCGGCGGATTTGCGATAGATCCGGAACAGCCCCGTACGACGCGAGGAGAAGTAGACGGCCTTCCCGTCGGGCGACCAGCGCGGATCGACATCGACGCCGTCGTGGAAGGTCAGCCGTGTCGGGGTCGCGCGTTCGATGTCGATCAACCAGATATCCCCATTGCCATCCAGCCAACGGGTGACGGCAACGGTTTTCTCGTCCGGGGAGAGCTCGAGACCCGCGGCAAACTGACCGCGGACCTCGGTCATCTCGGACAGCGTGCCGTTCGTGTCGGTCCATTGAATCGACATCGGTATCTCGACGCTCCTCGAAGCCTCGCCCGGCAGATAAACCAGGGTTCCGTCTTCGGAGACGTCGTAATGGGCTCCGCCCTCCTGGTTACCCGCCACGCCTTGAATCACGGGAACGGGTACCGCCGTCATCCGCATTTTCTTGAGGTCGAAGGGTGCGCCGAAAACGGTCGCGTCGCGCCAGAAGAGCAGGTGTCCGGAGTGGGAGTAACGCGGATACGTGCCGCCGTTGTGCACGACCACGCTTCGGCCCGACTCCAGATCGACGACCTTGATCACGCCCTCGTTCGGGTTCGTGCCCGACAAAGCCACATAGATGACGTGCGTGCCCCCTGGAAGGAACTGGGGGAAGCGATGGGTCAGCTCGCCTTCCTCCAGCTGCGTCACCTCGACCGGCTCACCCCCGGCGGAAGAGATGCGCGACAGCCCGCTGACCTGATCCGGGGTGAACACGATCGTTCCGTCCGGCCCCCACGTCGATCCGCGATTACGGTTGACCGTGCACAGCTTCAACGGAGCCCCACCCGAGACGGCCACCTTGTACATTTCCTGCGGCGTCACGTAGCCGAGCCAGTTCCCGTCCGGCGAGAAGAACACGTTGTAGCCGCGCTCGATCTCGTCGAGCTCCTGTACGACGCTGTCGTGCGTATCGCGGACGCGGATCTTTCCCGTCGGATTGGTCCCCACACCGGTGAAATAAGCCAGCCGGGATCCGTTGGGCGACAGGACGAGTGACGAGCCGATCCCTGGCATCAGCTGATCGCCGTCGACCGCCAGACTGGCCTCGATCGTGCGCGGCGCGGGCGCCGGTGGCGCCGGCTTGACGAACCACGTGACCAGGATGGCGATGAGGACCAGTGGAGCAGCGGCGATCGCCGGCCGGATCCAACCGAGTCCGGCCGCTTCTTCGGTCGTCGGCGCGGCGACGGCCGCTTGCGCCGCCTCGGGGTCCGCGAGGTAGTCCCGAATCGCGATGCGTGCCTCGCCGATCGCCTGCAGCCGCTCCGTCGCCTCCTTGTCGAGACAACGTTCGAGCAACCGCCGCACCGGCGCCGGTGTGTCGTTCGGCAGCTTGTCCCAGATCGGTTCGCGCGCGAGAACACCCGCAAGCGTGTCGGAGATCGTCTTGCCGGCGTAAACCGTTTCGCCGGTGAGCATCTCGAACAACACGATGCCCCAGGCCCAGATGTCCGCGCGGCGGTCGGCGACGTCCCCACGCGCTTGCTCCGGTGCCATGTACGCCGCGGTTCCGAGCAGCATCCCCGCACCGGTCATCTGGGCGGTGAATGTCGGCGAGTGCGTCGCCAGCGACACACCGGGCACCGAGTCCGTCGGGTCGACATCCATCGCGCGGGCTAGACCGAAGTCGAGCACCTTGACCGTTCCGTCGTTGGCGATCATCACGTTGGCCGGCTTGAGGTCGCGATGGATGATCCCGCGATCGTGCGCGGACTCCATCGCCTCGGCAATCTGCAACGCGATCGGCAACGCCTTTTCGGTCGGGATGGGTCCCGCCTCGAGCCGTTCCGCAAGCGTCTGTCCCTCGGCCAGCTCCATCACCAGGAAGTGCACGCCGTCGACGTGCTCGACCTGATGGATCCCCGCGACGTTGGGGTGGTTCAACGCGGCCAGCGCCTTGGCCTCGCGTTCGAAGCGCGCCAGCCGTTCGGGCGACGTCGCCACCATCTCCGGCAGCACCTTGATCGCCACCTTGCGGTCGAGCTTGGTGTCGACCGCGCGGTAGACCTCGCCCATGCCGCCCTCGCCGAGCTTGGTCTCGACGCTGAAGTGCGACAACATCTGCCCGGGCTGCAGGCTCAAGTCGAGCCCCCTTTCGAGCCTGAATTCTAACCCGACCCGATTACCTGAACCGGTAGACCAGACCCACGGATCCAAGGCGCTCCAGGCTCGTCCTACCGGCTCAAGAAACGCGGCGACCCGGAGTACGAATCCCTCGCGGCGATCATCCGCAAACCGGGCTAAAAACGGCGTTCGACCTCCGCGCGCCAGTTGAGGATCAAGCGCATCTCGGACGAGCCGTACTCGCTGTCGGGTTGCTGGATGTGCAGGAGCCGGCCGTCGGGCACACTCTCGGTGAAGATCAGGCCTGCCTTGTGCAGGTCGATCTCGATCCTGCGCGGCTCGCCCGGCTGCAAGGCGGGGCTCATCTTCAGGTCCACCGCGTACATCCGCCGGTCACGGATGAACAACAGCTCGTACGTATCGTTGCGGTGGACGTGCGACCACCAGGCCAGTTCCGCCTCGATCCCGACCGAGCGACGCGGGCCGAGGGTGTGGTCGTCGAGGATCTCTCGAACGTACAGCTCGCGCCTTCCCGTGTCGGTCGTGAAGTAGCTCAGCCAGCGTCCGTCGCGAGAGGCCTGCGGATTCGGCCCCGGTTCGTCGTCCGTCGTCACCAGAACCATGTTCGAGGCGGGGTCGCCGCCATCGACGGCGATCGAGACGAGCTCGCGCCTTCCCTGCGCGCCGGTGCGTAGCGCGAGCACGTGGGAGTTGTCCGCGGTGAACCCCACGAGACTAGCGCCGATGTCCGCCGGATACTCGACCAATTTCCGCGTGCTACCCGCACCCGCCGGATCGGTGACGTAGATGACCGTCGTCGTCTGGCCCGAGCAACCGTAAGCGATCAGGCGCGAGTCCGTGGACCATAAGAAGTTGCTGCAATCCATCCCCGGCTGCGTGCCGACGGTCAACAGCCGCGGGCGATCGATGCGCGACGCCCGGATCAGCAGGAGGTCGTCCCCCTCGGTCGTGTTGTCCACCATCGTGGCGAGGTACTTCCCGTCGGGGGAGACGAGGACGAAGTTGAACTCCTGCCGGTAGTCCGCCCATGGGGTCAGCTCGCCCTCGCGATCGGAGAAGACGAGCCGCCGGTTGCCTCCCTGGACGCCCCCCGTGTAATAGACGAGGTCGCCGGAGGCCGAGACGGCGAACGAGCCGCCGGTGTACCCGCCGGGTGCCCAGAGCCGTCCGATGAGCGTCTGCGGCGACCCGGTGATCACCAGCCGGTCGGCGTCGAACGGAACGACGAGCAGCTGGTCGGCACGGCTGAAAACCAGAAAGCCCGGCGGCATGTATCGTGGTCGTGAGCCGTGGTCGAGCAACCGCTTGAAGGCGCCCGTTTCGGAATCCACGACACCGATGTATTGCTGGTACACACCGGTCTCGAACGTGACCGCCTGGACGAGGACGTGCCGGCCGTCCGGCAGGGCGGATCGGGCGCCGCCCACGAGCGGCGCCGGATCCCCGGTGATCGCGATCGCCGCTCCGGCGGGCCCCCCGGTCGCCGGGTAGCGGAAGATCACCTGATCGCGCGCCCGGGTTGCGACGAGCGTCCCGTCGTTGATCCAGATGGGTTCGCTGAGATCGTCGTTCCATTCCGTCAGTCGTTGGGGCGGGGCGGAGAGGTCCACCGGCACGCGGAAGAGGTCCGGTCGGGCCAGACGGGAGGGGTTGGCGACGAACGCGATCGAGCGACCGTCGGGGGAAAGGGTGATCCGGTTCTGGGAGTTTTCCGATCCATCGACGCGGATCACCTCGTCACCGTCGAGCCTTCGAACGAACAGGCGGTAGCTACGCTCCTCGTACCCGGCATCGTGATCCAATGCCGCAAAGACCACGGTCTTCCCGTCGGGGGTCAGCTCGGGGGCCAGGGCCATCCTCAGCGAGGGGGGAACGGGAATGCCGACGTGGGCGATCTCCCGCACGCGCTCACCGGATCCGCCGAGCAGCGCGCCCAAGCCCCAGCCCGCTGCCAGACCGAGGACGATCAGCAGCAGGGCGGTGCCGAGCCGCTTCCTCGGCGCCGGCCTCGCCGTCGTTGCGGTCGCCGGAGCGGTTTCCGGATGCTCGATCGCCTCCAGCAGCTCGATCCGCGCGTCGCTGGCGCTGTGGAGCCTGCGATCGGGGTCGCGCGTCAGGCAACGCCGCAGCAACGTGCGCACGTTGACGGGTGTCTCGGCCGGCAACCGGTCCCAGTCGGGCTCCTTGCGCAGGATCGCCGCGAGCGAATCGGACACGGTCTCGCCGCGGAACAGCACCTGCCCCGTCAGACACTCGTAGAGCACGCAACCGAACGACCACAGATCGGCCCGCTGATCGGCGGGCTTGCCGCGCGCCTGCTCCGGGCTCATGTAGGCGGCCGTGCCGAGGATCACCCCGTCGCGGGTGCCCGCCGAGGTCACCGTCGGCGCGAACGTCGGCGACGTGTCCGACGCCACCGGCGTCTCGATCGCCTTGGCCAGCCCGAAGTCGAGCACCTTGACCTTGCCGTCCGCGCCGAGCTTCACGTTGGCCGGTTTCAGGTCGCGGTGGATCACGCCGCTCGCGTGCGCCGCCTCCAGCGCCTGCGCGATCTCCAGGCAAACCTGGAGCGCATCCTCGAGCAACAGCGGTCCCGCCGCGGTGCGCGTCGCCAGGTCCTCCCCCTCGACCAGCTCCAGCGCGATGAAGTGCTGGCCCTCCGCCCGATGCACGGAGAAGATGGCCGCGATGTTGGGGTGGTTGAGCGTGGCCAGCAGCTTGGCCTCGCGCTCGAACCGCGCCAGCCGTTCCGGAGTCTCGGAGAACGCCGGCGGCAGCAGCTTGACCGCCACCGGCCGGTCGAGCGTGGTGTCGATCGCCTTCCACACCACGCCCATCCCGCCCTCGCCGAGCTTCTCGACGAGCTCGTAGTGCAGTAATCTCGCGCCCGGCTCGATCGTCACCCTGGCCTCCGCCGGGGATTCTAGTTCAGGATCGAGGTGCGGCGTTGAATTCGTCGGAACCCTCCGCGCCCCGGGATCGTTGCTAGGTGGGTATGCGCAAGCTTTTCTTCATCGTGGGAGGGCTGGCCGTGGTCCTCGGGATCGCCCTGCTCGCAGTGCAGCGTCAGGGCCCGCCGCCGACGTTGGAAGGGCTTTACGACGAGTACTACCGGCGTGGACCCGAGAGCGGGATCCGCAGCCCGTTCAACGGGGTCGTGCTCGTCGCGCGCGGCGACGAGATCGTCTTCAACCAGGCCTACGGCCGTACGGAAGTCAACAGCGGCGAGGAGCTGAGCATCGACGCGCGCTTCCTGGTCGGCGCCAACGCCAAGCCGTTCACCGCGGTGCTCGCGCTGCAGCAGGTCGGCGCGGGCGCGCTCGATCTGGGTGCGACCGTCGCCCGGTACCTCCCCGAGTTTCCCGACGACATAAGCAGCCACATCACGTTGCACCAGCTGCTCTCGCACACGTCCGGCCTGCCGCGCGATGCCGACGCCGACGAGTGGGACGAGGTCGAGCTGCGTCACGAGCCCGGTACGGAGTACGGCTACAGCAACTTCGGGTACGAGCTCGTCACCGCGATCCTCGAGAGCGTGACCGGCAAGGAGCAGGGCGACCTGCTGGACGAGGGGATCGTCGTCCCGCTCGGTCTCGCGAACACCGGCTTCGCCGGCCGCGACGAGCTCGACGACCTCGTCACGCCGGGATGGTCGTTCCGCAAGCACGAGTTTCCCGTGTCGATCTTGGCCCCCGGCGACGGGCGTTTCGACAAGCGACGCATGCCGCGGGCGGGCGGCGTCTACACCAACGCGGCCGACATGCTGCGGTTTATTCGAGCGTTGCAAAGCCACGAGCTGCTTACGCCGGAGCTGACCGAGACGATGCTGACGCCCGGCCTGGACGGCAACGCCTACGGCTGGTTCCGCAATCACCAGGAGTATTTCGTCCGCAACCCGGCCGCACCGCTCTACTCGCACCACGGCCGCATCGCCGGGCACAACACGGTCGCGGCGTTCTACGACGACGGCACGACGGCGATCGTGCTGGCCAACGTCGATCCGCTCGGGACGATCGATCTCCTGACCTCGACCTACCTGGCGGCGCACGGTGTCGGCGAGGCCACGCTCGACGTCAAGCACCCGAGCCTGAGCAACCGGCGCGCCTTCCGCGCCGCCGGCGGGGTCGAGGCGTTCTACGCGTACTACGACACGATGTCCGAGCGCGCGGGCTACCCGATCGAGCCGTCCAGCAACTTCTGCGCCCAGGTCGTCCGGCTGTTGATCCGTGGCGAGGAATACGACGAGGCGTCGAGCTTCGTCGACACCGTGCTGGAGCGCTGGCCCCCGCAGACTCCCGGCACGCTCAACGGCATCGGCTACGCGTTTCTCGGCCGCGACCGGTTCGAGGAGTCGATCCGTGTGTTCCGGCAAAACATCGAGCTGTTCCCCGAAGACGCGAATGCGCGCGACAGTCTCGGCGAGGCCTACGAGCGCAAGGGCGACCTCGCGCTCGCCCGCGAGAGCTACACGCAGGCCGTGGAGATTGCACGCGCCAACAACGACCGCCTGCTGAGCTTCTACGAGCGCCGCATCGCCAGCCTCGATCGTACGGCGGCGGAACCCCCGGCTACCCCTTAACGCACCCAGGCGTAGCCCAGCTTGACGAAGAACGTCCGATCGGAGCGCGTCAGGTCGATCATGTCGTCGCCGATGTGGCGGTCGGAGTAGCCGACGAACGCGACCGTGCGAGGGTTGATCTTGTACGAGTACAGCAGCTGCGTGAACAGGTTCTCGTCTTTCGGTGCGACCGGGAAGGTATAGAGCGTCGGATCACGCTCGAGGTCCTGGTACTGGAAGATCGCGCGAGCGAACATGCGCACGTTGAACTGGTAGACCATCCGGAGCTGGGTGAGGTTGACGGTGAACAGCGTCCCACCCGCGACGTCCAGCTCCTGGAACGTGTGGTTGATGCGC
>JBFFZZ010000037.1:0-16822 GCA_041568335.1 Candidatus Polarisedimenticolaceae bacterium | reverse complement strand
TTTCGGCCTGGCTGGGCGACAGGTGTGTGACCGACCCGGACTGTCTCGCCGAGCATGGCCGGGACCCGTCGCACCATCCCGCGGCCCCGCCGGATGCGGTGGCCTATCCGGAGACCACCGACGAGGTCACGCGCATCGTCCGGTGGTGTGGCGAGCGCGGCGTTCCGTTGATCCCCTTTGGCGCGGGGACTTCCGTCGAGGGGGGCACGCTGGCGCCGACGGGTGGCCTGGCGGTCGACCTTTCACGGATGAACCGCATCAAGGCGGTCCACCTCGACGATCAGGATGCGGTCGTCGAGGCCGGCGTGAGACGCGTGCAGCTCGCCGAGCAACTCGCCGATGCTCCGGTGTTCTTTTCCGTCGATCCCGGCGCCGACGCGACGATCGGCGGGATGGCCTCCACCGGCGCCTCGGGCACCAACACGGTGCGTTACGGGACGATCCGCGACAACGTGCTGGCGCTGGAGGTCGTGCTCGCCGACGGCCGCGTGATCCGGACCGGCAGCCGTGCCCGCAAGTCCTCGTCGGGCTACGACCTGACGCACCTGTTTCTCGGCGCCGAGGGTACGCTCGGGATCATCACGGAATTGACGGTTCGGCTGCACCCACGCCCACCCGCGATCGCCGTCGTGGTCGGCACGTTCGAGACGATCGGACAGGCGGTCCGGACGGTGATGGAAGTCGTGCAGCGCGCGATCCCGGTCGCGCGAGCCGAGCTTCTCGACGGCGTTGCGATCGATGCGGTCAATCGCTATTCCGGGATGGACCACGCGCTCGCGCCCACGCTGTTCTTCGAGTTCCACGGCAGCCCTGCTGCGGTCGAGGAACAAGCGCGCGAGGTCGAAGCGATCGCCCACCGGCACGGCGGCGCCCGGTTTCGCCGCAGCGTCGATCCCGAAGAGAGCCGGCGGCTCTGGCAGGCGCGCAAGGACGCCTACTACGCGGCACGCGCCCTGCGGCCGGAAGCGCAGGCCGTCTCGACCGACGTGTGCGTCCCGATCAGCGAGCTGGCGAGCTGCATCGAGGCGACGGTGGCGGATATCGAGCGCACCTCGATTCGAGCTCCGATCGTGGGCCACGTCGGTGACGGGAACTTCCACTGCATCGTGCTCGCGGATATCGGCGATGCGAAGGAGATGGCGACCGTCGAGACGTTTCACCATCGCCTGATCGAGCGTTCTCTCGCCTGTGGCGGGACGTCGACCGGTGAGCACGGCGTGGGTCTCGGCAAACGCGAGTTCGTGCTGAAGGAACATGGCGACGGGGTCGCGGTGATGCGGCGGCTCAAGCGGGCCCTCGACCCGCAGGGCATCCTCAACCCCGGGAAACTGTTCCTGGACTAGATCGAGGTTATTCCAACCGCTCCTGCTCGCCGATCCAGCGGACCAGAAGATCGCGGAACAGCTCCCCATGCTCGACCTCGAGGGAGCCGTGCCCGCGTTGTTTCCACTGGGCCACCACGAAGTCGATCGTGGCGAAGCGGTAGGAGCGTTCGCGATCGAGACCATGTTCCTCGATGATGAAGTCGGGCAATTCGGATCCGGCGATCGTGCCGGTCACGACGTAATCCTCGAACGGCATCGCGTTCCACACATCGCGGACCAGCAGCGGGCCTTCGAAGAACAATGCGCGCACCCCGCCCGGGTTGACATAGGCGAAGTCCGCACCCGTTTCTTCAACGAGTGCTCGTTCGAACAGCTTTTTCATCCCGGGGCGGTCGTAATCACGACCGACCGTCGCGAGATCGATGTCGACGAGCGCCGAGACCTTCGCTTCCCAGGCCTGAACGATCTCGAGTGTCCCGGCGTCCGGCTCCGCGACGTCCTGGACCGGTCGCGACTCCCACGACCATGCCGTCACCATGTCGGAATCGACGTCGACCGTCAGCTCGAGCCGGCCGACCTGCTGACCGAACGCCCGGACGCGGAGGATCGCCGTGTCGACATCCGTGATGGGTTCGCTCAGGCCCGAGTGGTCGTGGCCGGAGATGACGAAGTCGACGCCGGGGACCTCGAGCAGCGCGGTCTCCTCGTCGTTTTCGAGATGCCCGAGCACGATCACGAGGTCGGCTGTCTCGTCGAGCTCGGCGACGATCCCGGAGACGCTTTCGACGACCGGTTGCGCGACCCACTCGCCGAGCAAATCCGGAGCGACCAGAAACGGCAACGATTCCGTCACCGCGCCGACGACCCCCACGCGAATCCCGTTCTCCGTGGTCAACACGATGGAGGGGGCATCGCCGAGCCGTCCGCCGTCGGGATGACTCATGTTGGCATTGAGGATGGGAAACCCGGCCGCGTCGGTGAATTGCGCGATCTTCTGAAAACCGTAGTCGAACTCGTGGTTGCCCAGCGTGGCGACGTCGAAGCCCAGGCTGTTGGCGATCTCGTAGATCGGCACCCCTTCGAACAAGGACGACACCGGGCTGCCCTGAACCATGTCGCCACCGTCCATCACCAGGCAAGCAGCCGCCTCATCGCAGGCGGTGCGGATCGTGGCGGCGACCTCCGCAAAGCCGCCACGACCTTTCGCGTCGGGTAACAACCGCGCGTGGAGATCGTTGGTGTGGACGATCGTCAGCGTACGCTCGGGGGCCCCGGCGGCGCAGGCGAAGCCGGCGCAGACGAGGCCGGCGCCGAGCAGGGCGCCGGGCCGGTGTCGCAGCATGGATTCAGGATAACCGATACGCGACTAGCGCGGACCGCGGACCGCAAGGAACATCAGCACGAGAACGAGCGTGATGAAGCCGAAGATCAGGATCGCGGCCAGACGGCCGGACCTGCGGCGCTCGGTCCGTTCGTGTCTGTTTTCGGTCATGCGGTGGCCGGCAGGATAGCACCCGTTCAACTGCCTCCTTCGTCGAGCAGCTCGTGCGCGCGTGCCACGACGCGGCTCACGCTGACGGAATCCCCATCGATGAGCAACGCCTGCTCGGCGAGATTGACCGTGGGACAGACATGGCGAGGGACCAGGTAGAGGGGTTCACCGCGTGACGGACGGCGCCCGGAGCGCACCGCGAACGGCAGATGTTCCTCGCTCGGGGTGAGCGCCTCGAGCCCCGGATGGCCCAGGGCGAACGCGCAAGGGTCGCCGGCCTCGGCGGCGATCGACTTGGAGCCCGCGTCGGCGGTGACGCGATCGGGCAACGGCCGGCTGACGACGCGCGCGAACACCAGCGCCGCGGGTACCAGATCGAGATCCTCGAGTTGTTGCTCGCTGCGCAGATCGTGGAACACGACGGTTCCGGGTGAGATCCGATGCGCGCAGGATCCGATCTCGGCAAAGGGCTCGAACTCGAGGGCGTACCGGAACGCCGGGGTCCCGCTCGTCACGATCTCCGGGACCTTTGCCCGCGTCGCCAGATCCTCCACGATCTCGAGCAGCCGCCGGTAACCGCGGTGCGCCTGCTCACGCCGGGAATCCGCGGTCGCGCCGAGGATGTGGCCGTCGTAGTAATGGACACCCTGAAAACGCGAACCCGCGCCAAGGGCGATGGCCCGGATCCGCTCCCGGCGCTCGGGATCGACCCCGGTGCGATGCATGCCGGGGTCGATGTCGACGAAGATCCCCAACCGCGAATCGATCGTTTCGATCGCCGCCGGGTCCTCGCAAAGCACCGAGATCGAAACGTCGTTGAACTGTCCGGCCAGCGTGCCCAACCGCTCGAGCGCAGGACCGATCAACGGATAGGAGAACAGCAGGTCGGCACCCTCGACCCGTTGTTCCCGCACGACCTGCAGCAGGGTCTCGGCCTCGCGCAGGGTGGCGCACTTGAAGTGACGCAGGCCGGCCCGTGTCATCTCCGCGTAGATCTCCGGGATCTTCGTGGTCTTGATGTGCGGTCGCCAGCGGCTCGCGTCGCCGGCCAGCGCCAACATGCGACGGATGTTCTCGCGAACACGATCCAGGTAAACCACCAGCGCGGGGGACAGCAGACGGGAGGTCCATTCCCCGGGCAGACGGTAGTCCTGCGGCGGAATCCGTTCGAAACGCGTCCACATGGGTGGGATTCTAAGCAAAAAGAGTGGAATTTGACTGCCCCCGACCCCCGCCGAATATTCGATGGGTCGGGTCATCCCTTTCCTTATTAGGGCGTACCCGATGAGAGAGCGATGTGGGTCATGAGGATTCAGCGAATCTGGCGGGCGGAACTCCAGCCTCCGACGGTGGGTGCCCGGTCCTGATGACGTCTCGACACCCATTCCTGGCCCGGCTCAAGGTCCTGTTCGGGATCCTGGTCGCGATTGCCGCAACGCCGGCCGTGGCATCCCCGTGGGTGGGACTCGTCGTGTCGCCCGGCGCGACCGCCTATACCGAGTCGGCCGATTCGATCTCAGCCGGTCTGCAACCGCGTGTCGGTGTTCAACGGATCGATCTCGAGCCGAAGTCGGGCCGCCGGACGATCTCGCGGCTTCTGGCGCTTCAACCCAGTGTCATCGTGGCGGTCGGCGCCCGGGCGGTGAGCGAGGTCCGGCAAACGGGAACGGACATCCCCCTGATCTACGCGATGGTGCTCGACCCGGCGGCGCTCGACCTGCCGCAGCCCGGGGACCGCGACATCACCCGAACGACCGGGGTCTCGATGTCGATCTCGCTCGACGCACAGTTCGCCGCGATGCGTGAGCTGCTCCCCGAGGGGCGCACGCTCGGGGTGCTGTTCAACCCCCGGAACAGCGCCGAGATCATCGAGCGTGCGCGGTCGGTCGCGAAAACGTACGAGTTCGAGCTGCTGGCCCAGGTCGTCCGTGACGAGGGCGAAGTCCTGACGGCCGCGCGGCTGCTGTTGCCTCGCGTGGATGGCCTGTGGAGCGTGGCCGATCCCACGGTGTTGACCTACTCGAACGCGCGCAGGCTGTTGCTCCAGTGCCTCCGCGCCCGGCGTCCGTTCTTCGCGGTCTCCGAGGGTTACGTACGAACCGGGGCGCTCGCCGCCGTCGCCGCCGATCCGGAGGCGGTCGGACGGCGTGCCGCGCAGATGGCGCTGCACGTCGCCGAAGGCGGCAGCATAGCCGATGTTCCTCCGGAGGAACCGCCCGGCGTCGAGGTGTTCATCAACCGTTCGACGGCCGGGCGGCTGGGACTCGAAACACCCGAGAACGTCCTCGGTCGAGCTCCCCGGGAAGTCGGGCGATGACCGGGCCGCGCATCGCGCGCCACCGGCTGGCGTTCCGGATGGTGGTCCCGTTTGCCGCCGCCCTGACACTGGTTCTTGCGGGTGCCGTCTGGTACGTCGGGGGCACCCTTCAGGCGGAAGGCCTCCGCGATCTGGAGGTCCGCGGCCATTTGCTTGCCGACACGATGGCGCACAACACCGAGCTTCCGATCCTCGCGGGCAACGTCAGTGAGATCCAGAACACCTTGCGCGCCGCACTGAACGACGAGGACGTGCGCCGGATCGTGGTTCGTGACGCCTCGGCCATCGCCTTGACCGAGCTCACCATCGGTTCCGGCGAGATCGACATCGACGCAATCACGATTTATCGCCCGATCCTCACCCATGTAACCGCCGATCTCGGCGGAGAAAGCTCTGCGTTTGCGTTGGAGCGCAATGCAATCGTCCGTGTCGAACAAATCGGCCAGATCGAGCTCGTCCTCTCGGCCGATCGCACCTCCGCGCGGACGAAGATGCTCCAGGGCCGGATCGCACTGGCCGGCTCGGCGTTGTTGTTGCTGTGCGTGTTGCTGGGCATAGGGTTGGCCCGCATCGTCGCGCGTCCGCTGCGCGAGCTCGTCGATGCCACCAGGCGGATCGCCGACGGTGACCTGTCGGTGCAGATCCCGGACCGGCGCAACGACGAGATCGGCGAGCTCGCGGTCGCGTTCAACCGGATGGCGCGTGAGCTGGATACCGCACGCGCCGAGGTGGTGGCCGAGCGGGACGATCTCGAACGGCGGGTACGGGTGCGCACTCAAGAGCTGGAACGGGCCAAGGAACAAGCCCAGGAGTCGTCACGCCTCAAGTCGGAGTTCCTGGCCAACATGAGCCATGAGATCCGCACGCCGATGAACGGGATTATCGGGATGACCGAGCTGGCGCTCGACACCGAGCTCGATGAGGAACAGAGCGAGTGCATCGGCACGATCCGTACGTCGGCGGCGAACCTGCTGTCGATCATCAACGACATCCTCGACTTCTCGAAGATCGAGGCCGGCAAGATGGAGCTGGAAACCGCCGCGATCGATGTGCGCGCGATGGTCCATGAAACGGCGAGGACGTGTGGGCCGATGGCCCGCGCCAAGCAGCTCGAGCTGCGCACACGGACGGCGGACGATGTGCCGGCCTACGTCGAGGGCGACCCGACCCGCCTGCGGCAAGTCCTGATCAACCTGACCGGAAACGCCGTCAAGTTCACCGAACGGGGTCTCGTCGAGCTGAGCGCGGCTGTCCAAACTCGGGACGCCGAAAACGTCGTGCTCGAGTTCACGGTTCGGGATACCGGTATCGGCGTTCCGGAGGACAAACGCGAGCTGATTTTCAACGCTTTTTCCCAGGTTGACGGCTCCACGACGAGACGCTTCGGCGGTACGGGTCTCGGTCTCTCGATCTCCAGCCGTCTCGTTCGCATGATGGGCGGTCGCATCGACGTCGAGGGCAATCCGGAGGGCGGCAGCACATTCCGTTTCGAGTTCCCGACGCGCGTGTGCGCGGACAGCACGGAGGACAGTGTCAGCCCGCCCGTCGAACTGGAGCCACCAACCCGCCGGCTGCGCATCCTGGTGGCGGAGGACAGCAAGGTCAACCGTGTGGTGGTGGCCCGGATCCTCGAGAAGCTCGGTCACGAGGCGGTGATGACCAGCAACGGACGCGAGGCGTTGGCGGCGCATGGAAAGCGGAGATTCGACGCGGTCCTGATGGATGTTCAGATGCCCGATATGGACGGCTTCGAGGCCACCGAGCGCATCCGGCAGAAGGAATCCGCTTCGCCGTTCCGGACGCCGATTATCGCGTTGACGGCGCACGCCATGATGGGCGACCGCGAACGGTGTCTCGAGGCCGGGATGGACGATTACGTCTCCAAACCGTTCTCCTCGAACGACCTGGCCGACGCGCTCGATCGCGTGCTCTCGGGAGATCCGGTCGGAGCCTGACGGACTCCGGACCATGCATGCATGATCTGAGGCCCTTATCGTTTATGATGCGGGCGTCAACGGACGCCCCCGGGGACCCTCGAACCGACCCGGTGGCATCCACTGCCTAACTAAGGGGGTCGCATGAAGCCGCACAAACGTTCGTGGATGGTCTGGGTCCTGTTCGTCTTCCTCGTTGGTGGCGCTGCCCTCGCCCAGGACGAGGGCGACGACGAAACTAAAAAGAAGAAAGAGGTCGAAAAGGTGTCCAGCCATACCGAGACGGTGATCGTCACCGCCTCGCGGACCGAGCAACCCCTGGACACGGCTCCGGCCGCGGTCTCGGTGGTCAAATCGGAAGACCTCGAGAACACACCCGCGGACAACTACGGGGACGTCCTGCGCACGGTCCCCGGCGTCAACGTCGCGCAGATGAGCGCTCGGGATATCCAGGTCACCAGCCGCGGTTCGACCAACTCGCTGGCGACGAGCCAGCTGGTCCTGCTGGACAACCGCAGCCTTTACCTGGACTTCTTCGGTTTCGTGATGTGGGACTTCGCGCCGATGGATCCCAATCAGATCAAGCAAATCGAGATCGTGCGCGGCCCGGGCAGCGCCGTGTGGGGCGCCAACGCGATGACCGGCGTGGTCAACATCCTGACCAAGACACCCAAGGAGAACGTCGGCACGACCGTGATCCTGGGTGGTGGTGAGCTGGGCACGGTCAACGCCAGCGTGACCCACGCGGGTGTGAAAGGAAAGCTCGGGTACCAGTTCAGCGCGAGCCACTACGAACAGGACCCCTATGACCGGCCGACGGGTATCATCCCCGGAACCGACGGGCCGTTGAACCCCGGGGGAACTCCCTACCCCAGCTACGTGAACCAAGGAACATCGCAACCCAAGTTCAATTTCCGCTTCGACATCGACCAGGACAGCGGTTCGGTCTGGTCGGTCAAGGGCGGCTGGGCCGCCACCGACGGCATCATCCACACGGGCATCGGTCCGTTCGACATCGAGAGCGGAACCTCACTGTCGTTCGTCAGCGCGGAGTGGCACAAGAACGCCCAGCGGGTTTCGTTCTTCGTGAACGCGCTCGATGGCGATGCCCCGAGCCTGTTGACGGTGGACGCCACGACGGGTATGCCGATCGTCTTCAAGTTCGAAAGCCAGACCTACAACCTGGACTACTCCGATACGCGAATCCTCGGAGGCAAGCATGTCCTGACCTATGGCGCCAACGCGCGGAAGAACGAGTTCGACCTGTCGATCGCGCCGCTTGGCGATTCGCGTGAGGAGTACGGGGTCTACATCCAGGACGAGATCCTGCTGAGCGACAAGGTCCGCTGGGTCATCGGCGCTCGCGGCGACGACATCGACCCGATCGGCACGGTCTTCTCACCGCGCACCAGCCTGCTGGTCAAGGTCGCTCCGAAGCACACGCTGCGTTTCTCCTACAACCGTGCGTTCCGCGCGCCGTCCATGGTGCAGAATTACCTGGACGTCGTCTTCATCCCCGCGGTGCTCGACCTGTCCGGCGCCGGCGGCCCGCCCGCGTTCCCGGTCGTCAGTGCGGGTATGGGTAACTTCAACCTGACCGAAGAGCAGCTCGACGCGTTCGAGATCGGTTACGTGGCCCGCTTGGGCAACACCGATTTCACCGCCTCGATCTACCGTAACGAGACCCAGGACTCGATCGATTTCTACACGGCGGCCTTCTATAACTCGACCAACCCACCTCCGGGGTGGGCGGGAACCGGTATTCCGGCGGCCGCGCTCGACTTCCCACCGCTGAACATGATCCCCGCTTTGTTCAGTTATCGGAACATCGGCGAGATCGTCAATCAGGGTGTCGAGCTGGGACTCAACAGCCGGTTCAACGATCAGTGGAGCTGGTTCCTCAACTACTCCTGGCAGGACGATCCCGACGTCACCGGGATCCCGCAGGCGACACTCGCCAGCGGCGCGATGGTCGACGAGATCAACCAGCCGCCGAACAGCCGCGCCAACGGCGGCTTCGCCTTCAATGCGGAACGCTGGTACGTCAACGGCAACGTCAACTACCAGGACGACGCCTTCTGGACCGACGTGCTCAACTCCTCTTTTTGGGGGCCGACCGATTCGTTCACGACGGTCAATACGAGCGTGGGCGTGCGCTTCGGCGACACCACGACGTTGTCGGTCTCGGCCTACAACCTGTTCGATGAGGATGTCCAGCAGCACATCTTCGGCGACCTGATCTCGCGCAGGGTCGTCGGACAGCTGCTATTCCGCTTCTAGGACTTCGATGAACGACCGGCGGCGCTGCGTCGCGCTACAGCTCGTGGTGCTGCTGGCCGGCGGCGTGCTCATCGTCGCGTGGGCCGGTGGGCCGGCGCGTGTGGCCGTATCGGTCGACGAGAATTGCGCGTTTCTCGGCACGGATTTCCTGCGCCACTACTACCCGACGATCGCCAGCCTCGAGCCGGACCGCGTCTGGTATTACCCGCCGACGATCGCGATCCTGCTCAAGCCCTTGGCTGCGTTGCCCTCCGGGACGGCCAACACGGTGTGGACGGTGCTTCAGCTCGTGCTGCTCGCCGGCTGGGCAATCGGACCGCCGCACCTGCTGCCCGCCGTCCGCCCGTGGTTCGCCGCGACCTACACCGCCGCGACCATCCTGTCCGTTCCGGTGCTGCAGAACCTCGTGTGGGGACAGGTCAGCTTGGGACTCGCCGCAGCGGGTCTGGCCGCGTTCGTGATCCTCGATCGGCGCGGATGGCTTGCAGGAACGATCCTCGGCATCGCCGCCGCCGCGAAGGTGTATCCCGTGTTGTGGCTGAGCTGGCCGCTGGCGCGTCGATCCTGGCGTGCGGTCGCGGCTGGAGCGGCGACGGCCATCGCCGCTGCGTTGTTGTTGCCGCTGATCGTCCTCGGTCGATCGGGTACGGTCGCCTTCTACGAGTCGGTTCTCGCACAGCTGACGCACTCGTTGAACACCTGGATCCCGACGAATCCCGGCCCGCAGTACCTCCCCGCCGTCTTGTCCCGGCTGCTCGGCACGGGTCAGAGCTTGGCGCTGGCGATCCCGAGCTGGATCCTCGCCGGCGCGCTGCTGCTCCTGCTCCTACGCATCCGGGCAAACGAGACGGACGATCGGGACCTGCGCGCTTTTGCCGTCGCGGGCGGGCTGTTCGCCTTTCTCGTTCGCACGTCGTGGCTGCACTACTTCGTGCACCTGCCGGTCGCCTGGCTCGTGTTGGGCCACGGACTCTTTGCGGTCCGGAGTAGCGACCGAATTCCGGTTGGCGCGCTGCTGGCGATCTCCGTCGCGTTCGGGAGTCTCCCGTGGCAGGCCGTCGTCAGCTCCGGCTTCGCCGGCCGGTATGCGGGGATGGGTTGGCTCGCGTGGTCCAACCTCGCCGCGCTTGCGGGGATCGCCTGGCTGGAGATGCGCGACCCGATTCCGGAGGCGAAACCGGACCGTTTGAGGTAGGATCCTCGGCCGATTTTTCGGCGAAGGAGACCCTGATGCGTGGCCCGAAAATGCACCCTGTCCTAGGAATCTGCCTGGTGCTGGCCACCATCGTGCCGAGCGCGCTCGGTCAGGAGCCCGAAGAGCCGGCATTGCGGCAGCTGGAGCGAGCCCTGAAGCGTGGCTGGTTGGACGTGGGTCTCCTGCTTCAGGTCGTCGTGGACGCCCAGGACACGCGCACGTTCAGCGGACAAAACGGCGTTTCGATCGCCAACGCGCGGGTCAGCCTGTCCGGCGATCTCGATCGAGGCTTCGGTTACTTTTTTCAGGGTAGCTTCGCCGACGACGCGAAGTTGCTGGACGGGCGTGTTTCGTACGAGCCGACGCGTGGCCCGGGCTGGGACCTGGGGTTGTTCAAGGCTCCGTTCAGCGCCGAGTTCCTGACCTCCGCCGCGAGCATCGACTTCGTCAATCGCTCCCAGGTGGTGACCGCGTTGGCACCGGGGCGCAGCGCGGGCTTGCAGGCCCGCGGCGCCTTCGCGGATCGGCGCGTTGGTTGGGCCGCCGGGCTGTTCAACGGCAACCGTGGGGCGGCGGGCAACGACAACGACCGATTCCTCCGCGCCGGTCGGGTGACTTTCGAGCCCCGAGCCGCGCGACGCAGCGACGGCGATCGCCTGCTCGTCGGAATCAACGCGGCCGCGAGCGAGGATGCCGATTATTCCGCCGGTGGATTCTTCACCGCCTTTGCCGGGCGCCGGAGCTTGGTCGGGATCGACGCTCGCTGGACTCGCTCGAAGTGGCTGCTCGCGACCGAGGTCATCCGGGCAAGGCTCACACCGCTCGTGGGGCCGCGCACGGAGCCCGACGGGTTGCACCTCACCGCCGGGTACGCGACATCGCCACGGACGCAGGTCTTGCTCCGCTGGGACACGTTCTCCGCGGATGACGGAAGTGCGGATTCCGACTGGGTCGTGCTGGGCCTGAACTTCTGGCCGACGGGCGCCTCCGAGCTCCAGGTCAACTTCGTTCATCCCGTCGAGGGCATCCACGAAGATCAGATTCTGGTCAACGCCCAGATCGCGTTTTGATCCCTTTCAACCGCTCTCCCGCGCTGACGAAGCCGTCGGCCAGTGCGACCAATCGCTTGACCGTCGCCTCGTCCCTCAGCGCCCCGTCCTCGTCGAACGCCTTCGTCGCGTGGGGCAACGTGAGCTGATCGGGCAGCACGAACATCCCGATGTTCGATAACAGCATCCTGACGTGCACCAGGCCCCGTAGACCGCCCCGAGCACCCGGGCTTGCCGCGGTCAACGCGGCGAGCTTGTCCTTGACGGCCAGCGTTCCCGGTCTGCCGTCGGCGTCCGGCCGGGAAATCCAGTCGATGGTGTTCTTGAGCAGCGGCGTGATCAGCCCGTTGTACTCCGGACACCCGATGAGCAACGCGTCCTTGCGTGCGAAGAGCCGCCGTAACCGGACCGCGTTCTCCGGTGGCCCCTTGGCCTTCTCGTCGTCGCCGTCGTACAGCGGCATGGCGTAGTCGCGCAGGTCGATCTCCTCGACATCGGCGCCCGCGTCGCGGACGGCCAGGACCGCCGCATGGACGAGCTTCTTGTTCAGGGAGCCGCGACGCGAGCTCCCGCTGAAGGCCACGACCGACAGCATCAGTCCCGTTCCGGAACCGGCCGCCCGGGCGACCAAGGCGCACCGGCCGCTTGCAGCGCCGCTTCGAGCGCGGGGACTTCCTTCTCGGTGATCGCGTTCAGCTTGCGCTTGAGCTCCGCGTACTTCTTCTCGGCGATATCGAGACACATGAGGTGCGTCGGTGTCGGCCCGTAGGTCGAGTTTCCGGTACCGATCTGCGCGACCGACAACCGCGCCTGGATCGACACGGGACCGGGATCGTTGGCCATGTCCCGTTTGTCGTTTCCGCCGATCTCGTCGTTGAGGAGCTTGAGCCGCCGTTCCAAATCGCGCGCCTGGTCGTCCAGCGCCGGATCGTCGATCGTCGAACGCAACAACACCTGCTGAATCGCCTGGACACGCTGGAGCGTCTCGCCGATCTTGCGGCCCGCAGCACCGACCGCGCCGGATGTCTTGGCCAAACGGCGCGCGAAAGCGGTGCGTTCCTCGATCGACCTGCCCTTCAACGTACCGCCGTCGCGGATCGCAGCGACCTCGAACGTCTCGGACAGACCGAGGTCGACGAGCTTGCCATCGATGCGCTTGGCGAGGTGGACGGAGTAGGTTCCGGGGATTACCCGCGGGCCGCCACCGCCCCGTCTGCGGAACTCCGGCTCGGGTCTCGGAGGCGTCCACGGCCGGGTCGACGGGTAGCGCAGGTCCCAGGCGACACGATGGAAGCCCTTCTTCGACGGACCGGTCAGCCGACGCACCAACTCGCCGTCGGCGTCGCGAACCGTGAGAACGATCTCCGGATCGGGCTCGAGGTCCTCCTCGATCAGGGCGTCCCAGCCGGGTGTCGGGGTATCACCCCCATCCTTGGCGATCTTCTTCTCTTCTTCTTGCCGCGCTTGCTTGCGCGTCTTGTAGCCTTCGGCCAGGTGATAGGTAAACACCGCCCCGAAGGGCGGGTTGGGCGCGGTGAAAAAGGCCTCGCCCTGGCTGGCCTTGGGACCGCCGCCGAGCGGTCTGCGCTCGATGTACCACTTCGCCGTGCGCACGGGAAACAGCTGTGCCTCTTCCTCCAGGGACTGTTCCGAGACGTGCCGCAGCGGCGAGTAGTCATCGAGGATCCAGAATCCCCGGCCGAACGTCGCGCCGACGAGATCGTTCTCGCGTTTCTGAATCACCAGGTCGCGCCACGGGATGTTCGGCGCCTTGCCCGACAGCTCGATCCACTTCTTGCCGCCGTCGATCGTGAAGAAGACGCCGAACTCGGTGCCGGCGAACAGCAGATCCGGCTTGACGTGATCCTGGACCATGCGCCAGACGAGGTGCCGCTCGGGCAGATCGCCGACGATGCTTGTCCAGCTCGCGCCACGATCGGTCGATCGGTAGAGATACGGCGCGAAGTCACCGGTCTTGTGTTGGTCGACGGCGACGTAGACCGTGTTCTCATCGTGAAGATCGGCCTTGATGTCGTTGACGAAGAAGTAATCGGCGATGCCGGGGAGCGAATCGATGCGGCGCCAGCTCTCACCACCGTCCTCGGTAACGCGGATCAAACCATCGTCGGTGCCGGCGTAAATGAGATCGGCGTTCTTCGGCGACTGCGCCAGAGACGTGATCGTGCTGAACTCGGACATCGCCATCAGATCCCAGACCGCGTCCGCGGATTGGACGCGCCCCATCACCGGCTCGGTGAGCCGATCGATGTCACGGGTCAGATCGCCGCTGATCGGTGTCCAGCTGTCGCCGCGATCGTCGCTGCGCCAGACACGCATGCTCGCGAAGAAAATCGTCTTCGGGTCGTGCGGACTGATCAGGATCGGCGCGTCCCAGTTGAAGCGGTCGGAGTCCTCGCCCTCCCGCGGTTGAGGCTTGATGTAGACGATCTCACCGGTTTTCCGGTCCCAGCGCACCAGGTTCCCCTGTTGCCACTCGGAGTAGACGATGTCGGGGTTGGTCGGATCGATCGCCGGCTGATGGCCGTCGCCGAACAGCGTGATCTGCCAGTCGGCGTTGCGGATCCCGTGGACGTTATCGGTGCGCGACGGGCCGTACTGCGTGTTGTTGTCCTGCGTGCCTCCGACGACGTTGTAAAACGGCTCGTCATAGTCGACCGCGACCTTGTAGAACTGCGTCACGGGCAAATTGGCCACGAACTTCCAGTTCTTGCCCAGGTCCCAGCTCTCGTAGAGCCCCCCGTCGTTGCCGGAGAGCAAGTAGTTCGGGTCGTTGGGGTCGAACGCCAGCGCGTGGTTGTCGCTGTGCTTGTGTGCCGAACCCACGCGCTCGAAGGTCTTGCCGCCGTCGTGGGTGACGCGCTGGCGCACGTCCATCTGGTAGACGCGGTCGAAGGCGTGCGGGCTGGCGAAGATCTCCTGGTAGTAGTGCGGGCCGGTGCCGCCGGAGATGTAGTCGTTCTGCTTGCTCCAGCTTTCCCCGCCGTTGTCCGAACGGTAGAAGCCGCCCTTGCGATGCGCCAGCTCGACCGTGGCGTAGATCACATCGGGGTCGTGCGGCGAGATCGCCAACCCGATCTTGCCCTTGTCCTCCTTGGGCAGCCCGTTGGTCAGCTCACGCCAGGTCGCGCCACCGTCGGTGGTCTTGTGGACGCCGGTCCCGGGACCGCCGTTGATCAGCGCGGCGACGTTACGGAAACGTTGGTGCGTCGCGGCATAGAGGACGTCCGGGCGCGTCGGGTCGATGACGACCTCGTTGGCCCCGGTGTACTCGTCGTCGCCGAGCAGCTTCTCCCAGGTCTCACCGCCGTCGGTGGTCTTGAACACGCCACGCTCACCGCCGGCGGACCAGAGCGGTCCCTGGGCCGCGACGTAGACGACGTTCGAATCGCGTGGGTCGATCGCGATCGAGCCGATGTGCTCGGAATTCTCGAGACCCATGGGCTCCCAGTTCTCGCCGCCGTCGGTGGATTTGTAGACGCCGTCACCGTAACCGACGTGACGGCCGCCGACGTTCTCTCCGGTGCCGACCCAGATCGTTTCGGGATTGGCTTTATCGATCGCCAGACAACCGATCGAGTAGGACGGTTGCTTGTCGAAGATCGACTGCCAACTGGTGCCGGCGTTGGTCGTCTTCCAGACACCGCCGCTACCGACCGCGACGTACCACACGCTCTGGTCTTCGGGATGGATCGCGATATCCGCGATGCGTCCCGACATCAACGCGGGGCCGATGCCGCGCAGTTCGAGACCGGCGAACGTCCCTGCCGAGAGCTTTCCTTTTTCCTCCGCCTCGTCGGCGTCTTTGGCCTTCTTCTTCTTGGCCGGCGCCGGCGTCAAGGCCAAGGCGAGACACAAGACAACCAACAAAGCAGTACGAATCTTCATCGAGATCCTCTCCTCTGACCCGCCGATCCGTCGACTCGCGGCGACGTTCGGCCCGACCGATGCCATGGAAAAAAGAGGCCCAAGCCTACCAGACATTCAGGGTGCGGGATAGAATCGAAACCGAGCATGGCCCGGCCTTCCCTCAAACGACAGGATGTCGCTTGCCTCGCCCTGATGGCCGTGTCCGCATCGCTGTTGTGGATCCCGGTGTTGGACGCGGTCAGCCTCAACCCGGACGAGAGTCAGTACGAGGCCACCGCTTCCTACCTGGCCGCTACGGGCACGTCCGTCTTCCTGCCCCACGGCGCACCGGCGATCTTCGGGTTGTTCAAGCTCATGACGCTGCTGGTCGGGCCGTACCCGATCCTTGCCATGCGTGTTCTCGTGGCGGTGGTCGCGTTGGGTTCGGCAACGATCCTGTTCCGGATGGTGCGACGTGTGGCGGACCGCTGGAGCGGGTTGATCGCCGGGCTGGTATTCCTGCACTACGCGCCCCGGCTCGAAGGGTTCGTCGTGAACCGCGAGTGGTTTGCGTCGTTCTTCACGCTGGCCGGGCTCGGCCTGTACACGGCGCTGGGAGAAACCAGACGCCGGTCGCTGTGGCTGATCCTGGCCGGGGGTCTTTGCGGGATGGCTTTGTGGTTCAAGCTGCAGGCCTCGTTCATCGTGTTCGTGATTCCCGTGTGGATGGTGTTGGATGCGATCGCGAGACGATCGATCGCCACGCTGCGTCGCGACTTGGGGTGGTTTACGGCAGGAGGAGTCGGGTCGGGAATCGCCTATCTCGCCCCGTTCTGGTTCCAGGGCACGCTTGCGCAGTTCCTGGGGTTCATGTTCACCGACATCGACGTGTACGCCGCGGGCAACGCGGCGGCTGTTCGCGCGGCCGGCGATGGCGGTCAGACGCTGCTGGATCACTTCCTACTCGGCCTGCCGTATCGACCGCTCCTGCTGATCGCCTACCTGGCAGCCTCGATCGTGGTGGCGGGATGGACCGGCCGGCTCGCAGGGTGTTCGTCGCCGGCGTTGACATGGCTCACGCGACGGGACGTGACGCTGTTCGCGGCCTACCTCTTTCTCGCGATGATCTGCGTTCAGCTGGGCGGTCGCTTTTTCGCACACTACTACCAGTTGATGCTCCCCGCGGTCGCGGCGTTGGTGGGGCTCGGGTTCCACTTCTTCTCCCGGATCGTCCGGGACCGGGGTTGGCGCATCGTCGCGATCGTGTCGGTCGCCGTGCTGGCGATCGAGCGGTTCGTCGCACTACTCCCCGATCCGGTCTGGAGCGGTGCGATGCCCTGGCCGCGCGGGCCGCTGACGATCC
>JBFFZZ010000036.1:0-17224 GCA_041568335.1 Candidatus Polarisedimenticolaceae bacterium | reverse complement strand
TCGTCGTCATCCTCGAGAGAGAACTCGCCCTCGTGGATCGTCTGGTTGCCGCTCTCCTCGGTGGCGATGACCTCGAACTTGAACGCGCCGACGGGGCTCAGCTCGATGAACTCCTCGGGGAGCGACATGCACAGCGCGTCGCCGGGCAGCTCGATATCCAACGTGACGATTCCCTCACCTTCCTCGTCGAGCGCCTCGGCGACAAGCCGGTACATGTCGATCTCGATCTCGTCGCCGACCATCGCTCCGTTGGGATCGTCGAACGCATCCTCGACCTCGTCCCAGCAGATCTCGACCTCGTCGTCATCGGCATCGACGTCGGGTTCGGGTTTGGCGGGGATGTTGTGCGTGAACTCCGCCGTCGCACAGATCTCCTCTCCGTCCGTCGTCAACCCGTTGAACTCGTAGTCTCCCTCCGGGAAGAGGTCGAGCAGCTCCTGAAGCGTCTGCACGTCGAACGACGGCTCGGCGCTCTCGAAGAAGAACTCGGTCAACCCCTGGACGCCGATGCTGCCGCCGGGGCCGTCCTGGGCGGTGACCTCGAGGATGACGGCGCCGAGCGGATCGACCATCTCCAGCTCGTTCCAGCCCTCGCCGTCGAGCTTGAGCTGCACGCCGGCATCCCCGTCCGTCGCGTTGATCTCGATGAAGAAATCCGCGTCGTACTCCACGGTGCACTCCGCTTCCGCCGGGCCCAGCAGGCCACCGACGGCGATGAGCGCCACGGCGAAGACGAGTTTTCTTCCGATTCGCAAATTCATATAGACCTCCTGTGACAAGGTTCCCGAACGGTCGTCGCGACTTGCGGCGATCGCGTTAACGTGTAGGAGGCGATCGACGAGCAAGATCCTTCGGTCGGGTCGCAAATGAACCATCCCCGGTAGTCCTTGAACCCCGCGCATCGCGGGTCGACAATGAAGGCAGTGAGACGTGTTGCCCTCACGGCGCTGTGCTGCCTCTTCGGCCTCGTGGTTCGGTTACCCGCGATGGCGGATCCGCCCTACGCCGGGCGTCCGCTGATCGAGGTGCTTCGCGAGTTCCAGGAGGGTGGCGTCGATCTCGTGTTCAGCTCGGCGGTCGTCCGCCCGGACTGGATCGTCGAGATCGAGCCGTCCGCAGGCACGCCGGTCGAAACGCTGGCCGCGCTCCTGGCGCCGTTCGAGCTCGCACTGCGCGACGGCCCGGCCGGAGCGCTGCTGGTGGTTCCGGCACCGCGATCGTCGTTCGTCACCGAGATCGTCGTCACGCCGGGCCGGCACACCGTCGCCAGGCAGGAACACGGCTCGCGATTCCGGCTCACGCACGAGACCGCGATCACGGCTCCCTCCGCCAGTGTCGACGCCGGACGCGTCGTCCAGCTGCTTCCGGGCGTGACGGCCCCCGAAAACTCGGCCGCGTTCCAGATCCGCGGAAGCGTGGCTCGCGACGCCTCCCTGATCCTCGACGGGCTCGAGCTCTACGACCCGTACCACCTCCAGGCGTTTCAGAGCCCCTACAGCCTGATCGACGGCAACTCCGTCGACACGATCGATCTTCGCTCCGGCGGCTACACCGCGGATCTGGGCGATCGCCACGGCGGTTTCGTGGAGATCTCCACGCTGGTGCCGGACGAGTTCGGTGGCGAGATCGAGGTCGGAACGTTGAATTCCCGCGCCACGTTCCGATCACCGACGGCCTCCGGCCGCGGCGCATTGCTCGTCTCGGCGCGCACGTGGTACACGGACGCGGTATTCGATCACACGGACCTCGGCGCGGGTGAGAGATCCCAGCCGAGCTACCAGGATCTCTACGCGAAAACGAGCTTTGCGGTCTCGCCGCGGTGGGTGCTCTCGGCACATCTGCTGCTCGGCTACGACCGACTCGCGTTCGAGGAACCCGGAGACGAAATGGTCGACGCCGAGACGCGCAACGCCAACCTCTGGTCCCGGGTCTTGACCGCGTGGACTCCCGCGATACGAACCGCAACGACCGTGTCCGTCGGCCGCATCGACAAGGTTCGCGACGGGATCTCCAACCTGCCCGGTGACCTGCTGCAGGTCAGCGACGACCGCGAGGTCGATTTCTTCGGCGTTCGGTCGGTGACGCACTGGGGTCTCGGTGAGCGGGATTTGCTCAAGTTCGGCACCGAATACCGCGGCCTCCACGCCGCCTACCGCTATTCGACGCAGGAGCTGGGTGACCCGGCCTCGCTGACCCGGGTGTCGCTGCGCCCCCGCGGCTCCTCCTTCGGCGTGTTCGCGGCGCACCGTCGCTCCTTCGGGAGCAAGTGGACGACCGAGACCGGTGTTCGCTGGGACGTCCAGTCCTATACGGACGACAATCACCTCAGCCCGCGGTTCAATGCGGTCTGGCGACCGGGGCCGAGATCCGAGCTGCGGCTCGCGATCGGCCGTTTCAAGCAATCGCAGCGGATTCACGAGCTCGACGTCCAGGACGGTGGGACGGCCTTCTCCCCCGCGGAGACGTCGGAACAGGTCGAGCTGTCCTACGAGCGAGTGCTCGCGAGCGGCGTTCGGCTGCGGGTCGACGCCTACCACCGGTCGCTGTCCCAGCTGCGTCCACGGTTCGAGAACCTGTACGAGCCGATCGAGCTGTTTCCCGAGACCGCGCCGGATCGGGTGTCCATCGTTCCGGACCGCGCTCGTTTGCGCGGGCTCGAGCTCCTGTTGCGCAGTCCGGCCGGCAACCGGCTGTTCTGGTGGTCGGGTTATACGTTGGCGCGCGCCGAGGATCGTGAGGGCGGACGCTGGATACCGCGCGCGTGGGACCAGACGCACGCGATCAAGTTCCTGCTCGGTTATCGTTCCGGGGAGCGCTGGTCGGTCGCTCTCAGCGGCACGATGCGCAGCGGCTGGCCGACGACGCCCGTGGCCGGCGAGATCGTGATTCTCCCGGGCGGCATGCTGGACACCTCGTTGATCGTCGGACCTCGGAACAGTGACCGGCTCCCGGGCTACCGGCGGTTCGACGTCAAGGCCCGGCGGTCCTTCGAGTCGAGCCGCGGAAAATTGTGGTTGACCCTCGAGGTCGCCAACCTGCTGGATACGAAGAACCTCTGCTGCGTCGACGAATTCATCTTCGAGAACGGCCCGCCGGGACCGACACGGGTGGCCCGCGTGTTCGACCCGTGGATCGGGATCCGTCCGTCCTTCAACCTTTTGTGGGAATTCTGATCGTGGCGAAGGATTGCCCGCGCTCCGGCTCTCTCACCGTCTGAGAGGGACGTGTATCGATGTATCGGGACGACAAGACACTGGTCAAGGCGATGCTCGGCGGCCGCGAGACCGCGTTCGACGAGTTCTTCGAGACGTACTTCCCGCGTCTCTATCGTTTTGCCCTGGCCCGCACCCGGCGTGACGAGGACGCCGCCGAGGAGATCGCGCAGTCCACGCTGTGCCTGGCGATCACGAAGTTGCATACGTACCGGGGGGAGGCGGCGCTGTTCACCTGGCTCTGTACGTTCTGCCGTCATGAAATCTCGACGTACCTCCGGAAGAACCGAATCGCCGCCGATTCGGTCGACCTGATCGAGGAAAGGCCCGGCGTTCGCGCCGCACTCGAATCGATCGGTGCGGATCTTCACACACCCGATGAGATGTTCGAACGCGCGGAGCTCGCGCGGCTCGCGCGTGTCGTCCTCGACCAGCTCGCGCCGCGTTACGCGCGCGCGCTCGAATGGAAGTACCTCGACGGCCTGCCGGTCAACACGATTGCGCGAAGGCTCGACGTCTCACCCAAGGCGGCCGAGTCCGTCCTGACGCGAGCACGGGCCGCCTTCCGCGATCTCTTCGGCACGATGGCAAGCGAATCGGCGGGCTCTCGCCTTTCGGAGCGAACGACATGAGCGACCAAGACTCCAACAACACACCGCAACGCGACGATGTCGGCCGACTGGTTCAGCTTGCCGGGCGAGTGTCCGACGTTCCCGCCGAGCGGGCGGCGCGCGTCCGTGCGGCCACACGGGTTCACTGGAAGCGCGAGGTCGGCAAACGCCGGCGCCAGCGTGTTTTCTGGTCGGTCGCGGCGGCCGCCGCGGCGATCGCCGGGATCGCCTTGGTCCTCCGCTCGATCCCCGGAGAGGAAAACGTCCCCGCCGCCCGAACCGTCGCTCACGTCGAGCACGTGGAGGGGCCGGTCCGCACGGCGGGTCTCGATCGGCGCGGCTGGAGCACCCTCTGGGGCGGCGCGCCCCTCGAGGCCGCGACGGTCTTGCGGACGGAGACGGGACGTGTCTCGCTGAGACTGGAGACCGGGCACTATGCGCGCATCGATCGCGACAGCGAGGTGCGGCTTCTCGACGCCGGCGGGCTGGAGCTCGCCGCCGGGAGGATCTACCTCGACTCCGGTCCGCAGGGGCGCGCAACTCCGATCGATCTGGTCACGCCGTACGGGACCGTGAGGGAGATCGGGACGCAGTACGAAGCGCAGCTCGTCGACTCCATCCTGCGGTTACGTTTGCGCGAGGGTTCGGTGGCTCTGAGCCGACAAGGCGGCGACCTCACGGTCGACACCGGTGAGGAGCTGCTCGTCGCCCCCGACGGGGAGCCGACGATCTCCTTGATCGATTCCTATGGCCCGCACTGGGACTGGGTCACCGAGCTCGTCTCGATGCCGGACTTTCGTGGCCGCGCCGCGGATGATTTCCTCCGCTGGCTCGCGCGCGAACGGGGCTGGGATCTCGAGTACGCCGATGCGGCTGCCGAGACCGCCGCGCGCGGAGCCGTGCTCGAGGGCGACCTCGCGCGCTACACCCCGACCGAAGCGCTGGAGATCGTCACCGCGACCAGCCGCCTGACCCCGTTGTTGGAAGCGGGCGTCCTTCGCGTCGCGGTCGAGCCCTGATCTCAACCCCTCTCCGAGGTAGCCCATCATGCGTCTCATCCCCCGGATGCTCCCCGCCCTCTTGCTCTTGCTGTACCTGCTCGGCTCTCCCGCTCATGCCGGCAAATGGAAGCAAGCGTTCACCAAGGCCGTCAAGGACCCCGATACCTGGGTTCCGACCGCCGCCGCCGCGGCCGTCGCGATCGGCGGCTACGACACGGAGATCTCCGACTGGGCCGTTCGAAGAACCCCGGTCTTCGGATCCGTGGAGTCGGCCAAGAACGCCAGCAACCGTCTGAGGTTCGCGTCCGACGTCGGCATGGCGGCGACGTCGTTCTTCCTGGCGCACGACGCCGACGGCGACGACGGGTTCAAGCGCAGGGCGGCGTACACCGGCGTCGGTTACCTCGGGGCCATCGTCGGCAGCGGCTCGACCGGCTCGCTGAAAGGGCTGACCCATCGCCAGCGGCCCGACGGGTCGAACCACCGCAGTTTCCCTTCCGGTCACACATCGCGCGCGTTCGCGTATGCGGCATTCGGTCATCGCAGCCTGCGCGAGAGCGACCTGCCGAGACCCGCCCGGGCGAGCCTGCGATGGGGGCTGACGGCCCTCGCCACCGGAACCGCCTGGGCCCGGGTCGAGGCGGGCGTGCACTACCCGACCGACGTGCTCTTCGGGGCCGGGCTGGGGAACTTCGCCGGGGTCTTCGTCAGCGAGCTGATCCTCGGATCCGAAACCGCGTTGCAGGTCTCGTTCAACCTCGATCCCGGACGACCGCAGGTGATGCTGGCCTGGAGCTTCTAGTCGCGGCCATCGCGAGGATCACGACGAGCAACAGCAGGAGGTTCGCCGCGGCCACGATGCCCGCCTCGGCGTAGGGCCTCCAGCCACCGAGCAACTGTTGCATGGGAAAGCTGACCAGCAGGACACCGATGCATCCCATCCACCGGATGGCGAGCCGCAGCCGCGCGCGGTCGCTTCTGTCGTGTCCGTACAGGGCCAGGCCGGCGAAGCAGGGCGCAAGGTGGGCAAAGTAGTGCGCCCACGATGTCGGAATCAGGAACGCGATCGACGTCAACGTACCGATGACCGGAACCCAACGTGGCGTCTTGCCCAGGTAGGCGATCGTCGCGAAGAAGATCACGATCGCCGCCCCCGTGGCCCGCGATGCCGTCAGCCAGAGATCCGGGATGCCGGTTTCGCGGGGAACATCGAGCCAGCGGCCGAGGACGTGAGGGATGAACTGAGAGTTCGGGTCGAGAGCGATCGAGGGTCCCACCGCCGCGTGGTACCGCCACACCCAGCCGTAGAAGCCGGCCATCGGCTCGAACCCCATGAACAGCGCCGGTACACCGAGCAACAGGACCGCGGTCGCGCCGGCCCAGAGCCCCAGCCATCGCAAGCCGAAGCGCGTGGCGGCCCGTAGCGGCACGAAGACGAGCGGGTACACCTTCAACGCCACACCGAGCGCGAGCAAAACGGCGGAGGCGGTCGGAGCGACGACGAGCGACACGATCACGAGCCCGGACATGAACGTGCTCACCTGACCCCAGGCGAGGTTGTGCAGCGCGGGAACGGACCAGAGCGTGGCCAGAACGATGGCGGATCGGCCCAGGGGGTCCCTGCTTCGGAACAACTGCGCCACGGCGCCGACGAGGAGCGCCAGCGCTCCGAGTTGAAAGAGGCCCCAGGCCCAGACGGCCGCGGTCTCCGGCAACCGTCCCAGCGGGACGAGAGCGAGCCCGAGAAGCGGTGGGTAAAAGAACCCCGCAACCGGCCGATCCGTCCCCGGAAGCGCGCTCGCCATCGGCAGGTAGTGGATGTGAAAGTCGGCGAACAGCTCGTCGCAGATGTCCAGGGTGTTCGCGAACGTGTCCGGGTCGGGCCACACGAACGCGGCGGCGACGACGCTGGCGACGACGGTGATCCAGATCCACGGATGCAGCCAGTCTCTCCAGACGCCGACTCGTTTATCCAACGACCTGCCCCCGGCGGCTCCGCTTCGGATCTTCGGGCCAAATATACCCGACTTTTTCACGAAACCATCACGGCCTGATCACAAAACGCTCAGGTCTTCCCGCCCATCGAGACCGATCTTCTTTGTGACGCTTTTACTCATCCACCAGGACGGAGGTCCCGATGTACGTCACGCAACCCCGGTTCGACGATCCTATTTTCCACAACGACCTGCTGCCCCTACGCACGGAAGAGCCGATGCAGTTCATCGACCTGACCGAGTGGGTCGCGGAAACGGTGCGCCGCTCCGGTGTCGGTCACGGTTACGTGCAGATTCAGGCCCTGCACACGACCGCCGCGATCGTCGCCAACGAGAACGAACCGCTGCTGCTCGAAGATCTCAAGCGAATGCTCGCGCGGATCGCGCCGGCCAACGGGTCGTACGCCCACGACGACCTCACCCGCCGAACCGTCAACCTCGTCCCGGACGAGCGCGCCAACGGGCATGCGCACGCGCGCGCCCTCCTGCTGGGCGCCTCGAAGCAGTTCAACGTCCTCGAAGGACGTGTCGAGCTGGGACGCTGGCAGTCGATCTTCCTCGTCGAGCTCGACGGGCCGCGGAAGCGTTCGATCTCGATCACCGTTGCGGGGAGGCCGCGCGCCACGGGGTAGCCGCCTGTTACCATTTCTCTTATGCCCTTCCTTCCCGGCGCGACCGAGTTACCGACGATCGAGGCGGGACCTTTCAAGCTGCGCATGATCCGTCCCGAAGACGCGGCCGATCTGTTCACGATCTTCGGGGACGGCGAGGTCATGCGCTACTGGAGCACGTCCGCTCTGAAAGACCTCGCTGCGGCCGAGGATCTCGCCAAAGAGATCCGGGATGGCTTCGAGCAGCGCAGCCTGTTCCAGTGGGGGCTCGTTCGCCCTGAGGAGGACCGCGTCATCGGGACGACGACGCTGTGTAACCTCGACTCGCAGAATCGTCGCGCCGAGCTGGGGTATGCGCTGGCGCGTTCCGAATGGGGCAAGGGCGTGATGGGTCGCGTGCTGCCGGCGATCGTCTCGTACGGGTTCGAAACGCTCGACCTGCATCGGATCGAGGCCGACGTCGATCCGCGCAACCCGGCGTCGATCCGGTTGCTGGAACGGCTCGGGTTTCAAAAGGAGGGCTGCCGCCGCGAGTCCTATAGGGTCAACGGCGAGATCCAGGACGCGGTGGTCTACGGGTTGTTGAAGCGCGAGTACCGGGCGGAGGGGTAAACGATGGCGACGATGGAAGGCGGTTGCCTGTGCGGGGATATCCGTTACCGCGTGAGCGACGAATACAGCGTGACCCATTGCCACTGCATCCATTGCCGCAAGCTCGGCGGGACCGCGTTCGTGACCTGGGTCGAGGCCGAGTGCGCCAACTTCGAGTGGCTCCGCGGACAACCGGCGGCCTTCACGACCCGGCCCGGTGTGACGCGCCGCTTCTGTTCACGCTGCGGCAGCCCGCTGACCTACGAACACGCGGATTCGCCGGATCACATCGACGTGACGGCGGGCACGCTCGACGATCCGTCGGGTCTGAAGCCCGATGACCACGTCTGGTTCGATCGAAAGGTACCCTGGCTGAAGGTCGACGACGGCTTGCCGCGCTACGGCCTCAGCCGCGGGGATTCCCCGAAGGAGGTCTGATCTTGCGTTTGTACAACTCGGCCGTCTCCGGCAACTGCTACAAGGTTCGTCTCTTGCTGTCGCTTCTCGGAAAAGAGTTCGAGACGGTCGAGATCGACGTGGTCGATCGAACGAAGCGCAAGGAGCAGCTCGGCGACAAGACGCCGATCCTGCGTGTTCCCGTGCTCGAGCTCGACGACGGCACGCATTTGCCGGAGTCGAACGCGATCCTCTATTACCTGGCCCAGAACACCGAGTACTTCCCGCGAGATCTGCTGGAGCAGACCCGTGTGCTGCAGTGGATGTTCTTCGAGCAGAACCTGCACGAGCCGAACATCGCGGTCGTTCGTTTCTGGGTCACCTACGCCAAGGTCGCCGATCAGTATCCCGAGCCGATGAAGCTACGCACCGCCGGCGGGTACGCGGCGCTGAAAGCCATGGAACGTCACCTCGCGGTCAACCGCTGGTTCGCCGGTGACCGCTACACCATCGCCGACATCGCGCTCTACGCCTATACCCATACCGCCGATGAGGGTGGGTTTGATCTGGAGCGCTTCGTCGAGATCCGGCGCTGGTTGGCCGACGTCGCCGACCGTCCCGGGCACATCCCGATCGACGCCTAGCGGCGTCAGTGCGGTGTGCTAGGTTGACGCTTTCAAAGGAGATGCCATGAAAGCTCGAGCCCGTCACATCCTCGTCGCCGACGAGAACGCCTGCAACCAGCTCAAACAACAGATCGTGGAAGGCTCGGACTTCGCCGAGCTGGCCAAGCAGCACTCCACGTGCCCGTCGGGCAAGCAGGGCGGTGACCTGGGCGAGTTCGGTCCCGGTCAGATGGTGCGGGAATTCGACGATGTCGTGTTCAACGCCGATGTCGGTACGGTCCAGGGCCCGGTGAAGACCCAGTTCGGCTACCACCTGATCGAGGTGATCGAGCGAGGGTAGGGATGCCCGTCGACCCGACGAAACGGTTTTCCACCCGGGTCGAGAATTACATCCGTTATCGGCCCGGCTATCCGGAGACGCTGCTCCCGCTGCTCGAGACGCACTCGAGCCTCCGCACCGGGGACGTCCTCGTCGAGCTGGGCAGCGGCACGGGCAAGCTGACCCGCCTTTTCCTCAAACACGGGTACCGCGTCTACGCGGTCGAGCCCAACGATCCGATGCGCGAGGCCGCCGACCGGCTGATCGACGATCCGCGCTGCACGATCGTCGACGGGACGGCGGAGGCGACGGGACTCCCGGCGGATTCCGCCGACGTCGCGGTGGCCGCGCAGGCGTTCCACTGGTTCGATCTCGAATCGGCCCACGCCGAGCTGGATCGGGTTCTCAGGCCGGAGGGACGGGTCGTCGCGATCTGGAACGTGCGGGACGAGGAGGGCGATCCCTTCATGGCGGAGTACGAGCAGCTGCTCGCCGAGTACGGCACGGACTATCGCAACGTGGGCGCGCACGGCCTCACGACCTCCGAGCGCGAGCGACTCTTCGGCCCCGGCGGCGGCCGGTTTCACCGTCTTTCCAACGAGCAGCGGTTGGATCGCGACGGGCTCGTCGGCCGCGTCCTCTCGGCATCGTACGCGCCGGAACCAGGGCACCCCGGTCACGAACCGATGGTCGCCGCGCTCCACGAGTTGTTCCGCAGGCACCAAGACGACGGTGAGATCGTCCTGCGCTACCGTACGGAGGTCTACCACGGTACCTTGGATCGCTGATGGTATGATCCGCGGCCCGATTCGCGAGCGAGAAGACGGCATGAACGCCAGACCAGACAGTTTCCTGATCGTCGCGGCAACTCTTCTTCTGGTGCTCGCCTGTGACGACGCACCACCGGAGCCGCCCGCGGCGCCCCCGGCGGAACGTGGTGTCGACGAGCAGATCGAGATCACCTACCTGGCCAACGAGGGATTCCTGCTCGCGTCGTCCGACCACAAGGTCCTGATCGACGGTCTGTTCCGCGAGGGCGTCGAGCCCTATCCCAACCTGTCGGCGGAGCTGCGCGAGACGATCGAGACCGCCCAGCCGCCGTTCGACACGGTGGACCTCGCCCTGGCGACCCACCTGCACGAGGATCACTTCAACGCGCTCGCGGTGTGCCGTTTCCTCGAATCCAATCAGATCGCCGAGTTCGTCTCGACGGTCCAGGCGTTGTCCCAGATGCGATCCACGTGCAGCGATCCGGCGGCGCTGGCGGGCCGCGTCCGACCCGGGCTCCAGGGCGACGGGAGCGCGGCGCCGTTCGTCTTCGAGGAGCTTCGCGCCGAGGCGGTGTTCCTGCATCACGGCGCCGCCAGCCCCATCGAGAACCTCGGCTTCAAAATCGAGATCGGCGGGTTGACCGTGCTGCACATGGGCGATTCCCAGGCCAATGCGGACGAGCTTGCCTCCACCGGTCTCGAGCCGGGATCGGTCGATCTGGCCTTCGTCCCGTTCTGGTACCTCGTGGACCGCCGCTGGACACCGGCGATCGATTTCCTGCAACCCGCCGGGATCGTGGCCATGCACATCCCGAAACCGGACGCGCCGGACCTGCAGATGTTCGGAGGGTACGACGCCCTGGTCCGCCAGATCGTCCAGAGCTTCCCGCAGTCCGTGGTGTTCGCCGAGCCGTTCGAGACGAGACGGTTCTAGAGCTTCAGCTCCTTGATCTTGCGGTAGATCGTCGCGCGCGACACACCCAGCAGCCGCGCCGCGCGCGCTCGGTTACCTTCCGCCGCCCGCAGCGCCTCGACGATCCGATCGCGTTCGCTCGACGAGAGGGAAAGCGGTGCGGCCGGCGTCGCCGCCGAATCGTCACCCGCAAGCAAGCTGCGCAAGCCGGGATCCAGCATCAGGATCTCGGTCCCGATCGACCCGTCCCCGGCAAGCAACGACAGACGCTGGAGGGCGTTCTGGAGCTGGCGTACGTTGCCCGGCCACGCGCAGCCCTCCAGCAGATCCAGTATCTTGGCGTCGACCGCCTGGACGGGCTTCCCGCGTTCGGCGGCGATTCGCCCGAGGAAATGGCGCGTCAAGCGCCGTACGTCACCACGCCGTTCACGCAGCGGCGGCAACTCGATCAACAAGACCTGCAGACGGTAGAGCAGGTCCTCGCGAAACCGACCCGCCGCCGTCTCCTGTTGCAGGTCGCGATGCGTGGCGGCGATGACGCGAACGTCGACGCGGATCGGCTTCGTCCCGCCGACACGGCGGATCTCACCCTCCTGCAACGCGCGCAGGATCTGCGCCTGCATGGTCGGCGACATATCCCCGATCTCGTCGAGGAACAACGTACCCCCATGCGCCTGTTCGAACAGCCCCGCGCGGTCCCGGTCGGCACCGGTGAACGCGCCCCGCACGTGGCCGAAGAGCTCGCTTTGCAGCAGCGTGTCGGGGATCGCCGCACAGTTCTCGCCGACGAATGCTCGCTCGCGCCGCGGCCCCCCGTAGTGGATCGCCTGGGCCACGAGCTCCTTACCGGTCCCGCTCTCGCCTTGGATCAGGACGGGAAGCTCGCTGGCGGCGACCTTGTCGATCAGCTCGAAGACCTGCTTCATCGGCGGCGAGCCGCCGATCAGGTTGCCGCGTCCGGCGCGTTCGGCGGCCTCCTGTTGCAGCCTCTCGGTGTCCTCGACCAACCCGGCGCGCCTCCGTGCGTTGGCCAGGGCCAGCGCCGCATGATCGGCAAACGCCTCCAGGAAACGCAGGTCGTCGGACGTGAACATCCCGTCTTCCTTGCTGTCCACGTAGACCGCGCCGACGATCCGGTCGTGGGCCCGCAGCGGGACGCACATCAGTGCATGGATGCCGTACAGGCTGACGCTCTTCAGCTCGCTGAAACGGCTGTCGTTTCGCGCATCGAGAGAGAGGACCGCTTTGCCGGCTCCGGCCTGCGCCACGATGCCGCTGCTGAAAGCCCCGGCATCGGCGATCGTCTCGTGCTCGAGGTTGCGGGCCAGGTGCACGACGAACTCGCCGTCGTCATCCCGCAGCAGGATCATGCCGCGCTCCGCGCGAACCACCTCCAGGGCCATGTCCAGGATCGATTCGAGCATGGCGTCGGGGTCGCTCTGCGAGTTGAGCTTGCGGATCATCGAGTAGACGGCGACGAGCTGCGCCTCGACCGAGGCGTCCGCATCGAGGCTCGCGTTCTCCCGCTCCGTCTTCGACATGGCTAAACTATACTGACGTTGAGACTTGGTACCACGATTGCGAAGCAAAAAGGGGGTTGAAAAGTGGCAAAACCGAGCCGCATGAGCGACGAGCGGGTGTCCGAGGAGCTGGCCCGGTTGCCGGGCTGGAAGCTCTCCGCCGGGAAGCTTCACCGCGAATTCGAGTTCGGCAACTTCGTCGAGGCGTTTTCCTTCATGACTCGCGTGGCCCTCGCGGCCGAGCGCATGGATCACCATCCCGAGTGGTTCAACGTCTACAAGCGTGTCGTGATCGATCTGCGGACCCACGACTGCGACGGGATCAGCGATCGGGACTTCGCGCTCGCGCGGGCGATCGAAACCCTGACGTGAGCTTCGACCTGATCATCTTCGATTGCGACGGGGTGCTGGTCGACAGCGAGCCGATCGCCAACCGCGTCTTCACCCGGTCCCTCAACGAGCTCGGCCTGGATTGGAGCTACACCGAGGTTTGTGACCGGTTCATCGGGCTCTCGATGTCGCGGTGTTTGGAGCTGATCGAGCAAGCGCTCGGTCACGCGGTCCCCGAGGGATTCCTCGACGAGCTCCAGCGCCGTACGTTCGAGGCGTTTCACGGCGAGCGCTTGAAGGCGGTCCCGGGGGTCACCGAGGCCATCGACGCGCTCACGACACCGTTCTGCGTGGCCTCCAGCGGGGAGCTGGAAAAGATGCGGGCAACACTCGGCATGACGGGGTTGCTGGCGAGGTTCGAAGGGCGCATGTTCAGCGCCGAGCAGGTGGAACGCGGCAAACCCGCGCCCGATTTGTTTCTGTTCGCGGCGGCGTCCTGCGGAGCGGAGCCCGACCGCTGTGCGGTGGTCGAGGACAGCGTGCCGGGGGTGCGAGCGGCCGTCGCGGCGCGGATGACGGTTTTTGGCTACGCGGGCCGGGCCAAACGCGAAGAGCTTGCGGCGCACGGTGCCTCGGTATTCGATTCGATGGCGGAACTGCCGGATCGGATCCGCACCTGCCCGGTGCGGGAAGGGGAGTCTTGATGCGGGGAACCCGTTACCTGATCGTCGACGTGTTCAGTGAGGAGAAGTTCCGGGGCAATCAGCTTGCCGTGTTCCTGGAGGCGGGCGCGCTCGGTGAAACCGAGATGCAATCGCTGGCGCGTGAGATGAACTTCCCCGAAAGCACGTTCATCCTGGATTCGAAACCCAACGAGACCGGCTGGCCGGTGCGGATCTTCACCCCTCAGGTGGAAGTCCCGTTCGCCGGTCATCCGACGCTGGGTACTTCCTGGGTCATCGCTCACGAGCTGCTGACGACACCACCGGAGACGGTCACGCTCGACTTGAAGGTCGGTCCCATCCCGGTGCGGTTCGAGAAGGACGAGCGCGGCGAGCTCATGTGGATGACGCAGAACCAACCGGAGTTCATGGACGGACCGTCCCCGGACCGGATCGCCGCGGCGCTCGGTCTGGACGCCGCGGAGATCGACAAGCGCTTTCCCATCCAACGGGTGTCGACGGGATTGCCGTTCCTGCTCGTCCCGATCGCTTCATTGGCGGCGGTGCAACGAGCGCGTGTTCGCGGCGAGGCCTACGACGCGCTGTGCGAGGAGGACCACAAGGCGATCTTCTTCTTCACCTCGGAAACCGTCGATCCGTCGAACCGGATCCACGCGCGAATGTTCGCCGACGCGTTCGGTGTCCCCGAGGATCCCGCGACGGGGAGCGCCAACGGCTGCCTTGCCGCCTGGCTGGTCCGCCATCGCTACTTCGGGAAGCGCGAGATCGATCTGACGGTGGAGCAGGGTGTCGAGATGGGGCGCACGGCGCGGCTGCACCTGCGAGCTAGCGAGAAGGAGGGTACGTTCTCGATTCGTGTCGGCGGCCGGGTCGTCCCGGTGGCCGAGGGGAGCCTGCGCTAATGGCCAAGCACATCGGTATCGTCGCGGTGAGTTACGAGGGCGCCGCCCTGTGCTACCGCTCGATCTGTGCGGAAGCGAGTCGCTCGCTGGGAGACCACCAGCACCCCGAGATCACGCTGCACAACCTCTGCCTGTCGGATTACATGAACCGGATCTGGCAGGACGACTGGGCCGGAGTGGGAGAGCTCATGCTCGCATCGGCCAAGAAGGTGGCGAGCTCCGGAGCGGAGCTGATCGCCTGCCCTTGCAACTCCGTCCACAAGGCGCTCCCGGGGATCCGCGACCGCTCGCCGGTTCCCTGGCTGCACATCGGCGACATCGTGGCGCGTGAGGCCCTCGCGGCAGGCTACGAGAAGGTCGGTGTTCTCGGCACGAATTACCTGATGCAATCGGAGATCTACCCGCAATCGCTCGGCGGGGCGGGTATCGAATGTGTCGTTCCGGACGAGGCGGATCGCAACCGCGTGGATCGCGTGATCATGGTCGAGCTCGTCGACGGGCTGATCACCGACGACGCCCGCACGACGGTCAACGGCGTGATCGAGAGGCTCGCCGAGCGGGGCTGCGACGGCGTGGCCCTCGCCTGCACGGAGCTCCCGTTACTGGTGCGCCCCGGGGAAACCGTCATCCCCGCGCTCGATTCCACCCGGCTGCTCGCACGCGCCGCGGTTTCCGAGTCCTTCAAATAAAGCGACGCCGCCCCGGAGGGCGGCGTCAGCAAGAGGAGAGAGGATGGACCTATCGCGGCGGGACGGAAGAAACAGATCGACCGCCCCACCGGTCAAGCTTTGTGAGTCATGGGATCGCCACGGCGACTCCCTCGGCGGAACGCGCCGGCGAGGACCAGCGCCCACCCACCGCGAGCGGGTCGTAGCCGTAGAACTCGCGCAGGGGCTGACCGTGGTAGGCAAACCCGACCAGCACCAGCCGGCCGGCCGCGTTACGCTCGAAGAGGATGCGATCGTCGGATTCACGACCGACCGCGGCGTCGGATACGTCTGCGAGGATCAAGCCCCAACAGCGGTTGCCGATCCAGATTTCATTCAGCGTCGTTCCCGGGTTGTAGTGCGACACCTCACGTACGGTCAGCGTGCCCGGCTGAAACGGCTCACCGTTGAACAAGAAGGGCTCGGAGATCTTCGCGCTCACCGTATGTCGCGCAGCCGCGAGCTCGGGAGCGGCCAGGGCCGCGAGCAAGACGAGAACGCCGATCCACCAAGAGAGCTTCTTCCAGTTGACTGACGTCATCGCCTCGACCTCCGTACTCGGCCCGGATCAGGGCAAGTCGTGTGCCAGCGGGAACTTCCCGGTTCCGTAGTTTCCGGGACGCTGGGGTGGAAAAACGCGACTCGTCGCCGAACATCCGGCATTCGGGGCGGGCGCAGAGGGCGCCCCGGACGCACCCCGAGAGCGGAGTTTCAAAATCGAATCCGGCGCGGGCGACACGATTTGTCAAACGGCAGCCGCCGAAGCGCCACTGATTGGCGGCACTCGGCGGAACAGGACGCTTGGAGGAAAGCGAAAGAGGGCATAAGATGAGGGGTATGCGGGAGCTCGGGTCGGCCGGGCTGAGAGGGTGCGATCACCGACCGCCAGAACCTGATCCGGGTAATGCCGGCGCAGGGAGCTTCGGCCGTCGGCCGACTCCCGCCAACACGGGAAGGGCCATTCATGAAAGAAATAAGGACGAGTCGACCGGCGGGCCGCAGGGTCTATCAGAAATCCGTCCAGCGAGAGCTGGCGGTGCCGATGCGCGAGATCGCGCTGAGTGGAGAGAATCCCCCGATCCGGCTCTACGACACCAGCGGACCCTACGGGGACCCGGAGACCGAGCCGGCGCCGACCCGTGGCCTTCCGCTGCTGCGCCGCGCGTGGATCGAGGAGCGTGGGGACATCGTCGTGCTCGACGGCCCGTCCTCGGCGTATCGTCGCGAGCGCGAGGCCGATCCTGCGGTGGGCGCCATCCGGTTCCCCGAGCGACGCCGTCCGCTTCGCGCCAAGCCGGGCCGCCGCGTGACCCAGATGCACTACGCCCGGCGCGGCGAGGTGACCGCGGAGATGGAATTCGTCGCCGCCCGCGAGGGACTGGAGCCGGATTTCGTCCGCGACGAGATCGCCAGGGGCCGCGCGATCCTGCCCAACAACGTGAATCATCCGGAAAGCGAGCCGATGGTGATCGGCCGCAACTTCCTGGTCAAGATCAACGCCAACATCGGCAACTCGGCGATCGGCTCGTCGATCGACGAGGAAGTCGAGAAGATGGTCTGGGCGACGCACTGGGGCGCCGACACCGTGATGGACCTCTCGACCGGGAAGAACATCCACGAGACGCGTGAGTGGATCCTGCGCAACGCACCCGTGCCGATCGGCACCGTTCCGATTTACCAGGCACTCGAGAAGGTCGGCGGCAAGGCGGAGGAGCTGACCTGGGAGCTGTACCGCGACACGCTGATCGAGCAGGCCGAGCAGGGCGTGGACTACTTCACGATCCACGCCGGCGTCCGCTTGCCCTATGTTCCGTTGACCGCCGATCGAGTGACGGGCATCGTTTCGCGCGGTGGGTCGATCATGGCCAAGTGGTGCCTGGCGCACCACCGGGAGAGCTTCCTCTACACGCACTTCGACGAGATCTGCGAGATCATGGCCGCCTACGACGTCAGCTTCTCTTTGGGCGACGGGCTGCGCCCCGGTTCGATCGCGGATGCCAACGACAGGGCCCAGTTCGCCGAGCTGGAGACCCTCGGT
>JBFFZZ010000035.1:0-17322 GCA_041568335.1 Candidatus Polarisedimenticolaceae bacterium | reverse complement strand
GTCGGAACCCCACTAGAGCGGGTAGAAGAAGTCGCTGAGCAGTCGGGTTTGTTCCTCGTTCATTACAGCGACATGCTCTTAGGGCCAAGCACGGTGATGTGCGCACCGATCGGGGAGGAGGATTCGATCATCCTGGAATTACGGAACCTTCCCGACGTGCGAAACGCCGATAGGTCCCCCGTTGGTTGCGTACCAACGCTACCAGATTGCGATTGTTGCAAGTGTGGTCTTGAGTGCGTTTCTTTTTCCGAGTTCTGCGAAGGCGATTGTGAAATCGATACCGACCTGGACAGGTACCCGAACACATGCGACCCATGCACCGACACCGACGGGGACGGATACGGCGATCCAGAGTATGGCTACAATTATTTTGGGAGCCTGATTAGGCAGTGTCCGGTCGATAACTGCTCCAACGTATCGAATCCAGATCAAGCCGATCTTGACGGCGACGGAATAGGCGACGCGTGTGACGCCGGCCTGACCATCTGCCACTCGCCTCCTGGCATCCCAGCCCGAGCCCACACGATCACGATCGCGAATCCCGCATGGCCGGCACACTTGCAACACGGAGACATTCCCGGACCGTGTCAGGCTCCGGAGAGACGGCGAGGTCGCGACCGGCCGGTGAATCCGCGTGTGTGTCGGCCTACGACGTTCCAAGAGGTGAAACCGCCGCCAGATAAGCCGGGCTGACCCTCGACTCACTTGGCACCGGTGCCGGGCTACTGGGGCAGCCCATGAGCAGCGCGGGAAGAACTGGAGGTGATGTCGTGTGCAATAGCAAGAAAGCGCGGGGGCTGCACTCACTCTCCTGGTCGGTCCCAGTCTGGCTTGTGGTCTTGTTTCTCCCAGACTCGACGGCTCAAACGGATGAATTCCCGTTTTGTGATCCTCCGGGCTACACGGAAAGCGCAGTGGTCGCGGGATTCGAGACAGAGGTCAATGAGGAACGGATCGTTAAGATTGCCGAAGAACTCGAAATCCAGGTCTGGCAACTCTCCCTAACGATGTTCGCGACGAGGGCGGCGTTCTGTGTGCCGATCGGCGAAGAGTCTTCAATTGCAGCGGCACTCGAAACCTTTGAGGATGTGCGGTTCGCCGGTCGGAGCAGTGTTAGCTTCCCGGGTTCAGTTCCAACCTGTGATTGCTGCCCCTGTGAGTTTGAATGCCCGATCGCAGCGCCCTGCGAAGTAGCGTGTGACATTGACGCCGACCTGGATTCATACGCGAACTTCTGCGACAACTGCACCGATACCGATGGTGATGGTTTCGGTGACGCAGAGTTTGTCTACAATTCGTTGGGGCTTCTAACGAGCACCTGTCCGGTAGACAACTGCGCTCACGTACCGAACCCGGATCAGTCGGACTTGGACAGCGACGGCATCGGTGACGCCTGCGACAAGGGCCTGACCATTTGCCACGCTCCCCCAGGCAACCCCGCGCGAGCCCACACGATCACGATCGCTCCGGCCGCCTGGCCGGCGCACCTGCAACACGGGGATATCCCCGGGCCGTGTCAGGCTTTGGAGCGGCGACGCGGTCGCGACCATCCGCCCGTGAATCCACGACCAAGCTCTCGACCCGAGACTTTTGAAGAGGCAGCATCGCGGCCGGAAGGCAAACCGCGATAGGTTACGGCACGGACAACGACCGCAAACAGTCGAGGAACTTCGCGTCCTTGGCGAAGGTCAGCTTGTAGGTCGGCGCGGCGGCCAGCAGGTGCTGAACCAGCTCGTCGATGCGTCCGTCTTCCTGCGGGCAGTCCGACAGGTAGGGGAGGTTGGCCACGAGCCGTGTCGCGGCGGTGAGCCGGCCGACGTCTTCGAGACGCGGCGTCTCTCCCTGAACGGGAAACAGGATCCCGGCCAGCGGCCAGCGCCCCGGCCCGCGCGGGTTGGCGCGATCGCCACGGATCGGCGCGCTGAGCACCTCGACCCCGCGATCGGCGCCGTCGACGAACACCATGTCGTCGCTGAGGTAGAGCGCGCCGGCCGCCTGGGCCAGCCGCGCCCAGGTCGTCTTGCCGCTGCCGGAGGCGCCGACCAGCACGAACGCGCGCCCGTCGAGGACGATCCCCGCGGCGTGGAGCAGCGCGCCGCCGCGGTTCGGCAACAGCCAGGCGAGCGCGGCGCAGATCAGGTTGACCAGGGCGTGGTACTGGACCTGGAGCTCCGCCGGCGCGATCCGCGCCTTGGCGCGGCCATCGGGAGCGATGTCGATCGCGCCCTCGCGCATCGCGAAGATCGCGCGGTCGCGTCGAACGTCCCCGCGCGAGGTCTTGGCGCTGAGCACCCGATCCGTCACCGGGTCGCCCTCGACGCGCACCTCCACGTCCAGCAGTCCACTGGATGCCTCGTCGGGCCGGTAGGCGGCCCAGACCTCTTCGAAGTGTCCCTTCAGCTCGGGTGACAGGCCGCGAACGACGATCCCGATCCCGGAGAGATCGAGGGCGATGTCGGTGTCGTCGTTCATGGAAGCTCGACCGCCCGGGGGTGTTGCGAAGCGTCCGATCGGTCCGTAAAGGAGTACCGTACAACGACTCAAAAGTCGACCGGTGCTGTGCTACCGTTCCGGACCGTCCGAGTCGAAAACGAGGCGACGATGCCGATCGAACCGACGCAGAAAGAAAACTGGCTGAAGGAGTTCGCGCTCAACGGGTTCATCGTGTTCCGCAACTTCCTTCCGCTCGATTACGTGGACGCCCTGATGGGGGAGCTGTCGCCGTTGCTCGACGCGGAGTACGCCAAGGCGAGCAAGGACGGCTTCGCCGAAGGCCGCAACGTCGGGCGGCTGGCGTTGCACCTCGAGCAATACGCCGACCTGTTCAAGGGGGCGCTGGCGGACGATCGCTACCGGCGCAACCCGGTGATCGAGGAGCTGGTCGACGCGACGCTGGGCGAGGGGGGCTGGAAGCGCGGCTGGACCCTGGTCGAGGCCAACTGGAAGGGCTCGCACTTCATGCAGTGGCACTCGGACCAGAAGCCCGAGGAGACGCCCGATCCCGACGGGCCGCACGAGACGATCCGCGTGACGTTCAACATCCCGCTGGTCGATTTCACCTGGCAGACGGGGGCGATGGAGGTGTTGCCCGGGAGCCACCACCTGCCGCGCTCGTTCGGCGCCGTCGACGGCGTCGACAACATCTACCCCTACCTGCTTCGTCTGAACCGCGGGGACGCGGTCTTCCGGGACGGCAACATCCTGCACCGCGGCACGCCCAACCTCGGCGACCGGGTGCGGCCGATGCTCGATCAGACCTACAAGAAGCTGACTTGACCCGGCCGCTGCTCGTTCTCGCGATGCCCAAGACGGGCAACACGACCGTGATCGAGTCGCTGCGCAACGCGGGGCTGGAGGTGCAGCGCAGCCACTTCGTCAGCGATCCCTCCTTCTGGCAGGCGGTGGCGCGGCTCGAGCTGAGCGGGGACGAGCAACGGATGCAGGAGCTGCTGGACTGGAACGAGCGCTTTCGCAAGAAGGCCGCGAGCCGCTTCGACGGCGCCGGTTGCCGGATCATCACGTTGGTCCGCGATCCGGTCGCGTGCAACGTCTCGTGGCTGTTCGAGAGGTCCCGGCTCAAAAATCCCGACACGGCGCGCCGGTTCCGCGAGGGCCACTTCGACCTGGACGAGCTGCGGCGGCGGTTCCTCGAGGAGGAAGACCACGACCTGCCGTTGCGCTGGTTCGACCGCGAGATCCGCGACGTCTACGGGATCGACGTGTACGTCGAGCCGTTCCCTCACGAAGCCGGCTTCGCGACCTTCTCCAACGGCGATGTCGACCTGCTGGCCCTGCGGCTCGAGGATCTCTCGCGCGTGGGCGCGGGGGCGTTGCGCGATTTCCTGGGGCTGGACCGGCTCGACCTCGTCCCGCGAAACGTGCGCCTGTCGACGGAGGCGGGCGAGCTCTACCGGCGCTTCAAGACGGAGCTGCGGTTGCCCGACGACCACCTGGAGCGCGTTTACTCGTCGCGGATGGCGCGACACTTTTACACGCCTGAAGAGATCGCCGCGTTCCGGCGGTGCTGGTCCGGTTCGGAGGAAGGCTGACCGCGTCCGTCAGTCCGCAACCGGCGGTGCGGGGGCGCCGCCGTTGTTCCACAACACACCGTGGAGCGAGCGCGTCACCTTGACCATCGCGTCGTAGTCCAGCGTGTCCGGCGTGTCCCCGGCCTCGTGATAGTGCGGGTTGCGGTGGAACGAGGTGTCGGTGACGAGCACGGCGGGGAAACCGTGCTTCCAGAACGACTGGTGGTCCGACCAGTCGACGCCCGCGAAACCCCGCGGCGCGCGAAACGAGTGCACGTCGATCTCGCGGATCGCCTTGATCCCCTGCTTGACGCGACGGATCGCGACGCCGCTGTTGAGGTTGGCGGTGACCGCGAGGAAGTTGCCCTTGTCGGGGTAGAGCAGCCGGAGGATCGCCAGCGGGACCGTCTGGCTCCCGGGATCGCCGGAAAAATACCCGACCATGTCCAGGGCGATCATCAGATCCACGTCGACGCCGTCCGCCGCGAGCTTGCCCGCGAAGCGGAAGCTGCCCATGTCGTCGGTGCCGAAGAACGGCGGCTCCTCGGTCGAGAAGGCGACGAAGTACTGGTCGTACCGCGGCTCGCCCGGCGGCAGCGTGCGCGCCAGCTCCAGCAGGACGGCGACCCCGCTGGCGTTGTCGTCCGCGCCGGGGAAGCCGCCGTAGGCGTCGTAGTGCGCGCCGATGACGACCGAGGGTGCGTCGGGCAGGGTCCCGGGACGGAACCCGATGACGTTGCGGAACACGCCCTCGCGCAGCTCGTAGTCCTGGACCTCGACCCGCAGCCCGGCGGCTTCGAGCTCGCCGCCGATCCACTCCGCCGCCGCCAAGAGGTCCTCCGGTTGCTGGTAAAAACGGGTCCCGAAGTCGCGGCAGAGCCGCTCGACATCGGCACGCATCCGCCCGGCCGACGGCTCGACGTCGAGCTCGAGCTTGCGTTGCGGGACGACCACGGGGCCGGTGACGACGATGCCCAGCAGCGCCCCGAGGAAAGAGACGATGATCAGCGCGCCGACCGCGATCTTCAGCGAGCGACGCCAGTTCAAACTCAGATCTCTTGCCGGATCGACCGCAGCATGGAGACGAAGGCGTCCCGGTTCTCCTCGAGCGTCGCCTGCGGGCCCGTCAGCTTGAAGAACCACGGGGCGTCGGGGCCGCTGGCGATCCCGCCGAGCAGCATCCAGTTCGGCAACGGCTCGGCGGGGGCGACCCCGGTGCTCATCCCCCCGGTGTAGGTGCCGGTGACCTCGACCAGCCGCAGATCCAGCGGCGCGCCGTCGATCTCCTGCATCGTCATCCTGTCCAGTGAATTGCCGCCGTCGGGCTGGGTGAACTGGCCGGCCCAGCGCTCCGCGTTGGCCATCGGGTCGCCTCCCTGTCCGGGACCGAAGTAGAACACGACGCACTCGCCGTCGCCGGCGCTCCCCGGAACGACGTACTGCGCCCGCCGCATCGTGTTGGAGGGCGCCACCTCGGTCCACCCGGGCGGGAGGGTCCAGACCAGCGGGCCGTGCCGCGTCTCGGTGCCCCCGGTTCCCGTTTCGTCGCCCACCTCCGGGATCGGCAACGTGCGCGCCCCCGCCGGCGGGGGCGTCGTCGTCTCTTCGGCCGTCGATTCCGGCGGCTCGGGGTCGGCGGCGCACCCGCCGAGACCGACGCAGAGCAGCGTGAACGAAACGACCCACCGATTCTTACGCATCTTCACCTCGTGTCGCGGTGGCCAAGCCTACACTAACCGTACGCCTTGACCTTGAACGCTCGCGACGGCCGGGCCGGCTCGGGCGGCGGAACGGGATCCCGCCCGTCGACCAGCCAGTCGCCCAGCGCCTCGACGGCCCCCGTATCCGCGCGGCAGAGCCAGCGCTCCAGTTTGTTCTCGGGCTCCGCGCCCCAGTCGCGCGGATCGGAGGAGTTGACCGCGTCCGCGCCGGCCGCCCGGCGGTAGCGGTAAAAGAAATCCTGGTGGAAGGCGAGGAACCTGCGTGTACGGCGCCGCCCCATCTCGTCGTCGCCGAACGTCTCGCGGCACAGCTCGACGTAGCGGCTCAGGACCGCCACCCGTTCGTCGGGGCCGAGCTCGATGTCGCGGCATTCGGCAAACGCGCGGAAGATCCAGGGCTTGACCAGCGCCCAGCGACCGACCATCACCGCGGCACAGCCGCTGCTTTCCTTTCGCGCTTTCGCGTCGCGCCAGTCGAACACGTCGCCGTTGCCGATCACCGGGACGTCGACCGCCTCGACCAGTTCCGCGACCGCGTCCCAGTCGGCCGCCCGGCGGTAGCGCTGGTTGCGCGAGCGGGCGTGCAGCGTGATGGCGTCGACCCCGGCCTCGCGGGCGGCGCGCGCGACCTTGAGGAACGTCGGCTTCTCGCTCGACCAGCCGGTCCGCAGCTTGATCGTGACCGGGATCGTGACGGCGCGCTTCATCGCCTCGACCAGCGCGGCGACGCGACTCGCGCGGCGCAGCAGGGCCGCCCCGAACCCGCGCCGCACGGCGTCGTCGATCGGGCAGCCGAGGTTGATGTCGACGAAATCGGCCCCGCGGTCGGCGGCGATGCGCGCCGCCTCGGCCAGCACCTCGGGACGCTTGCCCGCGAGCTGCACGCCGAACACCCGCTCCTCCTCGTGACGCCGCAGCAACGCGAGCTCGCCGCGATGGCCCTTGACGACCTTGTGCGCGTAGGCCATCTCGCCGACGCAGACCTCGGCGCCCCACTCACGGGCGAGCCGCCGGAACGGCAGATCGGTGCCGCGGGTCATCGGCGCCATGATCAGCCGCCCGTCGAACAGCTCGGAGGCCGTCACGGGGCTTCGCTGTCGTCGTCTTCGGAGGCGTCGCGCTCGAGCTTCTCGGTGATCTTCTTGACCTTGATCTCGGCCGCCTGGATCTTGTCGCGGCACAGCTTCACCAGCGCCGCCGCTTCCTCGACCAGACCCGACAGCTCGTCGATGTCGACCTGGCCCTCCTCGATCTTGGTCAGGATCTCCTCGAGCCGGTCGGCCGCCTCCGTGTAGGTCGGTGTCTTCTTCGTCGCCATGCGGACCTCAATCCTCGTTCGAATCGGGCACCATCTTATCGGCCGTGACCCGCAACCGCCCGTGCTTGAGCTCGGCAATCAACGGTTCTCCCGGATCGGCGCGCGCCGCGTCGACGAGCACCGAGCGATCGCCGCGGCGCAGGATGGCGTAGCCGCGCTCGATCACGCGCCGCGGGTCGACCAGCACCAGCCGCCGCCGACGCGAGGCCAGCCGCTCGCGCCCGAGATCGAACAGACGCCGCGTCTCGCGCGGGAGCCGTTGCGTCGAGACGGCGATCCTCTCGCGCGCGGCCTGGAGCGCGGCGTAGGCGGTGCTGCGCGCCTGCCGCTCGACCTGGACCAGCCGGTGGCACGCGAGATCGAGCCGGTGGCGCGCCGCGCCGGCCAGCCGCCGGGCCCGCTCCTCGGCCTCGCCCTGCCGCCGATCGATCGACTCGGCGGCGGCGGCGAGGATCGCCGCACCCGCCTCCTCGGTGCGGGCCAGCGCGCGGGTCGTGCACTCGACCAGCAAACCGGCCGCCGCGGTCGGCGTCTTGCAGCTGCGCGCGACGGCGTCGAGCACGGACTGGTCCTGCTCGTGCCCGATCCCGACGATCACGGGGAGCGGGAACCGCGCGACCGCCCGGCCGAGCCGTTCGGTGTCGAACCAGACGAGATCGGTGCGCGAGCCCCCACCGCGGCAGATCAGGAGCACGTCGAAGCGATCGCCGCGCGCGGCGAACCAGTCCAGCGCGTTGAGCACCGAGGGCTCCGTGGCGTGCCCCTGGACCCGGGCGCCGTGTACGGTCACCTCGAACGCGTGCCCCGATTCGGTCAGCGTGCGCAGGACGTCGTTGTAGGCGTCGGAGCCGAGGCTGGTGATCAGACCGACACGCAGCGGCAGGGCGGGGAGCTCGAGCTTCCGGTTGATCTCGTGCAGCCCGGCGGCGATCAACCGCCGCACGATCTCCTCGCGGCGGCGCGCCGCCTCGCCCAGCGTGTAGTCCACGTCGATCCGCTCGATGACGACACGGTACTGGCCCCAGTCGACGTGCAGATCCACGCGAACCGAGAAGCGCACCTCGATCTCGTCCTCGAGGCGGAACGGATCGCCCGCGTCGCGGAGCTGCCGTTCGATCTCGCGTCGCGTCGATTCGAACAGGATCGCCGGGACCTTGGCGATCGACTTCCCGTCCTCGTCGCGCTCGATCAGCTCGAACCCGACGTGCTTGCGATGCGCGAACTTGTTGAAGCCCGAGATCTCGCCCACCAGCCACACCGGCGCGGGGAACGCGGTCGCCAGCAGATCGCGGACACGCTCGTTGAGCCGCGCGACGGTGAGATCCGGGTCGGCCGCCGTGGCGACGTCCTCCATGGCGGGCTCGGACCCGGCGAAGAGCGGGAGCTCGCTCAACGCCGCGCTCGCACCGCTCGACGCTCGCGCGTCGAGATCGCGCGATCCCCCGAGGGCCGAGTAGAGCCCACGCGTCGACTCGTCGAACTCGAAGCCGTCCTCGGCGAGCAGATCGACCAGCGTCACGACCTGATCTTCAGGCACGAACCAGGACTTCTCGCTCGCGTTCCAGCGCCGGCCGGGCACCGTCTTGACGCGGTCGACGAGCGCGCGATCGAACGGGAAGCGGATCCGCAACGTCTGCCCGTCGTGATCGACGCGCCGGCTCATCGATTCGCTCCACCGCGCAGCGTCTGCGCCGCGGCGATCAGCAGCCCCGCCGCGCGCTCGATCTCGTCCTCGCTGTTGGCGCGTCCCACGGTCAGCCGCAGCGTGGCCAGCGCGGTCGACTCGTCGACGCCCATCGCGCGCAGCGTCTCCGAGACGTGCGGCCTGCCGGCATCGCAGGCCGAGCCCGCGGCGGCGGCGATCTGCGGGACGGCGGCGAGCAGCTCGATCGCCGTCGTTCGCGGGATCGCCGCATAGCAGGTGTTGGGCAGCCGCGGCGCCCCGGCCCCGTGGACCACGAGGTCGCTCAACCCCGACCGCAACCGCGTCTCCAACATGTCGCGCAACCGGGCCAGCCGGCGTTCGCGGGTCGCGCGTTCCTGCAGCGCCAGCTGGCAGGCCTTGCCCAGCCCGACGACCTGGGCCACGCTCTCCGTCCCGGCGCGTCGCCCGGACTCGTGCCCGGCGCCGTGGAGATGGCGCGCGAACGGCGTGCCCGAGCGCAGGTACAGCGCGCCCACACCCATCGGCCCGTACAGCTTGTGCCCGGCGATCGTCAGCGCATCGACCCCCAGCCGGTCGACTCGACAGTCGATCTTGCCTACCGATTGCGCGGCATCGGTGTGCAGCACGGGGTCCAGCGGTGCGATCGCCTCGCGGATCTCCTCGATCGGTTGCACCACGCCGGTCTCGTTGTTGGCGTGCATGATCGAAATCAGCGTGGTCTCCGGGCGGACCGCGCGCGCGAGCTCGTCCATGCGCAGCCGCCCGTCACGGTCGACGCCGACGCGGGAGATCTCCCAGCCACGACTCTCCAGATGGGCGCAGGTCGCGACGATCGCCGGATGCTCGACGGCAGAGGTCACGACGTGCCGCCCACGATCTCGCGTCGCCTCGGTGATGCCGATCAGCGCCGCGTTGTCGGACTCGGTCCCCCCCGAGGTGAAGACGATCTCGGCCGGCGAGCAGTCGAGCAGCGCGGCGACCCGCGCGCGCGCCTCCTCGATCAGACCACGGGCCGTCTCGCCGTAGGCGTGCGTCGAGGAAGGGTTACCGAAGCCGTCGCGCAGCGCGGGGAGCATCGCCTCCAGCACTTCGGGCGCGATCGGTGTCGTCGCGTTGTTGTCGAGGTAGATCGGGCGGTCGCTCACGCGACGCATTATGAACCAGCGCCGGGATCCCCGCAGCGCCGCCGCGATCGCTTCCGTGTTGGATACAATCGAGCGCATGAATCCCAAGAACCCGGTTTCCTCCAGGCAGGTGTACGAGGGTCGCTTCCTGACGGTCCACGTCGACGAGGTCGCGCTGCCGGACGGCCGCTCGTGCGAGCTCGAGATGATCCGCCACCCCGGCGCGGCGGCCGTCGTGCCCGTCGATGCCGCGGGAGACGCGATCCTCGTCCGGCAATACCGCTACGCGACCGACGGCTGGCTGCTGGAGATCCCCGCGGGCAAGCTGGATCCCGGCGAGACGCCGGAGCACTGCGCCGTCCGCGAGGTCGAGGAGGAGACCGGGTACCGTGTCGGCCGGCTGGAGCCGTTGGGCTGGATATGGACGACCCCCGGCTTCACCGACGAGAAGATCTGGCTCTTCCGCGGAACGGATCTGGTGCAAGGCACGCAGGAGCTCCAGCGTAACGAGCTGCTGCAGGTCGTGAAGCTGCCGTTCGAGGAAGCGGTCCGCGCCGCGACCGACGGCACGATCCGGGACTCCAAGTCGGTCTGCGCGTTGCTCCGCGCTGCGGGTTCGCGCCGTTAACGTCCGTCGCCGCGCCCCGTTTCCTGCTGGCAGGCGGTACACCGACCACCCATCTCGACCCGCACCGTGTCGGGGCGGAATCCGGTTTCGTTGCGCACGCGTGTCTTCAGCTCTTCCCAGAACGGATCACCGGGCTCGTCGACCTTGCCGCAACGCATGCACACCAGGTGGATGTGCAGCGTTCGCGGGCGGATCTCGTAGTAGTGACGCTCGCCGTTGACGTGCATCAGGTCGAGCTCGTCGACGAGACCGAGCTTCTTGAGCGTGTTCAGGGTGCGGTAGATCGTCGCGCGGTGGATCTCGGGATCGCGCCGTTGCGCCCGGCGATAGACCTCCTCGGCGTCGAGGTGTTCGTCGGCGGACTCCAGCAGCTCGGCCAGCAGACGTCGCTGGTGCGTGATCCGCAACCCCTTGGCGTGCATCCGGTCCAGAAGAGTGTCCGTGCTCTTCGACATCCGTTCCACCCTCGTCAACGCTTCAGGATCGGCGCCCCATCCGGATCGAACGGGCTGCCCTGGGACAGGAACCAGCGCAACCGCTCGATGACCTCGCGCGACGTTTTCAGGTCGGTCGGATCGAACGCGACGACGCGGTCGCGGTTGGCCGCCAGCCAGCGTACGACGACCTCGACGTCGAGATCCGGTCCGTCGTCGATCGGTGCGGGGCCGTCGGTGACGGAGAAGTAGTGGTTGTCGAGGACGCGCCGGATCCGCGCCAGCCCCCCGCCACGCGGGCCGATCGGCACGCGGTCGATCAACCGGCCCTCGCGGATCAGGAACGCGCGCAACACGTGCGGCGCGGCCGCGGGTTCGAGGATCAGGATCGCGCGCAACCGCTCGGCACGCCCCCGGCGGCGGTGAATCCTGCGTTGGACGTTCGCTTCCGGTCCGTCCCTGCGGATCTGTTCGGCCTCGCGCAGCATCGCCTCGAGGTCCGACCCGGCCGCCTCGTACTCGATACGGTGGGCCTTGTCGATCAGCCGTTGCACCCGTTCGGTGCGCGGGCGTTGTTCCCGAAAGTAAGACCCGATTCTCTGGTTCAGGTTCTTCGACTTCCCGACGTACAACAGGTTCCCGCCCGCGTCGTAGAAGCGGTAGGTGCCGGGCGCCTTGGGGATGCGCCGCAGGAACTCGCGATTGAAGGCATAGCGGGCCCAGTCGATCGGTCGGATGCCCTGCGCCGCGCCCTCACGCAGGGACTGCAGCGATTCACCGGGACGTCGCAGGGTCGCCAGACAGGCATCGAGCGTATCGGCCATCTCCAGCGGATCCTCGCCCTCGCGCCAGTCGAGACCGAGCCGGGCCACGAGCTCCTCCAGCTCGTGGTTGAGCGTGAGACCGACGCGATCGCGCCCCAGCCGGCGCAACGAGATCGGCGCCGACAGCGGCTCGCCGAGCCATTGCTCGAGCGCGCTCACGGCGGGCCGTGTCGCGTGGGTGACGGGGATCGCGCCGTCGAGCAGCTCGAGCATCGCGGTGCGCAGGCGATTGCCGAACGCGCCGGCCACGGGGTCGCCCCCGCAAGCGCCGAGGACCTCCTCCTCCTTGAGCCGCAGGGCGGCGATCGTCTTCAGCTCGAACGGTTTTGTCGGATCCGGGCGGTAGCCGCGGATGAAGACGAGCACGCGTTCGGGCTCCGGCTCGGGCAGGGGAGCGTCCCGCGGTCCGGGCGGAGGGTCGGTCGTCGTCCATGCGTGGTCGCGGTAGAGCAGTCGTGGATCGGCGCCGAACGCGGTCTCCAGAAGTCGCCGCGCCGCGGACTCGTCCGCGGTGCGCGTCGTCAGCAGCTCCCGCGCGAGGGTCCGGCTGTCGGTCGGTTTGCCCGCCTTGCGCAGGTAGCGGACGGCGCGCTCGGCGATCAGCGAAACCGGTTTTGGGTGGCTCATGGCGGGACCCCTCCCGCCATGGTATCAGCCGTCCTCGGGGCCGACGGGCAGGATGCCTCCGGCCTCCATGTAGCCGACACCGGCGCGGTCGGCGAAGCAGACACACTCGCGGATCTTGCGCAACAGGGTCTTGCACGTCGAGCCGACCTCGTGCCTGGCGGCGGCCTGGATCATTCGCGCGCCGTTCTCGTTCAGGAATTCGAGCAGCTCCGGGATGTCGTGCGGCGCGACGTACGCGCCGACCGAACGTTCGTCGGCGACCTCGACGCCGAGGCGTTCCCGCAGCTCGGGGTACTCCTCGCAGGTGCGCGGGAACAACGGCCACGCCGGCAGGATGAACGACGGCGGCTCGACGCCCGACGCCCGGCAAACGCTTTCCAGCCCGTCGACGTCCCGGGCGACCCAGAACGGGATGGCGCGCGAGTGCAGGTACATCGAGCGCCAGGCGAGCTCGCGGGTCAGGACGTCGCGAGCGGACTCGGAGCGTCCGTTGCCCGTCGCCCACGATCGATCGGCGCGCGCCGCGCAGGCGATCTCGAAGATCGCCTTGAGCTCGTTGAGCAGGTCGGCGCGATAGCTCCCCGGCGCCGGCACCTCGTCACGATCGCCCAGCTCGATCCCTTTGGCGATCGTCGGGTCGAGCCGCGTGAGCTGTTCGATAATCAACGACTGTGCTGTGGCCTCGTTCTCGGACTGCATGAACTCCTCGATCGCGCCGGCGACCGATTCGGCCGAGCCTTCGGTGATCAGGTAGGGGCGACCTTCGAGGTGCAGGTCGGGATCGATCTTGGCCCCGACGTGGCGGACCAACGCGCTCGGCTTGTGATCGAAGCGCTCCAGCCGGGTGCGGACCTTGTCCCACAGCGTGCCGTTTTCCGGCGGTGGCGGTGGTTCGAGCTGTTCGAGCAGGAAATCGAGCGTGCGCTTGTAGTGCGCCGCCTCCCAGCTCGAGACGAGATGGCGAAGCGCGGCCGAGACGAACGCGCCGGGATCGATTTTTTCGCCCATCACGAGCGGCTCGATCGTGGATTCGAAGAAATCCGGATCGAGCGGATGGAACGAGATCACACCCTTCATGGACCGAGACCCCGAAGTATTTGAACCCTGACCGAATATGGGTCTCCGGTCGCCGGTTGTCAGGTGCGTTGGTTCTCGACGTCGCGGGCGAGGTTCAGGAAGACTTCGGAGAGCGTCGGGTGATACCAGGGCAGATCAAAAATATCGCGGATTCTCGCTCGAAAATGCATCAGAATCGCCACCTCGTGGATGAGGTCGTCGGCCCGCGGTCCGACGATGCAAGAGCCCAGGATCTCGCCGCTGTTGCGTTCGACGAGCAGCTTCCACAGCCCGTGATCGGTCTCCATCGTGATCGCGCGCCCGGTTTCCGAAAAGCGCGCGCGGCCCACCACGACGTCCAGACCGGCCTCCTGCGCACGCTCCTCGTCCAGCCCGACCTGCGCGAACGGAGGGTCGGTGAAGATCACCCACATGCCCAGCCGGTAGTCCATCTCGAGGGGTGCGCCACCGGCGGCGTTGTGACCCGCGACGTGGGCCTCCTGGTTGGCCAGGTGCAGGATCTGATAGTCACCCGTCGAGTCCCCGGCGATATAGATGTCGGGGTGTTCCGTGCGCATCGTAGCGTCGTGCGGAAGCCGGCCGTTGGGCGCCGCCAGGCCGACGGTCTCCAGGCCGATCCCGTCCAGCGCCGCCCGCCGGCCCACCGCCATCAACAGCGCATCGGCGTCGATCTGTTCCGTCTTGCCGTCGCAGGCGACGATCGCTCGCAGACCGCCACCGTGCCGGCTCAGGCTTTCGATCCGGCCGGGGATGGCCAGGGTGAGCCGGGGCTCATCGTGAAACGCGGCGCGCAGCTCCGCTCCGCACTCGGCGTCGGTCCTGTTCAGCAACGGGGAGCGGTTGACCAGCGTCACGGCGGTCCCGACGCGCGCGAAGAACTGGGCCAGCTCGAGCCCGACGAACCCACCGCCCTGGACGATCAACCGTTGCGGCGCTTCGCGCAGCCGCATCACGTCATCGCTGGTCCACACCGGTACCTGCTCCATGCCGGGGATCGGTAGCGACGAAGGGACCGAGCCGGTGGCGATGACGAACTTCCCGCCACGCAAACGTCGCCCCGCGGCCTCGATCACACCGGGTTCGACGAATCGGCCGCGCGCGTCGAGCACCGTGTAACCCGCCGACACGATCGAGTCGACCTTGGCCTTCTTGAAGCGGGCGACGTGCGCGTCCTTACGCGTGACGATGCGCGGAAAATCGACCTCCACGGCTCCGACGAGCCGCGCGCCGAAGGGTTCCAGATGCCGCGCCGAGTGGATCGCGTGCGCCGCCTCCAGCATCGACTTCGTCGGCATGCAGCCGCGCAGGATGCACAATCCGCCGAGCTCGCCGTCGTTGATCATCAGCGTCCTGGCGCCCGCGTCGTGCGCGGCGGCCGCGGCGGTCGATCCGGCGGAGCCCCCGCCGAGGACGATCACGTCGTAGTCGTTCATGGCTTCCGAACCCGGTAGATCGCGTCGAACGGCGTGGCGCCCGGTCGCGCTTCGATGCCGCGCGCCGGATTGCGGGCGAGTCGTTCCAGGATGTGGAACACCGACTCGACGTCGTCGCCGGCGCCCACCGCCGCGGCGAGCCGGTCGACGCTCGCGCCGTCGCGGCCGCGCGCCGCGAGCTCGGCGAGCACCTTGCGCTGGAGCTCGAGCACGGCGGCCGCCGCGCGCTTGCCGGCCTCGACGCCGGGTTGGTGATAGGCGTTGATCCCGACGAGCTCGGCGTAGAGCCCGACGGCGCGTTCGTACAACGCGATCAAGCCGCCCACGGCGAACGGGGTCAGCCGTTCGACGGTGATGGTGAGCGAATGCCGCCCGTTCTCGTAGAGCGCACGGCGCGTACCCAGCAGGAAGCCGGCGAGGTAGTCGCCGGAGGTCGCGCCGTCGTCGACTTCCAGCGGATCCCCGTCGCGCTCGTGAAGGACCTCGATGAAGGTCACGAAGAAGTTGTGCAGGCCGTCGCGCAGCTGCTGGACGTAGGCGTGCTGGTCGGTCGAGCCCTTGTTGCCGTACACGGCGATCCCCTGGTGCACGACGTTGCCCGCGAGATCGCGCTCCTTCCCGAGCGATTCCATGACCAGCTGTTGGAGGTAGCGGCTGAACAGCTGCAGGCGATCGCGGTAGGGCAGGAGCACCATGTCCCGCGCGCCGCGACCCTGCCCCTCGTGATGCCAGCACGCGGCGAGCATCGCGGCCGGGTTGGCGCGCACGTTTCGAACGCGGGTCGCCGCATCCATCGCCGTGGCGCCGGCGAGCAGATCGTCCGTGTCGATGCCCTGGAGCGCCGCGGGAAGCAGCCCCACGACGGACGTCTCCGACGTCCGGCCGCCGACCCAGTCCCACATCGGGAACCGGGCGAGGAACCCTTGTTCCTCGGCAAAGCGGTCGAGCTTGCTCCCGGGGCCGGTGATCGCGACCGCGTGCGGGCCGAACCGAAGACCACGGCCGGCATACACGGCGCGGGTCTCGAGCATCCCGTTGCGGGTCTCCGGTGTTCCCCCGGATTTGGAGATGACGACGACCAACGTGCGCTCGAGCCCGTCGCGCAGCTCATCGAGGACGCGATCGATGCCGTCGGGATCCGTGTTGTCGAGGAACGCCGGTCGCAACCGGTCGCCCCGGCCCCCCAGCGCGTCGGCGACGAACTGGGGCCCGAGGGCGGAACCGCCGATGCCCACGACCAGGAGCCGGTCGAAGCGTTCCGCGCCCGGCGGCCGGATCGATCCGTCGTGGACGCCGGACGCAAACCGCTTCACGTCGTCCTGCACGCGGCGAATCGCCGCGGTGGTCTCGGCATCCGGGGCCAGGTCGGGCGCGCGGAGCCAGTAGTGACCGACCGCGCGGTCCTCGTCGACGTTGGCCTTCTCTCCGGCCTCGATCGCCCGCATCGCATCGAAGGCGCGTCCGAAGGCCCCGGACATCCCGTCGATCACCGAACGCGGGAGATCCATACGGCTCCAGTCGAGCCGGAAACCGAGCTCCGGCAAATCGATCAGGTTGTCCCGGTAACGAGCCCACAGCTCACGCGCGTTCATCCTCGACCACCTCATGACGAATCGTTGAGAACAACTCGAGACCGCCGATTATGTCAGGCAACGCAGCGCGGAGGCCTTGATCAGCAAATAAACACGGCGGCCGACCGACAGACCGAGCTCGTCGATCGCCGCGGGGGTCACGCTGACCCTCAGCGGGTGCGGCGTCTCGACCACGACCAGCACACCGGATCCGTCGGCCTCCACCGACCGGATCGTGCCCTCGACGACGTTGCGGGCGCTGGTCGGCCCGGGCGGGGCCGCGGCGATGAGCGGCTCGCGGCTACCCAGCGAGAAGACACCACGCGTCCCGCGGTCGCGATCGAGCAGGCCGCAAAACAGGGACACCCCGTCGACATGGATCTCGGTGTACCCGGCCTCGGGATGGTGCCGCACGACGTCGGCCAGGAACAGATTGTCGTGAGCGGGGCCGGTCCCCGGAGCCGCGAGAACGTCACCCGCGTCGCCATCCGCGACGACCCTGCCCGCGTCTAGCAGGATCAACCGATCCGCGAGCTGCAGCGCTTCCGCGAGATCGTGCGTCACGTGCAGGAACGGGATGCGCGTCTCGTCGCGCAGCTCCAGCAGTAGATCGGCCAATCGCTTCCGGGCGGCACGATCCAGCGCGGAGAACGGCTCATCGAGCAGTAACGCGCGGGGATGCGCGGCCAGTGCACGGGCGAAGGCGACGCGCTGGCGTTGACCGCCGGACAGCTGGTGCGGGTAGCGATCGCGCAACGACCCCGCACCGACACGATCGAGGAGGCCGAGCGCCGTCGCCTGCCGATCGTCTCCACGCGCGGCGAACAGGACGTTCTGCAGGCTCGTCATGTGTGGGAACAGCGCGCCCTCC
>JBFFZZ010000034.1:0-17408 GCA_041568335.1 Candidatus Polarisedimenticolaceae bacterium | reverse complement strand
GAGCGGCGCCCGCCGCGGGCCCGGCGGGGACCGCGACGTCCTTCGGCTTGGGCTCCGACCGCTCCGGCGGCCCGCCTTCATTGTCGCCGAGCGCGCGCATCAGCTCCTGGACATCGCGCGGGGGCTCGGCGGAACCGCCAGCGACGATCGTTTTAACGCCCTCGACCAGCGTCTGAAGCGTATCGACCGATCGCAGCGCGAGCTCCGCGTGGTCGCCCTCGCAGAGGATCTCGCCGTCCCGCATGCGGCTCAGCAGCGACTCGGCACGGTGCGCGAAGGCGCCGATGCCGGCCAGCCCCAAACAGGATGCGGTGCCCTTGATGGTGTGGAAGCCCCGGAAGACGGTGTTGACCGCCTCTTCGTCCTCGGGATGGGCCTCCAGCACGAGCAGCGCCGCTTCGCACCCCTCGAGCAGCTCGCACGATTCGGTCACGAATTCCTCGAGCATGTCGTGCTCGGCATCCGCCGGAACGAGCTCGAACGAAGCGGCGGGCTCCGGCGGGGTTCGTCCCGCGGCCTTCTTAACCGTCTTCTTCTTTGTCGCGCGCTTGGCCACCGCCCCGTGCCCTCTCTCCTCGAATCCGGGCTTCTCATCGGCGCACGTCCCGGTTTCTTGACGACAGCGCCGTCGTTTTTCTAAAGATCGAGGACCCGCGCGCCGATGAGAGAACGTAGCGACGGGGGAGTCCCTCGGGACACGTCGCGGAAGGGTGGTTATGGGCAAGATCAAGGCTCTGGTGGCCGACGATTCCAAGGTCATGCGGCTGATGGTGATGAAAGCGATCCGTCAGGCCAAACTGGCCGACTTCGCGTTCGACGAGGCGGAAGACGGGGTCCAGGCGCTGGAGAAGATCCGCGAAGGCGATTACGGGATCGTATTCCTGGACTGGAACATGCCCAACAAGAACGGCATCGAGGTCGTTCAGTGTATTCGCAGCGACGGCAAGGATCCCGAGGTCCCGATCGTGATGGTCACCAGCGAGACCGGCGCGGCGAAGGTTCAACAAGCCATCGACGAGGCCGGGGCGACGGCCTACATCCACAAGCCGTTCACGCCGGAACAAATGGAACAGACCCTCGGCCCGATCATCGACGCGATTCGCGGCTGACCCCGTAACTCGTTACCGAGGGCCCACGGAGGACATCATGGTCAAGCACTTCTGTGGAACGCTGGTGCTCTGCTGGGCGCTCGCCGGCGCAACCTCGCCGGTGGAAGCCTCGGGCACCTACCGGGGAGCTCCCCCGCAGGCACCGTCGTCGATCGACCGCGAGGCCTACGAGCAGGGCAAGCTGCTGTTCAACGGCCGTGCACAGTTGGGCTCGCATGAGCCCGAGCGGCAGGCGCAGCTCGACGAGTTGAGCGCTCTGCAGGCGGAGCTTCCGGCGGCGGTGCGGAAGAGCAAGGACCTGACCGAGCTGGCGGGCAAGCTGAGCCCGGAGCAGATCGAGCAGCTGCGCTATTTCCTGAACGTTCGCTACAAGGTGGGCTCCGCAACCGCGGCCGCCACTCCGCAGCGCGGGAAGCAGGGGTCATGAGACGTTTCGTTCCGCTTTGCGTGGTCCTGGCGGCAACGTCGGTCGTCTCGGCGCAGTCGGCCTGGCTTCCCGAGCCCGGTCGCTTCGTCTTCAATACCAGCGTCGTGCACCAGAGATTCGACGAGTTTTACCGGGGCACCGAGCGCAACCCGACGCCGTTCGGCGACCTGCAGCAGACGACGGTGTTTGTCGGGGTCGAGCGGGCGATCTCGCCGCGGCTCGCCGTCGACGGTCTGATCGGCTACGCCTCGACGTCGGGCACGTCCGCAAGCGGACTTGGCGAGGAGGGTCTGGCCGACAGCCACATCGGCTTGCGCTGGCAAGCGATCGACGAGCGACCGGGAGTACCTACCGTGACCCTGCGGGTCGGCGCCATCGTCGAGGGGACGTACGACGTCGGCACCCCGGCCGCGCCGGGGGACGGCGCCTCGGGAGCGACCGGCTCGGTCCTGGTGGGCAAGTTCTATCAGGGTTCGCGGATCGGCCTCCAGGGCGATGTCGGCTACCGCGCGATGTTCGAAAGCGTCCCGAATGCGATCGTCGGATCGTTCGTCGCATTCAAGAGCCTCAGCCGCCACACGATCAGCGCGGGTTACCGCTACGACGGGTGCGTGTCCGGAATCGACATCGGTTCGCCGGGGTTCACGCCGGCGCGCTTTCCCGAAACGCGTGAGATCTTCCACGCGGTGGAGCTGGGCTGGAGCTACGCGCGCGGGGCGCGAGGCGCTTGGGGCCTAACTCTGGCGCAAACGATCGACGGTCGCAACACCGATCGCAAGACGGTGTTCGTCGCTTCGTTGTCGTACTAGATCGACGCCGAGGCCGATCGCGATCGCGCCGAACTCGAGCGGCCGCAACCAGACCGGGTGCTCGTAAAGCGTCAACGCCGGGTCGCCCAGGCTCATGCCGTGGACGTAACTCAGGCTGACGGTGCATAGCGCGGTCCAGGCCCAACAGGTCGGGCGGAACACGGCGAACGGCAGCAACCAGACCAGGTACCACGGGTTGACCACCGGGGAGAACAGGAACAGCAACCCGTAGATCCAGTCCCCGGGAGGCGGCTGCGAAACACGCCGGACGTAGACGGCGAGCATCCAGACGTACACGGCGGCGAAGAGCCCGCCGGCGACGAGGCGGCCGTGGACCGGGCCGAACACCATCGCGATGAGCGCGTAGCCCGAGGAGTTGAACTCCCATCCCCCGGCCATGGCCGCGACGGAGATCGACTCCGAGCTGCCCTGGAGCAGGAACGGGACGTAGAGCGCCAGAAGGGTCGCGGTGAAGAGCAGAAGGTCGCTCGCGCGCCGGCGGATCGCGAGTAGGAAGGGCGCCAGCAGGATCGCGAACAGGCGTGTCCCGCAGGCCAGCGCTGCGTAGACCGGAACGCGTCCGAGACGGCCGGCGGCGGCGGCGGACAGGGCCGCGGCCAGAAGCAGGAGACCGATCGATTCCGGGTGGGCGTTGAACGCGCCCTCGTGGATCAGCAGCGGGCACCAGAACCAGAGCAGGCAGGCCCGCGGGCCCACGGCGCGGCGCCAGAAGATGGCCAGCACCGCGACATCACAGACCAGCAGCAGCAGCTTGAGCGGCCACAGCTCGCCAGGGGCGACGAGATAGGCGGCCAGGAAAGCGATTTCGGTCAACGGACCGTAGACGGTCGGGAGGTCGGGGTTGTTGATGCCGTCGAGCAGCGGCGTCAGGTGCGCCGGGACCGTGGGATCGTCGAAGAACTCCAGTGGCGGGACTCCGTACGGAGATCCGGTTTCGGCGAGCCGATAGCCGTCCCAGAGGTATCGATGCCAGTCGTCCTCGAAGATCGGTACGGCAATTACGCCTGCCGCACGGAACACCAGACCCCAGACGAGGATGCGGTACAGGAACGCCCGCCCGGAGGTCTTGCCCGCGACGCCGGCTCCGGTCGCGAGAGCGGCCCAGCCGACGGCGAGAACTCCCAGCAGGATCCCGAGCCGCGGCAATCCGGTGCCACGGGAGTGGACGGCGAGGACGATCCAGGCGACCGAGCTGGCCAGGCCGGCCAGGTCGAGAACCCGTGTCCCCCACCGGGAGCTCACCGAGGTTCCGTGCGCGCGTTGCGGTCCTCGTGCTCGGTAACGAGCCGGCCCAGTCGCTGGGCCTCGGCGTCGAGCTCCTGGGCGGCACACGACGATTGCTCGGCGCTGGCCGCCGTCTCCTGCGTGGTCAGGCGTATCTGCTCGACCGACTCCCGGATGTGATCGATCTGCTCGTTCTGGTCGGAACAAGAAGTCGAGATCGTCTGAACGACCTCTCGGACCATCCCGACGTCCTCGCTGATCTTCTCGAAATCGACCAGCGCCTCGGCACTGATCTGCACGCCGCGCTCGGTGTCCTCGGCCGCCTTATCGATCAGCGCCGCGGTGTTGCGCGCGGCCTCGGCGCTGCGCTGGGCCAGGTTGCGCACCTCCTCGGCCACGACGGCGAAGCCGCGGCCGGCCGCGCCCGCCCGCGCCGCCTCGACCGCGGCGTTGAGCGCCAACAGGTTGGTCTGCGCGGAGATATCGTTGATGGTTCCGACGATGCGGGCAGTCTCGTCGGACGAGGCCTTGATCTTGTCGATCGCCTCGGCGAGACGGGTCATGTTCGTGGCGCCGGACGCGGCGCGGTTGCCGGTGAAATCGGCAAGCTCGGTCGCCCTCTGCGCCTCCTGTTTGCTGGTTTCGCTGAGCGACCCCGTGGTGTCGAGGTTCCGGGAGATCGTCTCGAGCATGGCGACCTGCGTCGAGGTGGCCTTGGCCACGTTGTGGCTCCCCGCGCCGATCTCGTAGGCCGCGGCGGTGACGGTTTTCGAGGCCTCGGTCATCCGATCGAGGATGGAACGTACTTTTTCGAGCGTCTCCGCGGTCTGCACCTCGGCCACCTCGCGCGCCTCGAGCGCGCTGTTCATGGCTTCCGTGAGCCGGGCAAACACGCCCGAGTACTCACCCTGGACGCGCGCCGACGAACGGCCCCGGGCGACCTGTTCGAGCACATGGACGACTTCGTCGATGGGCCGCGTCATCTCGTCGAGGGCCGCGTTGATCCCGCCGACGAGCTCGCCGTAGACACCGCCGAAGGGCGTCTCGTCGCCACGTCGCGACAGGTCGCCGTCGCGAGCCGCCTCGATCAAACCGTTGGTTTCCGCGACCGCATCCTGCAGGGTGCAAGCCGCGCTGTTGAGGGCGGCGGTCATCTGGGAGACCTCGCGACTGCCCTCGACGTCGAGGCGCGAGCTCAGATCGCCGTCGGCCATCCGCTCGAGGGAGGCGACCACCCGGCGGATCGGCCGCACGACCCGGCGCGCGAAGATCACCGCCAACCCGATGCCGAGCATGATCGCGACGGCGGCCGATCGCAGGGTCTTGTAGACTGCGCGCCGCGCATGGGCATGGAAGAACTCGACGGGGCGGTCGGCTTGCAGGATGCCGACGACCTCCCCGGCGCTCCCACGAATCGGCGCGATCGCCGAGATCCAGACACCCTCGCCGTCGGAATAGACCCCCGTCGCCGCCGGGGTCCCGTTGAGCGCGCGCAGCTGCTCCGGAGTCGCCGGGTAGCGGTTTCCGATGAAGTAGTTCCCCCGGTCGTCGCGGTCAGGCATGGCCACGAAGTCCAGCTCACCGGTTTCGTCGAAGTCGAACGCCCGGCGCAGGGTGTACAGCGGGTTCTCGTGCGTGAAGCCGTTGTGCTCCTTGGCCAGCTCGAGCTGGCGCCGGATCAGCTCGAACTCCTCCTCGTCGAGCAGCCGTCCGCTCTCGTCCACGAAGATCAGCTCGTGGAGGTCTCCGTCGATCATCGGGGCCAGCGTGTTGACGATCCCCTGGAGCTCTTGCGCCAGACTCGTCTCGAGCGAGGCCTTGGTCTGACGGTAGGCGCTGAACGAGCAGAGCGCGACGGCGACCACGATCATCACGGCCACGAACACCGACAGGCTGACGGCGTAGCTGCTGCGCCTCATTCCCCGCTCCCTGGCGCTCCGCCCGACGGAGGCGCAGCGTCCCCTTCAACATCGGCCGAGCGGCCGGGTTCTTGACCGATGTCTTTCCGGCGCCGAGGACGTTTTTTGCCGCATCCGTGACGGTTTCGGTCCCTTGCTCCGAACGACGCGTCGCATTAGCTTGGGAGCTAGTATTGGAGATTGAAATGTGTCAACTTCCGGTCCGATCGCAACCCGCCAGCGTGCTTCGATGACGAATCGTCTTCTGTCCGCGGTGGCACTCGTCCTACTGTCGATATGGAGCTGCGCGCGGGCGTCGGACGACCGTGCGACGATCGCTCGCGCCGCGACGAACGAGCACCTCGACCGTTACGACGAGCTGCTGCGCGAGTACGTCGACGGAGACCGCGTGCGTTACGACGCCTGGCGCCGGTCGGCGGGCGATCGCCGCGCGCTCGAGGAGATCGTCGACGAGTTGCAGGCGGTCGTGCCGGAGAATTTGGACCCCGCGGACCGCTACGCGCATTACGTCAACCTCTACAATGCGGTCGTCCTGCGCCTGGTCGTCGAGAACGGACCGCTGGCGACCATCCGCGAGCTCAGCGAGGACGGCGAAGGGCTCGAGATCTTCGAGCGTTCGCTGGTCCGCATGGGCGCGGCGGTCCTGTCGCTCAACGAACTGGAAGAACGCCTGCGCGTCGAATCGGGCGATCCGCGGATCCACTTCGCGGTGAATTGCGCCTCCGTATCGTGCCCCCCGCTCGCCGCCGAGGCGTACCGGGGGTCGCGTTTGGACGAGCAGCTCGACCGGCAAACGCGCGCGTTCCTGCGCGGTTTCGGGGCGCTGAGTGCCGCGAAACGCCCCGACGGAACGCTTCGGCTTGCCTGGTCGCCGGTTTTCGACTGGTACCTGGAAGATTTCGGCGACGTCGACGGTGCCAAGCGGTTCATCGTCGAGCACGCGCCCGCGGCGGTCGGCGACCACTTCGCGACGGAAAACGTGCCGATCGCGACCTTGGACTACGACTGGAGCTTGAACGACGCCGCCGAGCCGCAGGAAGGCTCTCACGCCTCAGCAGGGCGCTGAGGACTGCATCAGCAACACGACCGGCTGGCTGTCCAGAAGCAGCTCATAGGCGATCCCCGCGGTGCGCGGATCGTCGCCGGCGGTCTCGATGAACTCCGGCAGGCCGAGGCGGGTGCGCTCTTCCGGGAAACAGGAGCGGACGTTTCCCCCGATCACGTTGACCAGCTCGCGGAGACAGTCGCGGATCTCCTCGACGGAAGGGTCGCGGTCCGGCTCATCCTGTGACCGCCGGGCAATGCTGCTGAGCGTGTCGGACGACCCGAAGAGTCCCACATTGGTGCGATCCCCCGCGTGTACCACGGAGATCACGGCACCGGCCATCTTCTCGGGGACGCGCGGCAGCATGCGCTGGGCGCCGTCGAGCCTGGAACCGAGGACCCGCTCCGTGGTCTGCTCGAGCGCGGTGCGTAACGTCTGATAGCGCAGCTGCGATTTGATCGGCTCCAGCGCCGGGGTCTGCCGGTCGGCGAGGGCGTCGAGCAGGGCCTGCTCGGTGAACGGCTTCTGCAGCACGAAATCGGCTCCCACCTCGGCGGCACGAGCGCGGAATTGGGGCCCGCCGTCCGAGGTGATGAAGCCGACGGGCACGTCGATGCCCTCCTCGCGCATCTTGCGCACCATGGAGTAGCCGTCGAACTCCGGCATGTGCACGTCGCTGAGTACCAGGTCCGGACATGACGCACGGCAGGCGCGCAAACCCTCGGCCCCGGTTGCAGCCTCCTCGATCGTCAGGTTGGGAAGCTCGATGGCGTTCAGGACCCGGGCGATGAGCTTTCTCATGATGGCGCTGTCTTCCACGATCAGGATTCGCATCAAGGTGACCTCCCGTGTCGGTTTCCCGGAGTCTTCTCGGTTCTACCGGGGGCGAACTTGAGGCATCCGTCTCTTTTTTGACGGCTTTTTCAAGCCACGCGCGCACGACCCTCTTTTTGAAGCCACCCTCCCGATCCGTCCGGACCGGTACAATGGCGTGGTTTGCGCGCAGCCGAGGGGGAGCAATCTTTGTCGAAGGGGATCTGGCGCCCGGCCATCGTGGTCTCGGTGGCCCTGGCCGTCCGGCTGACCGCGCTCGCATCGACGTACCCCGACCGGTTCTATTTCGGCAAATACCTCGTGCTCGGCCGGGAGCTGGCCGAGTCGGGTCTGATCGCGCAGCGGCCGTTCTCCTACAGCCCGATCTACACCTACCTCGTGGCCATCGGCCAACTCGTCACCGGCGACGCGTTGCTGCCGATCCTGGTGGTCCAGGTCCTGCTCGGTTGCGTTTCCTGCTGGCTGCTGTACGTCATCGCCCGACGCTTCGTCGATCCGACGTGGGCGCTGGTCGTCGGGCTGGCCGCGGCGATCCACCGCAGCTTCGTGCTCTACGACGTCACATTGCTGTCCGATGCGCTGGGGCTGTTGCTGCAGCTGACGTTGCTGTTCGTCTTGCTGAGAATCGACTCGAAGACGACTTGGCGCCGCTTCGTGCTCATCGGGGTGCTGATCGGCCTGTGCATCCTGCAGCGCCCACACTGCCTGCTGCTCGTTCCCGCCCTGCTCGTCGGGTTGCGGCTCGGCGGCCGGGCGTGGAGGCCGGCGTTGATCGCCGCCGGGTTGGCGGGTGGCGTCGCGCTCGCCACGACGATGCCGGTGGCCCTGCAGAATTACCGGCTCACCGGGAGCCTCGGCACGACGGCCAGCAACCCCGGCTACATCTTCTACAGCAGCAACAACTACTCCAGCTACGGCTTCCGCTACAGCCCTCCCGAGCTCTACTTCCGGGGCGCGGAATACCACGAGCGGCTTCAGGGCGACGAAGGGTTCCTCGGCGACGCCGAGATCGCTGCGATGATCTCGGGGGCGGTGCTCGGCGAGCGGACATCGCTGAGCGAGTCCTCGCGATTTTACCTCGGGCAGTCGGCCTCGCACATGCTCGCCTATCCGGGTCACTACCTGGCGTTGTTGCTGCAACGCGTGCAGCTCGCGTTCCATGCCTTCGAGGCGCACGACGTGCTGCCCGTGTTCGCGCGCTACGAAAACGTCGCCGCCTGGACTCCGCTGCGCTTCGGCTGGTTCGCCCCGTTCGGGTTGCTCGGGTTGTTTCTTTCGCTTGCACGCTGGCGCCGGTTCGCGTGGATCTACCTGCTGTTGCTCAACCAGCTGGCGTTGTTGCTCGGTTTTTACGTGGTCGTGCGCTTCCGGCTTCCCGTCGAGGCGCTGATGCTATTCCTTGCCGGTTACGCCGGGCTGAGAATCCAGGGCTGGATTCGTGAGCGCGATCGGAAGCGCCTGATCGCAACCGTGATCGCCCTGGTCGCGCTGGTCGGGCTTACGCACTGGCTCCCGGGCGTCACCCGCGACCGTGCGCACGGGCGCAACATGGAGGTTCTTCTCGAGGATGCGCAGCGATTGCTGCAGCGTGGTCGGACGGACGACGCGGCGACGCGGCTTCAACGGTTGATCGAAGAGGACCGCGAGATCTTGCCGCGCGGCGTCCGGGCGCGCAGCCTGCTCCAGCGGCTCGGCGGCGATCCGGGCGTTGATCGGACCCCCGGCGACCCGCGAGTCGAGTTGCGAACCCGGCAACGCGAGGGACGGATCACACTCCAGGAACGACGCTACCTGGCCCAACTCGAGGTGGCCGCAGGCACTCCGGAGGCGGAGGTCGCGCTCGCCGCGTTTCTGGAGGCGCGCCCGCAGGACCCGCTCGTGCGTTTCGAACTGGCGCGCGTGCTGTACGGTCTCGGCCGCGCGGGCGACGCGCGGGAGGAATTGCGGATCGCTATTCGCGACGGCCTCCTGCTGACGACCCGAGGCATGCACGGTTGCGAGCTGCTGGCGCGCATCGCCGAGGAAGCGGGTGACTCGGTGGAGGCCCGAAACTGGATCGCTCAGGCCTCGCGGCTGGCGGCGCTGTCGCCTTGGTACGGCGACAACGCGAGTATTCGAGATCTGATCGGGCGGCTGAAGACGCTGCCAGGCTACGCTCCCCCGCCGGACCTGGACGCGTTGCTGCCGTATTGACCAGTTGGGGTCATAATCGCGGGCGATGACGCGAAAGCAACGCATTGGACTCTGGCTCGTGCCGCTGATCGCGCTCACCGTGTTGCTGTTCGCCGAGCTGGATCCCGACGACCCGCGGCCGACACGGATGGCCGCCGTCGCGATCCTGATGGCCGGCTGGTGGATCACCGAGGCGATCCCGATCCCGGCGACCGCATTACTTCCGGTGGCGTTGTTTCCCCTGCTGGGCATCGTGCCGGGCAACTCGACCGCCGCGGTCTATTTCAACCACATCATCTTCCTGTTCATCGGTGGGTTCCTGTTCGCGATCGCGATGGAACGCTGGAACCTGCACCGCCGAATCGCGCTACGCATCATCCTGATCTTCGGGACCCACCCGCGGCGATTGTTGCTGGGCTTCATGGCCGCGACCTGGCTGCTCTCGATGTGGATCAGCAATACGGCGACGGCGATGATGCTGGCGCCGATGGCCGTCGCGTTGCTGGCGCAACTCGGCGAGCACATTGAGGAGGAGAAGATCCGGCGCTACGGCATCGGTCTGCTGATCGGCATCGCGTATGCGGCCTCGATCGGCGGTCTCGCGACGCTGATCGGCACCCCACCCAACCTTTCCTTCGCGCGCATCCTGACCATCATCTTTCCCGAGGCGCCCGACATCTCGTTCGCGCGCTGGCTCGTGTTCGCCCTGCCGCTGTCGGTCGTGTTTCTCGGCATCGCCTGGTGGTTGCTCGGGCGGATGCACGCGGCCGACGTCGACCGTGTCGAGGGCAAGGATCAGTTTCGCCAGGCGTACGACGATCTCGGTCCGATGGGCTACGAGGAACGGTGGGTCGCCGTGCTGTTCGGGTTGCTGGTCCTCGGTTGGACGCTGCGCTCGTTCTGGACGAGGCTGCTGCCCGAACCCGGCTACGTCGACGACGGCACGGTAGCGATCGCGCTGGCGCTGATCCTGTTCCTGATCGCTTCCCGCGAACCGGATGGCGGGCGCATCCTGCGCTGGCGCGACGCGATACGGGTTCGCTGGGGCATCGTGCTGTTGTTCGGCGGGGGTTTCGCGCTGGCCTCGGGCTTCAAGGAGTCGGGGCTCTCGGGCTGGCTCGGCCAGGCGCTCGCGGGTGTCGGCGGTATCCCGCCGATCCTGCTGGTCCTGATCATCTGTGGCGCGATCACTTTCCTGACCGAGCTGACGTCGAACACGGCCACGACGGAGATGATCCTGCCCGTGCTCGGCGCGTTGGCCGTCGCGATCGGCGCCAACCCGCTGCTGTTGATGATCCCGGCGACGCTCTCCGCGAGCTGCGCGTTCATGCTGCCGGTGGCGACGCCGCCGAACGCGATCGTCTTCGGCACCGGAAAGGTCACGATGGGCGAGCTGGTGCGCAGCGGCTTCCGGCTCAACCTGATCGGGATCCTGCTGATCACGATCTGGACCTACCTCGCGGCCCCGCTGGTGTTCGGTTTCGACCCCGGCGTGCTCCCACTGTGGGCCAAATGACCTAAGGGTTGGCGAGCTTTTCCACCTCGGCGAGCATGCGTTCCAGGTCGGCCTTGCGATAGAGCCGTCCGTCCAGGACGACCGCCGCGATGCGTCGCGTGTTGCCGATCGACTCCAGCGGGTTGGCCTCGAGGAGCACCAGATCGGCGACGTGTCCCTCCTCGACCGTCCCGAACCGGTCGCGGATGTCGAGGTACTCGGCTGGGTTGAGCGTCGCGGCCTGCAACGCCTCGAGCGGGGTCAGACCCGCCCGCACCAGCAGCTCGAGCTCGCCGTGCAGGCTGAAACCGGGGAAACAATAGGGGTTCAATACGTCGGTGCCCGCCAGGATCCCGACCCCGGCGTCGTGCATGTCCCCCACGATCTCGAGTGATTTTGCGAACGCCTCCGGTGACATCCAACGCGGGACTCGATCGGGGTCCCACATGCTCCGTACGAATGGCGGCATGTACTTCAGGTTGGAGTCGTCGACGATCGCCGGATCCGGCATGAACGCGACGTTGTGCAGGATGGTCAGTGTCGGGCAGTGCCAGGTGCCGTTCTCAGCGAAGCGTGCGAACAGCGAGGCAGCTTTCCCCTCATTGTAGGTTCGAAGCAGCCGCTCGGTCTGGTTTTGCCAGCCGTCCGCCTTCGCGATCTCCTCGCGAATCTCCTGTTCTTCGCTGGAACAGGCCGTCAGCACCCCCGTGAGGTGCTCGATCGAGCGCTGCCCCGCGTCCGACGCCTCCGCGGCGGAGACCGACCGGGGAACGTGACCCGCGAACGGAATCTCGCGCTTACCCGCCTCGTCGGCGATCGCGAAGTAGGCGTCGCGCGACAGCAGGCTGTAAACCTTGACGAAGTCCGCGCCTTCCTTGATCGCGGTGTTGACCGCCTTGCGACCTTCTTCCGGGTCGCCGACGGCGATCGAGCCGGGCCAGACCGGCTCGGGACCGTCGACGATGCGGCTCGCGACGACGTGCCGCGGCCCGAGCAGCTCGCCGTCCTTCATCCTTTCTTTCCAGTCCTGATGCAGCGCCCCGCCGAACATCTGACGCACACCGGTCACACCGTTGGCAACGAACAACGGAAGGTAAGACTCCGTATACCAGTGGATGTGCATGTCCCAGAGACCGGGGATCAGGAATTTCCCCTTCGCGTCGATCACCTCGACACCGTCGGGCAGCTTCATGTCGGTCGCGATGCGCTCGATACGCCCGTCGCGGACCCGCACCGTCATGCCGGGTGACGTCGAGCCGTCGTTGGTGTCGATGATCGTGACTCCGGTCAGGGCGAACCCGTCCGAGGCCGTGGCGGTCGAGAACGGGGCCGGCAGGATCGCGAAAAACGCGAAGAGGACGACGAGGCGCATCGGGACTCTCCTTTTGCCTGCTCGAGTGTACGTCGGAACGGGACTGCGGTTTTGCGCTTCCGTTTAAGCTATAGTGCGTCCGCCCCGTGAGGGGCCGAGGTTGCTTTGACAATGCGTGATCGCGAAACGAGCGGACAACCCGCGCCGAAGGTGCGTCCGACACGCGACGGCGAGCTGCACGCCGAGATTCTCGTCGTCGGCTCGGACCTGTTGCGCGGTGAGGTGGGCGATTCGAGCGCCCAGATCGTCGCCGGTCTGCTGACGACCCGCGGCGTCCGCGTTCGCCGCATCACGTTCATTGCCGATGACGAGCGTGTCATCGCCGACGCGATCCGCCGCGCGCTCGAACAGAGCCCGCACTTCGTCGTCACGATCGGCGGTCTCGGTCCCGCCGACGACGACCGCACGGTTCCCGGTGTCTCCGCTGCGCTCAACATGCCGCTGGTCAGTAATCCCGGCGCGGCCGAGCACGTCGACCGGGCCTACGCGCGACTCAAGGAACAACGCCGCGTCGACCGCGGCGGGATCGACAAGTACCGCGAGAAGATGACCCGGCTACCGGTCGGCTGTACCGTGCTGGCCAACCCCGACGGGATCGCCCCGGGGACGTTGGTCCGGTTGCCCGGCACGACCGCGGTCATCAGCGTGCCCGGGACACCGCGCGAGGCGCGCGCGGTGTTCGAGGCCGCGCTCCCCTACCTGAAGGACTTCGGACCGGGCCGTGTCGTCGCGCGACGCCAGATCGAGGCCCCCAACCAGGACGAATCGGCGCTGGTGCCGTTGATCGAGCGGCTCGCCGACGAGTATCCGGCCGCTCGTTTCACCACACGTCCGACCGGGTCGGCCAAAAAGGGCTTCCGGTTGTTGATGCGCATCGAGGTTCCGGGAGAAACGGTCGCCGAGGCAGAGTCCGAGATCGGTCGCATCGTGCACCGGCTGCTGGCGCTGGCGGCCGGGAACAAGTAGCGCGCTAGCCGTCGGCGCGGCGTTTCTCCGCCGCCTTTTCCGCTTCCAGCCGTTCCAGCTCGACCTCGCTGTGGTCGACGTATTTCATCGCCGACGCGATCGCCCCGTGCCCGGCCTGCTCGGCAATGAGACGGTGCATCGACTGGCAGACCCGGCGGTAGGACGGGTGCCCGGCCGGCGCGGTGCGCAGCTCGATCACGTGCATCGCTTCACGCGCGCTCATGTCCATGTAGAAACGCACGCGGTAGGCCATCGGGATCGCGTAGGGGCCGACGCCCTGAAGGCCCGCGCTCTCGATCTCCTCGTAGAGCTCGGCGCTGCGATCCATGACTCGTTTCCAGTCGTCGGTGGCGCCGACCTCGGCGACCGAGTCGGCCATCAGGTAGCCGTGGTGTGGCGAGAGGGGTTGCCACTCGAGCGTGAGCAGACGGTGGCGCTGCAGATCGCGGAAAGCGCCGTAATCGCCCAGGATGTCGAAACGGTACGATGTGCGTTCGAACGCCCGCCCCGGTTTGTGCCGCCGGTTGGCTCGCTCGCCGACGTAGGTCTTCAAGATTTGCTCGCGTTGTTCCGTCGACAATCCGCGTGCCAGCTCTTGCAGCTGATCGTCGGGGAGCCGCGTCGAGGCGTAGAGCGCCGCGGCGACGACCTTGGTCTCGCCATCCGGATCGAACGCGCTCAGCGTGACCTCCTCGACCGGCTGCGGCTCGACACCCGCGGTCACTTTCGCCGCGATCTCGGCCGATGCATCGCGCGTCTCCGCCAGGTACCGCGACCAGCGATCGCCGCGGTCGGGCAGGTCGACACGACGCAGGAACGCCGGGATGACCTTGCGCAGCTCGGCCAGCATCTCGTCGGCGACCCGGCGCGCCTCGGCCAACGGGTTGGCGCGCAGCCGCAGCAGCAACGCCTCGTAGGCCTGGCCGGTGCCGTAGATCCCGACGTTGGCCTGCGTCGCGGCCGGCAACAAGCCGCGGAGCGCGTCGAGCGCCTTGGCGCGGATGGTGCGCTTGTAGACACCCTTGCTGACACCCTCCTCGCGGGGGAATTGCGCCATGAACATCTCGACCAGCGGGTCCAGCCAACGACAATACGTGTCGAACGCGTCGTCGAGCACCTCGACGTAACGGTCGCGCAGCGGCGTGCCGTCGAGCTCGGCGGGGACGTGGTAGTTGAACTTGTCGTCGACCTTGCCGGTGTAGGGCACGTAGCGCGTCGACTGCTCGAGGTAGGCCATCAGTCGGCCCCACTCGAGCTGCTTGGTCAGGATGTTGGAGACGTTTTCGCAGGCCAGGTGAACGCCGCCGAGCTGCGCGACGGAGTCGTCGCCGTACTCGAAGAAGACCTTCTCGTAGAGCTTCTCGGCGCGTTCGGAACCGGTTGCCGTGGTCGCGGAGCCGGCTTGTTCGGGGTCGTAGAACTCGTCGAGGAACAACCGTCGCAACGACTTCGCCGACCGCGAGTAACGCGCGAACAACGCGCCCTTGACGACCTCGGGAAGGTTGATCAGCGCGAAGACCGGGCGGTCGAGGTTGGTGAAGTAAGGCTCGAGCGCTGCGCGCTCCTCGGCGGTGAACCGTTCCACGAAGACTCCGTTTCGTTCAGACGGGCTCGTCCCAGATCTTCTTGAGGTCCTCGACACCTTCGCGGTAACGCTCGGCCATCTCGGGAGGGGCGACCGCGGCGGCAGCCTCGGCTACGCCCACGATGTAGGGCGCGAGCTTCGAATCGCCCAGCGCCTGGGGGCCCCACGGGGAGTAGGCGACGACGGGCAGGACCAGCAGCGCAGCAACCAGCGCGGCCGCGATCAGACCGACCACCGCGCCCGCGGTACGGTCGGCCCAGCTGAGCATCGAGGCCTTGATCAGCTTGCGCGTCAGATAGGCCAGCAGGCCTCCGGTCAGCATCACGCCGATGAAGATCAACGCGTAAGCGATGAGCCGGAGGACGCCGTCGGAGACGTCCACCACGCCGAGCCGCCCGGCCAGCGGCTGGTGGTAGTAGGCGGCAACCGCGAAGGCCGCGACCAGCGCCGCGATCCCGATCAGGATGCGGACGATCCCCTTGATCACACCGACGAGGACCAGCAAACAGGCCAGCACGAGCAGGAAGATGTCGAAACCGTTCATCGTGGCCCTCCTACTTGCCCTGCGTGATCCGCTCATCCTCGATCAGCTGCAGCATCTCCGGCGTGATGTCGCCTGTCGGGTACTCGCCGGAGAAACAGGCGTGGCACATCTGCCGGATCTCCGGCTGGTCTTCGCGTACCGACTCGACCAGATCGTCCAGCTCCTGGTAGATCACGGCGTCGGCGCCGAGCTGTTGCGCGACCTCGGCGTGCGTGCGATCACGCGCCACGAACTCGCGCCGGGTGCTCATGTCGATGCCGTAGACACAGGGGTGCACGAGCGGCGGTGAGGTCGAGGCGAAGTAGACCTTGACCGCGCCGGCCTGGCGCGCCATCTGGACGATCTGGCGCGAGGTGTTGCCTCGCACGATCGAATCGTCGACGAGCAGAACGCGCTTGCCGAGGAACTCCTCGTCGATCGTGTTGAGCTTGCTGCGGATCGAACGGCGCCGCTCGCCCTGGTCGGGCATGATGAAGGTGCGGCCGACGTAACGGTTCTTGACCAACGCCTCGCGATACGGAACCCCGAGCGTCTGCGCCATCGCGAGCGCGGCCGTGCGTCCGGAGTCGGGAACCGGTACGACGACGTCGATCTCGAGTTTGCGCTCGGCGAACGTCCGCGCGAGCCGTTCGCCCATGTTGGCCCGTGCCCGATAGACCGACGCGCCGTCGATGATCGAATCGGGTCGCGAGAAGTAGACGAACTCGAAAACGCACGGATGGTGTTTCGCCGGCGCCACTTGGTGACGCGTCACGTTGCCTTCGAGATCGATGAACAGCGCCTGGCCCGGGGGACCGGTCTCGAGGTGTTCGTAGCCGATCGTATCGAGAACCACGCTCTCGGAAACCACCGCGTGGGACCAGCCGCCGTCCGGGCGTTGCTTGCGGCCGAGGGCGATCGGCTTGATGCCATAGGGATCGCGGAAGGCGAACATCCCGTGACCCGCGATGTACCCGGTGACGCTGTAGGCACCACGGACCCGCCGGTAGCACTCGGCAACCGCCCCGTAGTAGGACTCCAGCGTGAAGCCGTCGCGGCTCAGGTCGGCCAGTGCCTTGGCGAAGAGGTTGAGCAACACCTCGACGTCACATTCGGAGTAGAGGTGACGCAACCCCGCCCCGGCCAGCTCGCCCCGCAGGGCGTCGTAGTTGGCCACGTTGCCGTTGTGCGCCATGACGATCCCGAACGGGTAGTTGACGGTGAACGGCTGGGCGTCCTCGCCGCCGCCGGAGCCGACCGTCGGGTAACGCACGTGCCCCACCCCGATGTCGCCCTGCAGCCGTTCCATGTTGGCGGCGGAGAAGATGTCGCGGACCAACCCTTCGCCTTTCTTGACGTGGAAGCGGTCGCCGTCATACGTGATGATCCCGGCGGAATCCTGGCCGCGATGCTGGATCGTGACGAGGCCGTCGTAGATCTCGTGGACAGCCGCCGAGGAGCCGATCACTCCGATAAAACCGCACATACCGGCATGGTAGCACCGGGGCCAAATTGACCCGTTTCCCCGGCCGTTCCTATAATGTTGCCTGCCGGGCCGTCCGGCCGAGGAGACCCCCGTCATGTCCGACGTCGTCGAAATGCTCGCCCGAACCGCGGGTCTGACGGACATCTACACCAAGGTGATGGACGGCGAGCGGCTGACCTTCGCGGACGGCTTGCGGCTGTACGAATCCAAGGAGCTGATGGCCGTCGGCGCGATGGCCAACATCGTGCGCGAGCGCAAGAACGGGTCGGCCGCCTACTTTGTCCGCAACATGCACCTCAACCCGACCAACGTCTGCACCGTCGATTGCAAGTTCTGTGGTTTCTACCGGCCGTACCGGCACAAGGAACAGGGCTGGACCTGGGACCTGGAGCGCTGCCTTTCCGAGGTCAGGAAACGCATG
>JBFFZZ010000033.1:0-17426 GCA_041568335.1 Candidatus Polarisedimenticolaceae bacterium | reverse complement strand
GCCGTGGCGCGCACGCCATGGGCGGCATGGCGGCGCAGATCCCGATCAAGGACGACCCGGCGGCCGGACGCGCCGCGCTGGAGAAGGTGGCCGCCGACAAGCGCCGCGAGGCCGGCGACGGGCACGACGGCACCTGGGTCGCGCACCCGGCGCTGGTTGCGCTGGCCCGCGAGGCGTTCGATTCGGTGGCTCCGGGCGACAACCAGCTCGAACGGTTGCGCGAGGACGTCGAGGTGTCCGCCGAGGATCTGCTCGAGGTCCCGGCCGGAACCCGGACGGAGGACGGTCTACGGCTCAACATCCGCGTCGGGATCCAATACCTCGAGGCATGGATCCGGGGCGTCGGCTGCGTCCCGCTCTACCACCTCATGGAGGACGCCGCGACGGCGGAGATCTCCCGCACCCAGATCTGGCAGTGGTTGCGCCACGGCGCGACGCTCGAAGACGGACGCCCGGTCGATCGGGAGCTCGTCCGCCGCACGATCGACGAGGAGATGGACGTCATCGCCGGGGAGGTCGGCGACGAGGTGTTCCGACGCGGCCGCTATCCGGAGGCCGCCGAGCTGTTCTCCTCGCTGTGCTTCGCCGAGGAACTGGCCGAGTTCCTGACGCTGGGCGCCTACGAGCTCCTGAAATCCGGTGCTTCGAGCGGTCGGTGAAGCCGCGGGCCACGATCCTCGCCTGCGCGCTCTGCCTCGTGGGATACAGCTGCTCGTACGACGAGCCCGAGGTCGCCTCGGGCCCCAGCGTCGTCCTGATCTCCGTCGACACGCTACGGGCCGACCGCCTGGGTTGCTACGGCTATACGCGGGATACCTCTCCCGCGCTCGACTCCCTCGCTGCCCGCTCATTCGTCTTCGACCGCGCCTACACCCATTCTCCCAACACGATCGTGGCGCATGCGAGCTTGCTCACCGCCCTGAACCCTTGGTCCCACGGAGTACGCGCCGACGTACCCCTGGCCGAAAGCTTCACGACCCTGTCCGAGTACTTCCGCGACGCCGGTTACGAGACCGCCGGCTTCACGGCCCACGGCGACTGGCTGACCGAGGCAAAGGGATTCGCCCAGGGCTTCGATCATTTCCTCTCGAAGTACTGGAGCGCGGCCGAGCACAACGGCGCCATCGGCGATTGGCTCCGCTCACGCCCGCGGCCCGAGGTGCCCTTCTTCCTGTTCGTCCATTACTACGACGTGCATTCGGACTGGCAGGAGCTGCCCTACGAGACGGGTACCGACTTCGACCACAAGTTCACGGGCGATTACGCAGGAGACTTCCGGGGCTGTCGTGCCGACTTTTGCGCGTCCGGGTTCCTGCTGGAGCTGAATCGGGATCGCGGCTTCGTCACGGCGGAAGAGCTGCGCTGGATCGAGGCGTTGTACGACGGCGGCATCGCCTACACCGATCACCAGATCGGGCTCTTGCTCGAGCAGCTATCGGAGCTGGGAGCTTTCGACGAGAGCTGGATCGTGGTCACGTCCGACCACGGCGAGGAGTTCCTGGAGCACGGGCGCGTCCTGCATTCGCAACCGTACGAGGAAACGGCCCGCATCCCGTTGATCGTGAAGCCGCCTCGCGGCAAGACCACGACGGTCGTTTCGGACGTCGTGGGTCTCGTCGACCTCATGCCGACGCTGCTCGAGAGCGCCGCCATCGAGGCCCGCGGCCCGTTGCAGGGTCGCTCGCTGCTCCCGCTCTTGAACGGGGAGACGCTGCCCGAGGTCCCCGTCTACTTCTACGAGTACGACGAGCCCGACAACATGGCCGTCCGCTCCGGGAACCTGACGTTCCTGGCCCGGGACGATTTTACCCGGCTGGAGCTCTACGACGACGGCCGCGACCCGCAGCAGACGACGGATGTCGTCGAGAACCGACCCGAGACGGCGGACCGGCTCCTGGACATGGTCCGGCGTTTTCACCGGGAACAGCTGATCGTCTGGAAGGCTCTCCGGACTCGGGAGATCGGGCTGTCCGAGGAAGAGATCGAGCGCCTCCGGAGCCTCGGCTACGTGAACTGAGATCGACTAACCGTCCTTCTTCTCGATCAGCCGCTTGAGCGCCTTGCCGTCCGGCGCGAGCAGCTCGGCGACGCGCTCGGTATCGACCTCGGCGACGATGATGTCGCCGATCTCGTCGCTGACCTGGCGGAAGACGCCGTGCGACTTCATCTTCGAGGCCTGGTAGCGGTTGTCCTCGGTCGGGCTGACGTAGTGCACCGAGTGCGCCTTGTAGCGATGCACGATGAAGAGGTGCACCAGCGTCATCAGCCGTTTCTTGCGTAGCTCTTCGTCGAACGTGTTCTGATCGCGGACCGACAGGATCGTGCGCTCTTTACGGTCGTGGATCGTTCCGAACACGACATTGGCCAGTTTTTTCTGGCCTCGATCGATCCACAGCTCGAGCAGCTCGGAGCCGGCGCGGTGCGGGCGTAGCTGCGCCCGCAGGTCGCCGGGCAGGCCGTTGTGCTCCGTCCAGACTTTCAGCCAGCCCTCGAGAAGCTTCTTGGGAACCTCGGTCTGTACCAGATGCTGGTGCTGCGTCGAGTCCTTGCCCATCGCCTTGGTCGTCGCGGTGCGGCCCGACGAGGCGGCCAGCGCGCCGTCGAGACGCGGCCCACCGACGAGCGTCTGCGGCGTGCGGTAGGGCGATTCGGTCAGCCGGATCTTGCGCTGCAGGCGCGCAAGCGCCAGCATCCCGTCCTGCCGGAGTGCGGTCGCGAACTCCTCCGCGGCGACGCCGTCGATCTGATGCCCGCCGTAAGTGATGAAGTTGAACACGAAGCCCAACCGGCCGAGCTCCTCGGGGAAGCGGCGCATCTCCTCGTCGCTCATCCCGGTGGTGTCCCAGTTGAACGAGGGGGACAGGTTGTAGGCCAGCATCTGGTCGGGGTAGACCGCGTGGATCGCCTCGGCAAACGCACGCGCGTCGTCGAGGTTGGCGGTCTTGGTCTCCATCCACAGGATGTCGGCGAACGGCGCCGACGCCAGCGACTTGGCGATCGCGTACGGGATGCCGCCGCGGATCTGGTAGTAGCCTTCCGGTGTCTTGGCCGGTTCGGGGTTCCAGATCACGGTGATGCCCATTTCCTTGGCTCGCGCCATGGCGCGGTGCAACGACGCCGTGCGTGAGAACTCGCGCCAGGCGTCGACGCTCATGTCGAAACGCTCGCCCTCGCCGATGCGGAACTCCATCATCTCGGCCACGGCATCGCCGTAGGTCTCGAGCCCGGCTTCCGCCTCCCAGGCGGCGACCAAGCGGTTGCTCATCTCGTCCAGGACCGCATCGGCGGAGGCGCCGTCGCGATGGGCGGTCGCCTTCTCGGTCAACAGCTTCATCAGGTCGGCCTGTACGAGCCACGCCTCGGCCTCGGCGTATTCTTCTTCGGAGATGGCGTACAGCAGGTGGCCGTTGATCTCTTCGACACCCGCGTGATGCAGGCAGCGCATCATCGCGAGCACGCACGTTTTGTACGAGGGCAAGGCCACGTTGGTCGCGCCGAGGATAAACGGCTGGTCGCGTTCGTCACCGCGACCGTCGACCAGCGAGGCCGCTTCGGCGTCGGTTCGCGCGACGATGATGCCGGGCACGCCCATCACGTCGAGCTGGAATCGCGCGGCGTTGAGTCGCTTGATCTGCTCGTCCTGGGCCACCAGCACCTTGCCGCCCTGGTGACCGCATTTCTTGGTGCCCGGGCGTTGGTCCTCGATGTGGTAACCGGGCACGCCGGCCTCGACGAAGCGCCGGATCAGGTTGCGCACGTGCGGGTCGCCGCCGTGGCCCGTGTCGGCGTCGGCGACGATGAAGGGCCGGTAGTCGACCTCGGGGGTCCGGGCGCGTTCGGCCTCGGTCATGCGGCTGCGCAGGTATTGCTGGTTGCGATCCGCGGTCAACAGCCCGCGCACGAGCGTGGCGGCTTCCGCGGGCACCTGGCTCAGCGGGTAGCTGGCCAGGTCGGGACCCGGGTCTTCGGTGTCGGAGCCCTTGGCCGACGTCGCCCAGCCACCGAGGTAGATGCCCTCGATTCCCATGCGTTTCATGGTCACGGCCTGACCGGGCGAGTAAGGGCCGAATGTCGTGATGCTCTCGCCGCGCTCGAACAGCTCGCGCAGCCGGACGTAAAACGCCTCGGCGGCCTCGCGCGCGACCGTATGATCGTTGGCGATAGTGCCGCGCTGCTCGACGACCTGACGCGCTGTGTAGAGCCGCGTGATGTCGTTGAAGCGGGGCTCGTCCATCCACTCTTGAGTTTCGCGGACCGCGCGTTCCTGCAGAGTCTTCGTCTTGGTCGTCATGATCGTCTTCCGGGGTTGCTGTGTTTGTCGGGAGCCGGTCTTCTCAAAGGTCCTTGCGCAGGGGTAAAAGTACAACCCGAAACGTCTCCCTGCAATCCGCAAAAACCTTCATTCAATGGAGTTTTTGGCATCCCGCGGACGACGGCTCTCTCGCCGGGGCGTGATAGGTTGTGCGGCGATGACCCCCGAGCACTCGAGTCCCGGCGCGGCCCTCACGGTGGCGCTGGCGATGGCAGCCGGGATGGGCGCGCAGGTCGTGGCCCGTCACCTGCGCTTGCCGGGGATCGTGCTGCTGCTCGCCGCAGGCGTCGCCCTGGGCCCCGACGTCGCCGCGCTCGTCGACCCCGGCAGTCTCGGCTCCGGCCTGCATGTCATCGTCGGTTTCGCCGTCGCGGTCATCCTCTTCGAAGGCGGGATGAACCTGAACTGGAAACGTCTGCTGCACGAAGCCGGTGTGATCCAACGGCTGGTCACGATCGGAGCCCTGGTCACCGCGGCCGGCGGGGCCGTCACCGCGAAGTTGGTGATGGGCTGGAATTGGTCGATGGCGGTGGCGTTCGGGACGCTCGTCGTGGTCACCGGGCCGACCGTCGTGACGCCGCTGCTCCGCAGGATCCGTGTCCGGCATCGCGTCGCGACGGTCCTCGAAGCCGAAGGCGTGCTGATCGACGCGATCGGCGCGGTGCTTGCCGTGGTCACGCTGCAGGTCATGCTGATCGGACCCGGAATGGCGACGATCGCCGAAGGGGTCGGCGCGCTGGTCGGGCGGCTCGGCACCGGTCTGGTCCTCGGTGCTACAGCCGGACTCGTGATGGCCTTTCTGCTGAGGTTCCGCAAGGTCGTCCCCGATGGGCTCGAGAACGTCTTCACCCTGTCGTTCGTGCTGGTGTTGTTCCAAGCGAGCAACGCGTGGATGCCCGAGTCGGGAATCATGGCGGTGACCGCCGCGGGCATGGTCGTCGGCAACATGAAGACACGCGCCGGTCGCGAGCTGATGGAGTTCAAGGAGCAGCTGACCGTGATGTTGATCGGGATGCTGTTCGTCCTGCTTGCCGCGGATGTGCGGATCGACTCCATCCGGGCACTCGGCTGGCCGGGTGCGATCACGGTCGCCGTGTTGATGCTCGTCGTACGGCCGTTGAACGTCGTGGCTTCCACCGCGGGCTCGACGATGGCCACGGCGGACCGCTTGTTCTTGTGCTGGCTGGCTCCGCGCGGCGTCGTGGCGGCGGCCATTGCTTCGTTGTTCTCCCAGAGCCTCTCGGCAGCGGGGATCGAAGGCGGCGACGCGTTGCGCGCGCTGGTTTTTCTGGTCATCGCCTCGACGGTCCTGATCCAGGGGCTGACCGGGTCGCTCGTCGCGCGACTGCTCGGGGTCAAACGTCCCGCGCATCACGGCTACGCGATCCTCGGCGCCAACGATCTGGGACGTGCGCTGGGACGCGAGCTGGCCGCCGCCGGCGAGTCGGTGATGTTCATCGACAGCAACCCTGCGGCGTGTCAAGCCGCCGAGGAGGAGGGTTTCCGGGTCGTGTTCGGTAACGTCATCGAGGAGCGCACGTCGCAACGGGCCCAGCTCGACGATCGCGCGGCATGCATCGCGGTGACCCCGAACGAAGGCATCAACCTCATGTGGGTGCGTAGCGCGGTCGAGCGTTTCGACATCGAGCGCGCCTATCTTGCCTGCCGCCGGGATCGCACGACCGTGACCCCGGCGCTCGTCGAACAGGCGGACGCAAGCATCCTCTTCGGTCAGCCGAGGGATCTCGAGCTGTGGTCCTTGCGGTTCGGCCGCGGCGACGTGGTGATCGAATCCTGGGTTCGCGGTAAGGCGCAGGAAGAGTCGGTAAACTCCGGTTTTCCCGAGAATCTCCTCCTGCCGCTCTTGGTGCGGCGCAAACAGCGGGTCCGGCCGTTCGACTCCCGGCGTCCGCCGGGTCCGAAGGACTCCCTGGTGTTGGGGCTGCACGCGGACCAGCATGGGCGGGCGGTCGAGTGGCTGACGGACAACGGATACGAGCAGGTGCCGGAGTAAACTGATCCGATGAAGATCGCGCTGGTCCAACAGGCGAGCAGCCCCGACAAGCAACGCAACGTCGAACGCGGTATTCGGGCGCTGGAGCGTGCCGCGGCCGGGGGAGCGCGGCTGGTGTGCTACGCGGAGCTCGCGTTCGAGCGGTTCTGGCCACAGCGACCGGCGGACGCCGGTTACCAGACGTTGGCCGAGCCGGTGCCGGGTCCGATCACGGAGGCTTTTTGCACTCGCGCCAGGGAGCTCGAAGTCGTCGTCGTGCTCAACCTCTTCGAACAAGATGGGGAGCGTTGCTACGACTGCTCGCCGGTCATCGACGCGGACGGGACGCTGCTCGGCCGAACCCGCATGGTCCACATCACCGACTACGCCTGCTTTCACGAGCAGGGTTACTACAGCCCGGGTGACACGGGCGCGCCCGTCTACGACACCGCCGCCGGCAGGATCGGCGTGGCGATCTGCTACGACCGGCACTATCCGGAGTACATGCGCGCGCTGGCGCTGGGCGGGGCGGATCTGGTGCTCGTGCCGCAGGCCGGTGCGGTGGGCGAATGGCCCGAGGGTCTCTACGAGGCGGAGATGCGGGTCGCCGCGTTCCAGAACGGTTACTGGGTAGCCCTCTGTAACCGGGTCGGCGAGGAGGAATGCCTGACCTTCGCCGGCGAATCCTTCGTTTGCGATCCCGAGGGATGCGTCACCGAGCGTGCGGGCAACGGGGAAGAGACGATCCTCTTTGCGGAAATCGATCGCGAGCGCGCCACGCAGTCGCACGCCCGCAGGCTGTTCCTCCGCGATCGTCGCCCCGAGCTGTATCCCGGCTGGGTCGCCCCCGGCCTTTGAATACCGCGCTGACGGGGCGCCGCAGAAACGCGAGGCTCTGCTTTTTTCCCGACGGTTCTGGGTTAAGATGCGCGCTTCCGACGAAAGGCACGGGATGTCACCCAGTAGCGTAGGGATCCGCTTGGGCGGTCTGTTGCTCGCCGTTCTGTTTCTTGCCGCCACCCCTGCGGGGGCACAGACCGGTGGGATCGATGTCTGCGTCGTCGATGGGCAGGGCCAAACGCTCCCGAAAGTGACGGTCACGCTTTCGAATGATCAGCGGCTCTCGCCGACCGTATCCGAGCTCACGGCCGACAACGGCTGCGCGTCGTTTCCGGTGCTGCGTGTCGGCGGCGGGTACCGGATCGAGGTCTCGTTGACCGGTTTTGCCACGCGCCGGTATCCGGAGCTACGCGTGCGCAGCGGCCAGAATTTCGTCCAGCAGGTCGCGCTGACCGCGCGCCTGACGGAGCGCGTCGAGGTGACCGGCCGAGTAGCGGTGGTCGATCTCGATCGAACCGGGAACGCGACGCGCTTCGACTCCACGTTCATCGAAAACCTCCCGGTTCCGGGTCGCTTCTATCAGAACATCCTGACTCTCGCACCGGGCGTGCTCGACCGCGACGGCGATGGGAACCCCAACGTGCACGGCTCCCGCGAGCGCAACTTCCGCGCGATCGTCGACGGGGTCGCGAACACGGATCCGTTGACGGGGGAGTGGCTGAGCCTGCTCAATACGGACGCCATCGAGGAGATGGAGATCATCGGCACCGGCGCCGGTGTGGAGTACGGCCGCGCATCCGGTGGTTTTGCGCGCATCATCCAGAAACAGGGCAGCAATGATTTCGAGGGGTTGTTCAGCTTCATCTGGCGTTCTTCCAAGCTCGACGGCGGGGCCTCAGGCGATGTCGTGACGAGCCCCGAGAGCGAGTCGTTCGAGTGGTACCAACCCGCCGTCCAGATCTCCGGGCCGATCGTCCGGGATCGCCTGTGGTTTCGCCTGGCTCACGAATGGATCGCGCGTGAAGACCCGATCGCGACGTTGTCGGGGTTGGTGACGACCACGCGCCGGCAATCGATCACCTCGGATCAACTGACCTGGCAGGTCTCGCCGCGCAACAAGCTGGCCTTCGCCTTGCAGCTCGACCCGACCACGATCGAGAACTTCGGTGTCAGCAGTCGCGTTTCGCCGGCCTCGAGTCAGCGGATCCGGCGCGACGGGCCGTCGTACACGATCAACTGGACCGCACCGATCTCCCCGCGTCTGCTCGTGGAGTCCACGGTGGCTTACCAGGATCTCGAGCGCGGCTTTACACCGATGGTCGAAGGCGTCGAGAACCGTTGTGCGGTGTTCGGCGAGCTCGACGGGTTCTTCCTGCCGTACAACACGGCGCGCTGTTTCGATATCAACACCGGTCTGGTGACCGGCACCCATCACGAGATTTGGGACGATCGTAGGCAGCGGTTCACCGTGCGGACCAACGCGACGTGGTTTACGCGCGACCTGTTCGGTCTCAGCCACCGGTTCAAAGTCGGGTTGACGTCGGAGAACGAACGCTACTTCCGTAGCCTGGTGCGCACCCCGTCGGTGACGTTCGAGGTCCAACGCGTCGGGTTTCAGCAGAAGGGCGTGACGTTCGCCCGCGTCTCGGCCCCTCCGGGCGCCGCGAATTCCGCGACGGGGAACAGCTGGGGCATGTACGTCGAGGACCAGCTCAAACCGGTTCAGAACCTCTCCATCACGCTCGGGTTGCGGTTCGACCGCGAGGAGATCTTCTCGCGCGGGAACGAGGCGCTGGCGCCCGAGGCCGAGAACGCGGAGTTCGAGGCGACCCTGCTGTCGTCGGCGAGCGCCAACGCCGCGGCGGTCCTCGTGCGCACGTTCACCGGCTTCCCCAACATTTTGCAGTTCCAGCGCGAACTCGCCGAAGTATCGGGAGCCCATCCGGGGTTGTTGCCGCTGGGGCCGACCGCGATCCAGAGCGCCTTTTGGCGCAAGCACCGGCGCGCCGACGACATCGAGATCATCAACAACAACATCTCGCCGCGGCTGGCGATCGCCTGGGATCCGTGGAGCGATGGTAAGACCAAGATCTCGGTGACGTCGGGGCGTTATTTCGACAAGATCTTCCTCGCCGTCCCGTTGATCGATCTGGAACCGCCCGTCGCGGAGCTCGAGTTCATTTCGTTTCAGTCAAATTCACCCGGGCCGAATCGCGGGCGGTTCCTCAACGCCGGCCTGTTCGGCGGTCTCAGCCCGAGTCTCACGATCAGTACGGTCGATCGCAATCTTCGCACCCCTTATCAGACCGAGCTTACGTTCGGCATCGAGCGCGAGATCGCGCGCGAGACCTCGCTCAGCCTGACCTACATCCGCCGGCGCTATCGCGATCAGATCCAGGACATCGATCGCAACCACGTCGTCGCGGACAAGGGTCGGTGCCTCGTCAGCGGTGCCATCGGTTTTCCCACCGTCGCGATCTCGCCCGGCGAGGGCCAACAGTACATCGACCCCTACACCGGGCAGACGGTGACCGACACCGATCCCGGGATCGGCGACGGGATCATCGACGACTGCACCGGTGAGGTAATCCAGACCGGCGGCGTTCTCGGACCGGAGTTCGAGGTCCCCGACGGGTTGCCGGACCTGTACATCCTCAATCCCGGCTGGGGCGAGATCCTGGAGGTCGGCAACCACAACTCGACCAACTACAAGGCCTATGTCCTCGAGTTGGTGCGGCGGCTGTACAACGGCTGGCAACTCGCCGGCTCCTACACCTGGTCCGAGGCGGTCGGCGACGCCGAGGATTTCAATCAGGTCCTCGGCAACGAGCGCAACCTGTTCGCTCAGGAGCGCGGGTTCCTGGCGCACGACCAGACTCACGTCGTCAAGATCAACGCCATGAAGCTCACGCGTTGGGGCTTGCAGCTCGGTGGCGTGTTGCGCTGGGAGTCGGGCCTGCCGTTCTCCGTGATCCAGTCGCGCGCGACGATCTGGGCGCGGTCGCCGTTGCTTCAGGGTACGGGCGACACGTCGCGCGACTTCCGTTTCCGCTACCCGTCCGGGTTCCGCAACGACGAGCGCAACCCGGCTTTCTGGACGGTCGACATGCGGATGGCGAAGGAGTTCGCCTTCGACCAGCGGGTCAACATGCAGATCACGTTCGAGGCGTTCAACATCTTCGACGACAAGACCCTGCGCCTCGAGGACCGAATCAACGAGACCCTGGGCGGTCAGCGGCGCTTCGGCCGCCAGTTCCAGCTCGGCCTGAGAGTCGGCTTCTAGACCAAGAATACGATTCTTTTAATTCTACTGGCGCAGAGCGATTCAGGTTCTATATTTGCCCGAGGAGGCGGAATCAACCATGCCGGTAACAGACGCAGGTACGACCGAGCGCGCCGCACGGGTCCTCATCCCCATCCTCGTGAGCTTCGAGAGCGAGTCGTTCACGGTGCGGGATTTCACCCTGGACCTGTCGGCCGGCGGCATCCTGTTGACGACCGAGCACACCTGCGAGCTGGGCCTCGTGGGCACGTTGAAGTTCCGCAGCAGCCAATTCGAGGAACCCTTCACGGTGGAGGGCCGCGTGGTGCGCGTGATCACGGAGCAGGAACGTGCGCTGGGCAAGCCGGCCGGGCTGGGCATCGAGTTCCTTGATCTCACCGACGAGGCCAAGCGCAAGCTCGAGGACCTGTCGGAAGGCGTGGTCGCCGGCTCCGTCGTCGAGGCGATCCGGAAATCGGTACGGGAAGGGGAGCGTAACCTCGACCAGGTCCTGCGCGGCCGCCCGGCAGACCAGAAGATGATGCTCGCGACCGTCGCGACCAGCGAGGAGATTCGCGCGCTGATCCGGGACGGGAACCCGAGCGTCATGCTGCGGTTGCTCAGCTCGCCGCGCATGACACCCAACGATGTGATCCTCATGCTGCGCAACCGCAACCTGACGACGCGTGTCCTGTCCCAGGTCGCTCGTTGGCTCACCACCCGCCCGCACGAAGAGGCGCGCTGGCTGTTCGTGACCCACCCCAACGCGATGTTCAGCGAGGTCATCGCAGAGATGAACAAGCTCAACCGCCCGAAGCTGCTCCAACTGAGCCGTGAGCCCAACGTCCGCCAGAACGTTCGCATGAAGGCCCGCGAAATGACCGGTCAGCGCGCTTCCGGGCACTGATCTCGGTTTTCCACGACGCCGTTTCGGCCTTCCGGGGCTTGACCGTTTCCGCCATTGGTGGAATAGTGGAGCGATCCGGTAGGATTTAGTCGTCACAGTTGCAAATGGTTCGCAACTAGCTGGATCAAAAGGGTTTCTCAGCCACAAAGACTATCGAAGTTGATGCGACGGGTTCGCGATAAATAATGCGAATAGGTCGCAACTAGGAGCTGTCATGAGAGCGCCTGCGCGGATCCTCCCGATCGTCCTGGCCGCCCTGTTCCTCACGGCGCCGCACGTTGGGGCCCTGCTCGCCGAACGGGAGTCGCCCGCCGAAGAAACCCCCGCAAAAAAGGGGGATGAACGACCGGTGCTCCAGGAACGGCTGCGGGTGATCTGCGAAGCCGTCGACCGCACTCCCGGCTCGGTGACCTACCTCAACGAAGCACTGCTCGAGCGTCAGTCCCACGACGACATCCACCAGGTTCTGAGCATCGTCCCCGGCGTGAACATCCAGGAGGAGGACGGCTACGGGTTGCGACCCAACATCGGTCTGCGTGGGAGCGGATCGGAGCGCAGCCAGAAGATCACGCTCCTCGAGGACGGCATCCTCATCGCTCCGGCGCCCTACTCCGCGCCCGCCGCCTACTACTTCCCGACTACGGGCCGCATGTCCGGGATCGAGGTGCGCACCGGATCGAGCTCGATCCGCCAGGGCCCGTACACGAACGGCGGTGTGCTGAACCTCATGTCATCGCCCATCCCGTCCGGTTTTTCCGGCGACCTGAGTCTCGCCGGCGGGAGCGACGGTCTGCGCCGCGGGCGTGGCCGTCTCGGCGGGTCGACCTCTCGATTCGGCTGGATGATCGAGACCTTTCAGCAGGAGGCCTCGGGCTTCAAGGATCTCGACGGCGGTGGCTCGACGGGTTTCGAGCTCGCCGACTACCTCGCCAAGTTTCGCGTCAACAGCGGCCCCGAGGCGCGTCGGTACCAGTCGATCGAGGTCAAGCTGGGCCGCACCGAGCAGACCGCCGAGGAGACCTACCTGGGCCTGACCGAGGCCGATTTCGCCGCGACCCCGTACAGGCGCTACGCGGCCTCCGGCGAGGACCGGCTCGACAGCGATCACGAGCAGATCCAGCTCGTTCACCTCGTCAAGCCGTCGAAATCGACGGATCTGACCACGGCGGTGTATCGGAACGAGTTCTTCCGCAACTGGCGCAAACTGCAATCGGTCAACGGAACGGGGCTCGATACGGTGCTGACCGAACCGTTGACCTACGCGAGCGAGCTCGACACGCTTCGCGGCGACGCCGACAGCGCGGACGACGCGCTGCGTGTCCGTAACAACCGCCGCCGCTACCTGTCACAAGGCGTTCAGGCGATCCTGGGGATCCACGCCGGTCGTCGCCAAGACCTCGAGATCGGCGTGCGCTACCACGAGGACTCCGAGGACCGCTTCCAGGAAGAAGACGGGTTCCGCATGCTCGACGGGGCGATGCAGCTCAGCAGCCGGGGAGCACCTGGGAGCCAGGCCAACCGCATCAGTGAGGCGCAGGCGTTCGCGTTCTTCGTCCGCGAGACGATCCGGACAGGACGCTGGACCTTCTCCCCGGGGGTGCGTTTCGAGGCGATCGATTACACGCGGCGGGACTTCGGCACGACCGATCCCACGCGCAGCGGTACCGCTCTGTCGTCGCGCGCCAACGACGTGCGCCAATGGATCCCCGGGTTCGGGGTCAACTACGCCATTGATCGGAGCTCGTTCCTGTTCGCGGGCGCTCATCGGGGCTTTGCGCCGCCGGGCCCGGGCGCGACGATCGATACGGATTCCGAGACCGGCGTGAACTACGAGCTCGGCTACCGCCGTGAAGCGGGCGCGCTCCGCGTGGAAGCGACGGCCTATTTCAACGACTACGACAACCTGCTCGGCGCCGACACGCTGTCGTCCGGCGGGACCGGAAGCGGCGATCTGTACAACGGCGGCGCCGCACACGTGTACGGGCTCGAGACCGTCGTGCATCACGACTTCGGCGCCGCACGCGACGGCGCGGTCAGCCTGCCGGTCAGCCTGACCTACACCTGGACCCATGCCGAGTTCCGCTCGAGCTTCGACTCGAGCTTCGACGGGTGGGGTGACGACGTGACGCGGGGAGACGAGCTGCCCTACGTCGCGCCGCATCGCGTGGCCCTGCACGGCGGGATCGTCGGGCAGCGCTGGTCCGGCTTTGCGGCGTTGCTGTGGAGCGATCGGATGCGCACCGAGGCGGGGCAGGGACCGATCGCACCGGGCGCAGCCACGGACGCGCATTCGCGGATCGATCTCACGGTCAAACGCGAGTTCGCCTCCGGCATCGAGGCGTTCGTGCAGGGGCGCAACGTCACCGACGAGGTTTACCGCGCAGCCAGCAGGCCGGCCGGTCTACGACCGGGGCTACCGCGCTCGATCCTGGCCGGGGTTTCGTGGCATTTCTGAGTCGGCTAGCGCGTCTTCTCACCGGAGGCCGCCTCGGCGAGGGAGGCCTCGTCCTGCAGCTCGAAGCCGGTCACAGGAATGGACTCGGGTGAGTCCACGGCGTCCGCTCCCTCGAGCCGGTCCTCGACTTCGCCCTCGACGGCCGCGGCGTGGACGTCGCCCGCCAGCCGGCGCAGCTCGTCACCCAGCACTTCGACCGCCGGGGATTCGGCCGGCGCGTCGTCACCGGTCATCTCGATCAGCTTCTTGTCCAGCAGGTTCAAGGTAGCGCGCACCACGTCCACCTCGTGCAGCGGTGCGATCCGGGTCATCGCCTTGACGTCCCAGGTTCCCTGGTTGGCCAGATCGAGGATGAACCGCTCGTTCGGCCCGATGTCCTCGCGCGCGAGCGCCCGGTCGGCCGGCACGATGAGGCGCGGGACACGAGTCGGTGAGAGCCGGTTCTTGTAGGTGTGCTCGAGGAAGTCGGCCTCGGCCTTGTGGAGTGCCTGTTGCAGCTCGGCATTGTCGGGGAACACCTTCAGCGAGGCGCTGAGCAGGGAGACTGCGCCCTCGAACTGTTCGGCCTCGAGCAGCTCGTTGACGGCGCCGTGGATCGCCTTCGGGCTCCCCGGTTCGGGTTGCGTACCCTGAACGTTCTTGATCCGCACGACACCGGCACGGTGCAGCTCGTAGAGGAACTTGGTCGCGAAGTAGTCCGAGGCGCGGGAATTCAGCAGGATGTCCGCGAGGGTTCGCTTGCCGTCGATCGCGTCGTAGATGCGGGCGGCCATCGGCGAGTTGCGCGCCTGTTCGGGGAGCTCGGTCTCGGTGCGGCACAACACGACCCCGGGATCCCCCAGCAGCTGGCGCATCCGGGCCATCTCGTCGCCGCGCTGCGCGCCGCGCATGATCAGGTCGTCGATCCCGTGATCCATCCGGACCATGCGTGAGTCGGCGTCGGCGTTGATGTCGAACTCGAACATCGCCTCGGACCACTCGAGCATGTTGAAGATCGTCTCCTCGGCCTTCAACACGACGTAGCGGTCCAGCTCTTCCCTAGTGATCGCCCCCATCTCCGTGAGCACCTGGCCGAGGTGCTCGCGTGTGGTGTCCTGACGCGCGAGCGCGTCGTGCAGCGTGACCTCGTCGATCTTGCCGCGAGAGAGCAGGAACTGACCGAGCAACATCGGCGGCTCGTTCGAGTAGGCGCCGAGAACGCGCGACCCGCCGACCGAGAGTTGGAGCCGTTTCTTTCCGGCGGCGACCGTCACCACGCCGGATTTCCGGGCGGTCGAGATCCACGCCAGCAGATCCCCGAGCGACATCGTATCGAGCGTTCCCATCAGGCCCATCGCAAATCCCTCCTGAAGAGCAATCTAGGTTCTCGACAGGGCGGGGCAAGGTGGCCAAGAGGGTCAAGGAATCAGCGAGACTTTGATGCAACCGTCCAGTTTTTCGTCGAAGACGCGATACGCCTCGACCCCCTCGTCGAGCGGCAGCCGATGGCTCAGGATCGCCGCGAAATCGAAGTCGCGGCGCTGCACCAGCGGCAGGAGCTCGGCCGCCAGGCGCCGCGCGGGGCAGCGGCCGACACGGTAGGTCAGGTTCTTGTCGTACGCTTCGGAGGGCGAGAAGCTGAAGGTCGCTTCCGTGTGCACGCCGACGACCGAGACCGTCCCCCCGGGCCGGACGAGATCCATCGCCGTTCGATGCGCCGAGGCGTTGCCGACGACCTCGAGGACCGCGTCGGCACCCAACCCTCCGGTGGCCTCGCGCAGGGTCGCGAGCGGGTCGTCGTGGTCGATGTTCAGCGGCTCGGCTCCGAAGCGTCGGGCCAGCGCGAGCCGTTCGGGGACCCGGTCCAGGGCGAAAACGCGTCCGGCCTTCATCTCGATGGCGGCGAGGACCGCGCACAGCCCGACGGGTCCGCAACCGACCACGACACAGACGCACCCGGGCTCGAGCCCCGCCTGCTCCGCGCAAAACCAGCCGGTGCTGAAGACGTCGCCGAGCAACAAGCCGGCATCGTCGGTGACACCGTCCGGTATCCGCACCAACGTCGATCCCGCCAGCGGGACCCGCACATACTCCGCCTGGCCACCGTGCAAACCGCGACCCCCCTCGACCCAGCCGAACAAGGCGCCGTTCTTGCAGCGAGACGTGAGGCCGAGCCGGCACGGCTCGCAGGCCCCGCAATTGGTGGTGAACGGGCTCAGGATGCGATCGCCCTCGGACAGGGTGCCCGCGGATGGGCCCAGCGCGACGATCTTGCCGACGAACTCGTGACCCATCACACAACCGTGATCGAGACCGCGCTCCCTGCCGTGATAGACATGCAGGTCCGAGCCGCACACCGCGCAGAGCTCGACGCGGACGATCGCGTCGCTCGGATCCAGGATCGTCGGGTCCGCCACCCGTTCGAGCCGCACCGTCTTGTCGCCGTGGTACGTCAGGGCCCTCATGCGCGGAATTATCCCACCAAAAAGCACGTCCGGACCGGTTTTGCGCCGGCCGGTCCCGCACACGTGCAAACGCGGCGGTGGTTCGTACCTTGAAACGATGGAGCACTTCCACGCCGCCGAGATGCCGCGACCGACGCGCCGCGCGTTCCTCGAAGCCGCCCAGATCGAGCGCTTCTTCTCCGTCGGCTGGCTGGTCCTCCCGTCCCTGTTCGGGCCTACCGACGTGCAGCGGATGCGGCGCGCGTTCGACCGACTGAAACGGCATGCCGAGCGCCTCCCGGGCGCCGGGGACTATCGCGGTTCTCGGTTCGTGATCGATCGTGACGGGGAGTCGGACGCCGTGCGGATCCACCGCGTGGTGTGGTGCGGCGCTTGCGAGCCGGTCCTCGCGGATTACGGCGCCGATCGCCGGCTGCTGCGACCGGTTTCCGAGTTGCTCGGCAGCGCCACGATGCATCAGCTAATCAACCAGGCGCACTTCAAGATGCCCGGCGACGGGGTCGAGTTCGCGTGGCACCAGGACTCCACACACCGTCGCTACGGCCACCCGGTGTGGACCGATGTCAACGGCAAGGGCAGCTACGTCCAGACCGCCGTGGCCCTCGACGCGATGGGTCCGGACAACGGACCGCTGCGGTTCATCCCGGGCAGCTGTCGCCTGGGTCACATCGCCGACCCCGCCTACCGGGTGGACGAGGCCAGGGCAGTCACGTTGACGATGGGTTCCGGAGACGTCGTCATGTTCGGCTCTTACACGTTCCATTCGAGCGAGCCCAATCGCTCCGATCGTCCTCGCCGTGCGTTGATCAACGGGTACGCGTTTCCCGGCGCCAACCGCCGGACCTATCCCGGCCAGGGTTCCGGGCGCCTGCTCGACACCGACTAGGATTGCAAGGTCCGACACCTCCCGTCATCATGCCCGCATCGAGGGGGTCATGACACGTCCGACCGCGGTCCGTTGCCCGTCCGAAGCCTGTGGCGCCGAGTTCGAGATCGCCACGCATCGGCTGGGTCGTTCCGTGCACTGTCCGTCGTGCGGGGTGCGCATGACCGCGAGACCGCTCGAAATCGAACGAAGACTACGCGAGCAGCAGGCGCGTATCCGCGGCGGCCCCGGGGCGGCGATCGAGCGGTTGCCCTTCGCCGTGGTGTTGGACAACGTGCGCAGCTTGTGGAACGTCGGGTCGATGTTCCGGACGGCGGACGCGTGCGG
>JBFFZZ010000032.1:0-18116 GCA_041568335.1 Candidatus Polarisedimenticolaceae bacterium | reverse complement strand
GTGGGCATCCCCAACGTGGTCACGACCGTGCGAGCGTGCGACCGCGGTTACGACACGATCGGCGAGACCGTGGTGATCTTCACGGCCGGGATCGCGGTACTGCTGCTGCTGCGCCGCCCCCGGCGCGAGGAAGAATCGTGAAACGCCTTCCGGTCCTGCGTGTGGTCGGCAAGCTGCTGATCCCCTATATCCTGCTGTTCGCTCTGTACGTGCAGTTCCACGGCGACTACGGCCCCGGTGGGGGCTTCCAGGCCGGCGTGATCTTCGCCGCCGCGTTCATCCTCTACGGGTTGGTCTTCGGGCTCGAGCCCGTCCGGCGCGTCGCGCCACCGGACGTGATCGAGAAGATCGCCGCGCTCGGTGTGCTGCTCTACGCAGGAGTCGGCGTGGTGGCGATGCTCAAGGGCGGCAACTTCCTCGACTACAGCGCGCTCGAGCACGACAAGGCGCACGGCCAGCATCACGGCATCCTGATCATCGAGGCCGGGGTCGGCATCACGGTTGCGGCGGTGATGATCTCGATCTTCCAGGCCTTCGCCGCGCGCCGGGCGAGACGATGAACGGGTTGCTCGGGCTGTTCAACTACTGGGTCGTCATCGTGCTGATGATGACAGGCTTGTACATCGTCGTCTCGCGTCAGAACATGATCAAGACCGTCATCGGTCTGAACATCTTCCAGACGTCCGTGTTCCTGCTCTACATCTCGATCGGCAAGCTCGACGGCGGGACCGCTCCGATCCTGAAGGAGGGGCTCGAGCCGTACAGCAACCCGCTGCCCTCGGTCCTGATCCTCACGGCGATCGTCGTCGGGGTCGCCACCACGTCCTTGGCGCTGGCCCTGATCGTGCGCATCCGCGAGGCCTTCGGGACCGTCGAAGAAGACGAGATCATCAGGATAGCCGGCACCGAATGATACGCGAGCAACTCCCGGCGCTGCAGATCGTCGTGCCGCTCGTGGCGGCGCCTCTGTGTGTCGTCCTGCGCCGCCGCGTCCCCGTGCTGACCTTCGCGCTGGCCGTCACCTGGTCCACGTTCGCGATCGCCCTGGCCCTTCTTCAGCGCGTCCTCACCGACGGCCCCCTGGTCTACGCGCTGGGCGGCTGGGCCGCCCCCTGGGGCATCGAGTACCGGGTGGACTTGCTCGCCGCGTTCGTGCTGATGTTCGTTTCGCTGATCGGCGCCGTGACGCTCTCCTACGCGCCGCGCAGCCTGGCCCGCGAGATCCCCAACGACCGCGAGCACCTGTTCGTTGCGGCGTTCCTGCTCTGCCTGACCGGGCTGCTGGGTATCGTGATCACCGGCGACCTGTTCAACGTCTTCGTGTTTCTCGAGATCTCCGCGCTGTCGTCCTACGCGTTGATCGCGATGGGCCGTGACCGGCGTGCGCTGACCGCGGCGTTCCACTACCTCGTGCTGGGGACGATCGGCGCCACGTTCATCCTGATCGGCATCGGCCTGCTGTACATGATGACCGGGACGCTGAACATGGCGGACATGGCGACACGCATCACCGCGGTCATGGGGACCCGCACCGTGCTTGCGGCCCTTGGCTTCCTCTCGGTCGGCCTGTTCATCAAGATGGCCTTGTTCCCGCTGCACGTCTGGCTGCCCAACGCGTACTGCTACGCGCCCTCCACCGTCACCGCGTTTCTCGCGGCGACCGCGACCAAGGTCTCGGTCTACGTCATGCTGCGCTTCACGTTCAGCGTCACCGATGTACGGATGGACACCTCCGGTCTCGGCGCCCTGATGGCGGCCTTCTCGCTCGCCGGGATCTTCGTCGCGTCGACGGTGGCCATCTATCAGAACGACGTCAAGCGGTTGCTGGCCTATTCGAGCGTGGCGCAGATCGGCTACATGGTCCTGGGGATCAGCTTCGCCTCGGTGACGGGTGTCACGGCCACGATCGTCCATCTGTTCAACCACGCGTTGATGAAGGGTGGCCTGTTCCTGGCGATGGGCTGCTTCGCGTTCGTCATCGGCGGGGTGCGGCTGAAGGATCTCGAGGGTGTGGGTCGAAGGATGCCCCTGACGACGTTCGCCTGGGTGCTCGGGGGGCTGAGCCTGATCGGGATCCCGGGGACGGCCGGGTTCATCAGCAAGCTGTACCTGATACGCGCGGCGTTGGAGCTCGACGTCTGGCCCGTCGCCGCGTTGATCCTGCTGAGCTCGCTGCTCGCGCTGGTCTACGTCTGGCGCGTCGTCGAGGTCGCCTACTTCCGCCCCGCCCCGGATGGAGCCGGGCGACGTGAAGCGCCCTGGTCGATGCTGGTCCCGACCTGGCTTCTGATCGGCGCCTCCATCGTGTTCGGGGTCTGGACGAGCGGGAGCGCCGGGATCGCCGCGCGCGCCGCCGAGCTGTTGCTGGGGGTGGCGCCGTGAGCCTGCCGAACGCGCTGCTGCTGGCGTTGCTCATTCCCGCGGCCGGGGCGCTCGTCGTCGCGCTCCTGCACCGCCGGCCCAACTTGCGCGAGGCGGCGACGATCACGACGGGCGTCCTGCTCTTCGCGGACGTGCTGTACCTCGCGTCTCGAACGGGTGGGGGCAACACGACGGTCGACGTTTCGCTGATCGAGCTGTTGCCGGGATTACCGCTGGCCTTCTCGATCGAGCCCCTGGGGTTGCTGTTCGCGCTACTCGCCTCGGGCTTGTGGATCGTGACGTCGTTCTACTCGATCGGCTACATGCGCAGTCACAACGAGGGCTCGCAGACCCGCTTCTTCGTCTGTTTCGCGATCGCCATCTCCGCCACGATGGGCATCGCGTTCGCGCGCAACCTGCTGACCCTGTTCCTGTTCTACGAGATCTTGACGATCTCGACCTACCCGCTGGTCACGCATCACCGGACGGATCGGGCGCGGCGTTCGGGGCGGGTCTATCTGGGGGTGCTGCTGACGACCTCGATCGGGATGTTCCTGCTCGGGCTGACGTGGACCTGGTGGCGCACCGGTACGCTGGAGTTCGCGCCGGGCGGGATCCTCGCGGGTACGGTCGAGGGACGCGAGCTGGTGGTGCTGCTCGCCGTGTTCGCGTTCGGGACGGGCAAGGCCGCGTTGATGCCGTTCCACCGCTGGCTCCCTGCCGCGATGGTCGCACCGACACCGGTCAGTGCGCTGCTTCACGCGGTCGCCGTGGTCAAGGCGGGAGTCTTCACCGTCCTCAAGATCGTGGTCTACGTGTTCGGGGTCGATTTGCTCGCCGATACCGGCGCCAGCGTCTGGTTGATGTACGTGGCGGGCTTCACGATCATCGCCGCGTCGGTGATCGCGCTGCGCCAGGACAATCTCAAGGCGCGGCTGGCCTATTCGACGATCAGCCAGCTGGCCTACATCGTCCTCGGAGGCGCGCTGGCCACCTCGGCCGGGATCCTCGGCGGCGGCATGCACATGTTGATGCACGCCTTCGGCAAGATCACGCTGTTCTTCTGCGCCGGCGCCATCTACGTCACCGCGCACAAGACGGAGATCAGCGACATGCGGGGGATCGGACGATCGATGCCGGTGACGCTGTTCGCGTTCCTGATCGGCTCGCTGAGCATCATCGGCCTACCGCCGTTCGGCGGCGCCTGGAGCAAGTGGTTCCTGATGACGGGCGCGGCGGAGAGCGGGCAGTGGATCCTGATCGGAGTCCTGACGGTCAGCTCGTTGCTCAACGTGGCCTACCTGCTCCCCGTGGTCGTGCGCGGTTTCCTGTTCGCGCCGGAGGGGGACGCCCCGACCGGGGTCCGCGAGGCTCCCCTGTTCTGTTTGATCCCGCTCTGCTTCACCGCGCTGGGATGCGTGGTTCTGTTCTTCTTCGCCGAGCCGGTCCATGACCTGTTGCGACGGTTGGTGGGAGGTTGACGATGTCGAACGACTCCAACGGTTGGTTCGACAAGACGACCAACGTGCGCTGGATCGTCCGGGCGCTCGTCGCCGTTTGTGTCGTGCTGATCGGGCTCGAGCTCGTCGTCCACAAGCACGGGCACTTCGGGTTCGAGGAGATCCCGGCGTTTCACGCGCTGTTCGGCTTCGTGGCGTTCATCGTGGCCGTCTATGCCGGGAAGCTCTTGCGCGCCCTGCTGAGCCGCGACGAGGATTACTATGATCGATAGCCTCCCGCCAGGGCTGCTGTTGATCGCCGGCGCGCTGCTGTTGCCGTTGTTCCGCGGCCGGTTGCAGGCGCTGCTGTTCGTCGCCCTGCCCGCAGTGTCGTTGTGGCACCTCACCGGTTTCTTCGGTCGTGAAGGCGTTCTCGTCAGCATCCCGCTGTTCGATTACACGCTCGTGCCGCTCAGGGTCGACAGGCTCAGCTTGATGTTCGCGCTGATCTTCCACGTCGTCGCGCTGTTGTCGGCGGTTTACGCGATCCACGTGCGCGACACGATGCAGCACGTCTCGGCACTGATCTACGCCGGGGCGGCGATCTGCGCGACGTTTGCCGGCGATCTGATCTCGCTGTTCGCCTTCTGGGAGCTGACCGCGATCTCGTCGGTGTTCCTGATCTGGGCCAGCCGCAACGAGGAGTCGTACCGCGCGGGTCTGCGCTACCTGATCATCCACGTCACCTCGGGTCTGCTGCTGCTCGCCGGAGCGATCGCGCAGCTCCGTGCCACCGGGTCGCTCGCCTTCGAGCGCATGGAGCTCGGTAGCCTCGCCTCGAACCTGATCTTCATCGCCTTCGGAATCAAGTGCGCGTTCCCGTTCCTGCACAACTGGCTGCAGGACGCCTACCCGAAGGCGACAATCACCGGCACCGTCTTCCTGTCGTCGTTCACGACCAAGCTGGCGATCTACGTGCTCGCCCGCGGCTTCGAGGGAACGTCCCCGTTGATCTGGGTCGGCGTGACGATGACGGTGTTCCCGATCTTCTTCGCCGTGGTCGAGAACGACCTGCGCAAGGTGCTCTCGTACAGCCTCAACAACCAGCTCGGCTTCATGGTCGTCGGCATCGGCATCGGCGGACCGCTGGCGATCAACGGCGCCGCCTCGCACGCTTTCGCCCACCTGCTCTACAAGTCGCTGCTGTTCATGTCGATGGGCGCCGTGCTCGACCGCGCGGGAACAATCAAGGCGACGCGGCTCGGCGGGCTCTACAAATCGATGCCGCTGACATGCGTGTGCTGCATCGTCGGCGCGCTCTCGATCTCGGCATTCCCCTTGTTCAGCGGTTTCGTCACCAAGTCGATGGTGCTGAGCGCGGCGGCCGAGCATCACATGACGATCGCGTTCATCCTGTTGCTGTTCGCATCGACCGGCGTGCTCGAGCACTCCGGGATCAAGATCCCGTTCTTCGCCTTCTTCGCGCACGACTCCGGGATCCGCTGCAAGGAAGCGCGCCCCAACATGCTGCTCGCGATGGGGATCACCGCGGCGTCGTGCATCCTCATCGGTGTCTACCCCGCGTTGCTGACACCCCTGCTGCCCAACGTCGCCGAATACCGGGCGTACACCCCGACCCACGTGCTGACGCAGCTCCAGATGTTGTTGTTCGCCGCGCTGGCCTTCGTCGTGCTGATGCGGACGGGGCTCTACCCGAAGGAGCGGGCGGCGATCAACCTCGACGCGGACTGGATCTACCGCCGACTGCTGCCGCGGCTGTGGAGCGGCCTCGAAACCGCCGGAGTGGCGGTGCTGGACGCGGCGCGGCGCGGGACCGAGCGGTTGCTCGGCTGGACGCTATCCGGGGTTTACCGCCACCACGGCCCCGGGGGGCTGTTCGCGCGCGGCTGGGCCTCCGCCGGATCCGTGTTCTGGGTCTGCTTGCTGTTGCTGGTCTGCCTGATCGTCTACTACAGCTAGCGGCGGTAATGTCGGCAACTTGACGATGTGCGGCGGGTACTCCGCGGTCTTCTCGACCTGCGACACCAGACGCTGCACCGGCTCCTCGAGCACATCGAAGAACGGCTTGGGGTAGAGGCCGATCCAGAAAGAGACGACCACCAGCGGAACGAGCGTGGCGATCTCGCGGCCGTTCAGGTCGGTCAGCGTCTTGTTTTCCTCGCGGTCCAGCTTGCCGAACATCGTTCGCTGGTACAGCCACAGCATGTAGACCGCACCGAGCACGATGCCGCTCGCCGCCAGCACCGCCCAGTATTTGTCCGCCATGCCGAACGCGCCGACGAGGATGGCGAACTCGCCGGTGAACCCGTTCCCGGGGATCGCCGGCATGCCGATCGACGAGAGCATCATCACCATGAAGAACACCGCAAAGACCGGCATCACACGCCACAACCCACCGAACTGGGCGATCTCCCGCGTGTGTCGGCGCTCGTAGACCATGCCGACCAGCAGGAACAACGCGCCGGTCGAGAGCCCGTGGTTGACCATCTGGAGCACCCCGCCGGTCATGCCCTGCGCGTTGAGGGTGAAGATACCGACCATCGTGAAACCGAGATGGCTGACCGACGAGTAGGCGACGAGCTTCTTCCAGTCGGTCTGGACCAGCGCGACCATCGCGCCATAGATCACGCCGACGATCGCGAGCCCCAGCGCCCAGGGCAGGAACTGCTTCGTCGCATCGGGGAGGATCGGCAGGCTGAAACGGATGAACCCGTAGGTGCCCATCTTGAGCAGCACCCCGGCGAGGATCACCGAGCCCGCCGTCGGCGCCTCGACGTGCGCGTCGGGAAGCCAGGTATGGAACGGGAACATCGGGACCTTGATGGCGAAGGCGACGAAGAACGAGAGCCAAATCCACCACTGCATCTGAGCCCACCCGGGCCACTGCCCCATCGCCTGCAGCACGCGGACGTCGAACGTGTGGTCGCCGGTCATGCTGCCGTGGTGGAAGTACAGCGCGAGGATGCCCAGCAGCATCAACACCGAGCCGGCGAGCGTGTAGATGAAAAACTTGACGGCGGCATAGAGCCGACGCTTGCCGCCCCAGACGCCGATGATGAAGTACATCGGCACCAGCATCACTTCCCAGAAGATGTAGAACAGGAAGAAGTCGAGGGCGACGAAGACACCCAGCATGCCGGTCTGCAGCAGCAGCATGAAGGCGTAGTACTGCTTGACACGCTTGGTGATCCCGCTGAAGGAAGCGACGACGGCGATCAATCCGAGCAACGTGGTCAGCAGGACCATCAACATCGAGATCCCGTCGACACCGACCACGTACTTGACACCGATCGACTCGATCCAGCTCGCCTCCTGGACGAAACGGAATCCGAAGGCGTCCTTGGCCGCCGCCTCCCAGCCGAACCACAGCGGGAGCGCGATCACGAAATCGAGCGCGGCGACCACGGCGGCAAAACGCGCGATCGTCTGCTTGCTCGATTCGCGCATCGCGATGAGGATGATCAACGCGCCCGCCATCGGCAGGTAGGTGATCACGTTGAGCAGGTGCTCACCGAACGGATTCATCGAATCGGATCCTCTCGCCGTAAAAGCATCGCCGGAGGCCGGATTCTAGCAGAAGGCGTTCAGGCGGCGGGCTCGATCACGACGCGGACGCCGGTTCCCCGCGTGGTGATCGTGAAACGGCGGTGACGGGTCCGCAACGTCCGATTGGCGGCCTCGGTGGATTCTCCGGTCTTCGCGGATGGATCTCGTCGCTGCACCACGCGGGCGAAGTGGGCGGCAAAAGCCCGCGCATGGAGAGCGCTGTCCCAGCGGGTCTCCCACACGGTGATCCCGTCCTCCTCCGAGCGCTCCCAGCGCGTCAACCGGTCCCCGGCCCACCCGCGCGCGCCGCCCGTTTGCCCGGTCCAGATGGACACCAGCGACTCGACCGCGTGCTGGCCGAGCCGATCCGTATCGGCGAGCGTGTGACCTTCCCGCGGGGCGACGGGGGCCGGCCATTCCAGGTCGATCGCAGCCTTGCCGGGCTCCAGGAGCTCGCGCGTGGTCCGCGGGGGCGGGCGGTCGAAGACGTTCCAGCCCGCGGCGCGCCAGCGCTCGACCGCGAAGTCGTACCCCCGCTCGTAGACGAAGGTCAGCAACCGCGCGTCGAGCGGCGTCGCCCGCCGGACCGCCTCGGGGATCAACCGGCCCTCGAGGAAGTCTCCCGGCCCGACCGGCCCGGTCAACACGGTTCGCACCAACCCCACGCCCTGGAACAGGAAGTACAGCGAGACCAGGTTCGCCTCGCCTTCGGCCCAGGCGCTGGCCGCCAGCAGCTCGTCGGTCGTCTCGCGCAGCGAGTCCTTCCCACGCCGCTCCAGTTGCCGCAGGTGGATCAGGTAGTGCGCGAGCAACGGCTCGTCCGGACGCACGCCGGTCGTGAGAAGGAAATCGCCGGGCGGCGGATTCGCGGGGTCGGCCACGCGTTCTCGATCCACGTCCGTGTCGGGGCGGAACTCGTGGACACCCCCCTGACCGTCGGGGACGTAGATCGCCTCCTCGGTTTCCACGCCGTAGTCCAGATCGGTCAGCAACCCGGGCGACACGAGCACGCGCTTCCCGTCGACGTCGAGATCGATGCCGGGAAGGTCTTGCGCCAGCGTGAGCCACAGGAGCTGGGGCGATGCCGGACCGCCGAATCCGAGATCGTTCCAGGCGCGTCCCCGCGCCTCGAGCCGGCGAGGTCCCACGGTCCTGTATGCGCGCGCCTCGGCGAGGATCCCGGCCATCGCGTCGGGGCTACGGATCGCGACCGGTTCCCGGTCGAAGCCTTCGCCGCGCACCTGGCCGAGTCGATCCGCGATGCGTCGAACGGAGCGCGACAGCTGGGTGTCGGTCGCTTCGGCGGGCCGGGCCGGTGTCGTCAGCGCCGCGTCATCCTGCGGCGCCATCATCGCTGCGCCGATCAGCCCGGCAACGATGAGCGACATCACAGCGCGGGTTCCGAGTGGATGATCAGGAGATCCCCGAGCGCGAGCTTCTCTTCCGCCGCTCGCCCGCCGGCGATTTCCAGCACGTAGCGCGCCGCGCGCATCGGCTGCATGCTCGGGCATGGCCCGTCGTCCGGGCAGGGCTGCGCGTCCGCGGCGATCTCGAGGACCCGGAACTGCTCGTCGAGCCAGATGATATCCAGTGGAACGCGGCAGTTTTTCATCCAAATGCCATGACGGTCGGTCTCCTCGAACAGGAACAACATGCCCTCGTTCGCGCCGACCTTCTCGCGGAACATGTAACCCCGCATCCGCTCGCGGTCGGTCGCGGCGATCTCGAGCGTGAACTCGGTCCCGGACGGGAACACGGCGACCGCCCAGTCGGGGACGGCCGAGGCGGAAACGGCCGACACCAGGAAGGCCAGGACGACGCCGCGCAGCATCAGAAAGGTCCCTCGTTGAACGGGTCGGAAACGAAATCGCCGTTGACCACGACGAAATCGGTTCCGGCCCCATCGCCACCGCGCCTCCCATCGACGCCGAAGCAGGACAGCCGGTAGCCGTTCTCGAGCCGCTCGTAGTGCAACGGCCGGCCCCACGGATCGATCGGGGCCTCGGCGAGCATGCGCGGCATCAAATCGTCGAGGCTGTCGGGGTAGCGACCCTTGCGCCAGCGATAGCTTTGCACCGCGCGTGCCGTTTCGACCATCAGATCACGCGCCGAGCGAGACGGGAAACTGTCGACCGAGTGCGACAGCCCACGGAGAAACGTGATCCGTTCTTCCGCGTTCGTCGCGGCCAGTGTTGCAGGGTAACGATCGACGATCTCGGTGTACAACCCGATCGCTTCTTCGAGCTGTTGCGCCTCGACGGCCGCGACGGCCTTGTCCGCCAAACGTTGCGCCTTAGTTTCGTCGCTCGCGCACGCGACGACAACGAGTGCCATGCACACCATCGCGACGCTTCGCAAGTGCTCGTCGAAAAAAAAATTCGCGAACGTCGCGCGCAAACCGTTGACTTCAGCAACGGCCCGTTCGATAATCGATCGGTCTTCGGGCAGAGCCTTCATCGAGCGTTTTTCCTCAGAGCGCGGCGACGTTTCGAAGCGGCACGGTCGTTTCAATTTATAAATGATGGCGCGTTCCAGGGCAAACGAGATTGCCGAGTTGGTCTCGCGTTTGGGGAGCCGGTCACGGGGACGTGCCGACTCCGCGCGGGCCCGCCTTTCGATCATCGGCGCACGAGGTGTGGAAACGATGATCGAAGCGCTCGAGGGCACGAATAGCCGCGTAAGGGCGCGTGTCATGCCTTTATTGGCGGCGATCGGCGACCCGCGTGGCCGGGAACCGCTGATCGCCATGCTGCTCGATCGAAACGCGCGGATGCGTCTGATCGCGGCGCGCTGTCTGGCCCGTTTTCCGTCGCCCGATTCGGTTGCGGCGCTCGAACGCGCGCTCAAGCACGAGAGACGACGCGACGTACGCGTCGCAGCGGTGCAGGGCCTCGTCGAGCAGTACACCGGCGGGCAGGACGGGGCGATCCGACGCGTCCTGGACGTCCTGCTCGATACGGACGAAGACTGCGACGTGCGTGTGGCCGCGTTTTCCCTGTTGCGGACGCTACGGCTGAACCAGCGGCGCAGCATCGTGCGCCGGCTCTGCGCGGATGACTCGGCCGTCGTGCGGCAACACGCGTTGGATTTCGCGGCAAGCCCGGCGCCGAATCCCGCCCCGAGCCCGGAGGAGATGCTGGGCTGGCTCGAGCGTCTCGGCGACGACGACTATGCCGTGTGGAACGAATCGGTTCAGCGTCTCAGCGCCTGCGGGGCCGAGGTCATCGATCCGTTGGTGGATACGATGCGCGCGCACGCCGAGCGCCCCGAATACTGTACCCGCGCGGGAATCGTCCTCAAGTCCTTGGGGCCCCGTCGCGGCCGCTCGCTCGGCGAGGCACTCGAACGCGTCGTCGAGCCGCTGCCGTTGCAGACGTTGATCGAGGTGATCGGCGCGCTCGGCGAGAAGTCGCTGATCTACCGCCTGAAGGACTTGATCGACCGCCTCGCCGACCAGCCACGCGGCGAGACCGGGTTCGACCCCTGCCTGCGTGTTCGGGCCAAGGCGCACGTCGAGCTCGCGCGCATCGGCAGCCGGGTCGCCATCTCCGATCTCCGCGAGGCGCTCAACAGCAACCGGGGCCCGACCGACTTCGACATGCTCTCGGCCGTCGCCAAGATCGGTAAGCGTGACGAGCTGCCGCTGCTCCTGCGCGCCTGGGGCCGCGAGGACGCGTTCACGCGGCGCAAGATCGCCGCCGCGGTGCGCTCGATCATGAAGCGCGAGCGGATCCGTCGAAACGCCCGGATCCTCCAGACGTTGACCGGCGACGAGCGGGCGGCCCTCGTCGAGATCCTGCCGCCGGCGGGCTCCCGACCACGACGGGCCGGGGCGCAAAAACCGGGCTAGGGGGGCCGGGTCGCACGCCCCCGACGGGCGTGCTATTTTTCCCAGGCTTTTTCTGTCCGGGAGTGGCCGATGCTGAACATCCTGTTGACCCTGTTGCACATCGCCGTGGCGTTGTTCCTCATCGCCGTGGTGTTGCTGCAGACCGGCAAGCGCGCCGATCTCGCCGGCGCATTCGGCGGCGGCGGCAGCCAGACCGCGTTCGGCACCCGCGGCGCCGCGACCGCCCTGTCCAAGATGACCACCGCGGCGGCGGTCGTGTTCATGCTCACGTCGATCGCGCTCTCGATCGTTTCCTCGCGATCGCGGGGCTCCTCCGACAGCGTGCTCGAGCAGGTCCCGGCCCCCCAGACCGCGCCGGCCGAGACCGGTGACGACGCGGGCCTCCCGGCCCTGCCTCCCGTCGACGATCCCGGAACGGACGACCCGCCGGCTCCCGCCGACGGGAACTAGCCCTCGTGCCGAAGTGGTGGAATTGGTAGACACACCGTCTTGAGGGGGCGGCGGGGGCAACCCCATGGGAGTTCGAGTCTCCCCTTCGGCACCAAAAGTCCGGCACGCCGTAAACGGCAGGTCCTCGGCGCTCACCAATCCCGGTAATACGTCCCGTCGAGCGCCTTCTTGTCCGACAGGCTGTAAACATCGTAGAGATTCTCGCCGCCCCACGAATCGCTGTCCCAGTCGTCCTGGTAGGAGCGCATCCCCCAGGTCGCCTCGCCGGTGATCGGGTCGATCGGCTCGCGCAGCAGGAACTTGAGCACCTTGCCCTCGGTGGTCTCGCCGAACGAGTCGTCGACCCGGGTCCCGGCGCCGACGTTGCCCGCGCTGCCCTGGTTGAACAGCGGATCGGAAACCGTCACGCCCTCGATCAGCGTCTCCAGATCCGGCGGGTAACCCATCTGATCGACGTCCTCGAGCAGGATGCGGCCCTCGTCGGTGTACTTCTTGTACAGGTCGATGGCGTCACGCATCTGCTGCAGCGTGATGCGGAGCCTGACCTCCTTGCGTCGCTTGTTGTCCCAGCGGTACATCGGGACGGCGATGCTCGCCAGGATGACCAGTACGGTCGCCGTGACCATCATCTCGATGTAGGTGAAGCCGGCCTGGCCGCGGGATCGACGTTTGAACATGCTGCACACCTCGTGGGTCGTCCTTCATCATACGGGGTTCCCGAATCGCGCGTCTAATCGCCTCCCACCGAATTCCCCGGCTTGCTAGCATGGTTCCCAGGCACGCCAGATGGAGGTTTCCGCCATGTCCGATGACAAGACGCCCGCCGAGGGGCTCGACTCCCTGCTCGAAGAAAACCGGACGTTCGACCCGCCGCCGGGGTTCGTCGAGGGCGCGGTGGCGTCCGATCCATCGATCTACGACCGCGCCGCCGCGAACCCGGCGGCGTTCTGGGAAGGCTTCGCCAACGAGCTCGAATGGGCCGAGCGCTGGGACAAGACCGTCGAAGGCGAGGGACCGGACATGCGCTGGTTCGTCGGCGGCAAGATCAACGCCTGCGTGAACTGCGTCGATCGGCACGCCGCCGGGGAGCGTGCCGGGAAGACCGCGCTGATCTGGGAGGGCGAGCCGGGCGAGGAGGTCCGTTGGACCTATGCGGAGCTGGCCGAGCAGGTCAACCGGTTCGGCAGCGTGTTGCGCAAGCTCGGCCTGACGAAGGGCGACCGTGTGGCGATCTACATGCCGATGATCCCGGAGGCGATCGTCGCGATGCTCGGGTGCGCCCGGATCGGCGCGATCCACTCCGTGGTGTTCGGCGGCTTTTCCTCGGAGTCCCTGCGCGATCGAATCCAGGATGCCGCAGCCAAGGCGTTGATCACCTCCGACGGCGGGTGGCGCCGCGGCAAGGAGGTCCCGCTCAAACGCTTCTCCGATCAGGCACTGACCGACACACCCACGATCGAGCATGTGATCGTCGTCAAGCGCGGCGAGTTCGCGTGCGAGATGCGGGAGGGCCGCGACCACTGGTACCACGACCTGATGGAGGCGGCGGAGGAAACCTGCGCGCCCGAGAGGATGGATGCCAACGATCCGTTGTTCACGCTCTACACCTCGGGGACGACGGGGAAGCCGAAGGGCATCGTGCACTCGACCGGCGGCTACCTGACCGGTGTCTACGCGACCAGCCGCTGGGTCTTCGATCTGAAGGAAGACGACGTCTACTGGTGCACGGCGGATATCGGTTGGATCACGGGGCACTCGTACATCGTGTACGGCCCGCTCGCCGCCGGGGCGACGGTCGTGATCTACGAGGGCGCTCCGGATTGGCCCCAGCGGGATCGGTTCTGGAAAATGTGCGAGCGGCTCGGCGTGACGGTCTTCTACACGGCGCCGACGGCCATCCGCGCGTTCATGAAATGGGGCGACGCATGGCCCGCCGGGTGCGATCTGTCCAGCCTGCGGCTGCTCGGCACGGTCGGCGAGCCGATCAACCCCGAGGCGTGGACCTGGTACCACCGGCACATCGGTGGCGAACGATGCCCCATCGTCGACACGTGGTGGCAGACCGAGACGGGTCAGATCCTGATCACTCCCCTACCGGCGCTGATCTCGACCAAACCCGGATCGGCGACACGCGCCTTCCCGGGCGTCGACGCCACGATCCTGGACGAATCGGGGACCGAGGTCCCGGTCGGTGGCGGGTATCTGGCGATTCGCGGCGGCTGGCCCGCGCGTACGCTGGGCATCTGGCGCGACGAGCAGCGATTCGTCGACACCTACTGGAGCAAGTGGGACCGCAACACCTACTTCCCCGGCGACGGGGCCAAGCGCGAGGCGGACGGCTTCTTCTGGATCCTGGGACGGGTCGATGACGTGATCAACGTCTCGGGTCACCGCATCGGCACGATGGAGGTCGAGTCGGCGATCGTCGACCACGAGGCGGTGGCCGAATCGGCGGTGATCGGCGTGCCTCACGAGATCAAGGGGACGGACATCGTCGCGTTCGCGAGCCTGCGTGAAGGGTTCGAGCCGAGCGACGACCTGGCGGCGGCCATTCGCTCGCACGTCGGAAAGAAGATCGGGGCGATCGCGCGGCCCGAAGCCGTCCTCTTCGCGGCGGACCTGCCCAAGACGCGCTCGGGCAAGATCATGCGCCGCTTGCTGCGCGATATCGCCGAGGGACGTGCGCTCGGCGATACGACGACGCTCGCCGATCCCGCCGTGGTGGAGACGTTACAGAAAAAGTACGAGGCCGAGGCGGGTGACTAGCCCACCGCCGCGGCCCGCCGCAGCGTCTCCTTGAGCGGTTTCCCGGCTTTGAAGGCGGGCGCTCGCGTCGCGGGGATTTCGAGGGCGGCACCGGTGTGCGGGTTACGACCGACCCGGGCCTTGCGCGCTCGGGCCTCGAAGGTTCCGAAGCCGCTGATCGCGACCTTGCCCCCCTGAACCAATTCTGCGGCGATCAGCCCGACCGCCGGGTCGGGATCGAACACCGCGTCGACCAGGGTTCGCGTTTCTCGCAACGACATCCCGGTCTTTTGCGCGACGCGTTCCACCAGCTCGGCTTTATTCATGCTTGGCACTCCTTATCAGCCTTCACGCCTGTCCGCGATCGGGCGATCAGGCCGTTCTTCGCTTGACTCAAGACACCAGACGCAGTTCCTCCAGCGCGGTTCGAATGACGTAAATCCGGATGTTGTTGTCCTCTTGGTCCACCGGGAAAAAGAAGAAGCCCTGATTGTCCTCGTCGGCCCCCTCACCGAGGATGCCCCAGACTTCCTCGCCGTCCTTGAACCTCACGATCGCGCGGCGGTCGGCGGCATGGGCATCGGCAAACTGCGTGCGGGCGACAAAATCACGGTTGCCGATGTAATCCCGGACGTAGAAAAGGGCCTTCATCTTGTCGGCGACGATGCGAACGGGCACTCCACCGCCCTCCGCCGGGAGAAGGTGAAACGTCTCCTTCTGCGGGTCGAAATCGTGCGTCATTCCCTTGTAGATGGTCCCGTCCTTCATGTGAGCGACGACCTTGTGTTCCATGGATCTCCCTCGGGGCCGGCGGTCGGCCCGTCCTTATAAATCCTAACCGCAAAAAAGTCCAATTCCCAATCAATTCTCGGAAGCAGCCCCCGGGGCCGGGTCGGACAGGCCCGCTTCCGCGAATCCGCGGGCCCGCAGCAGGCAAGCATCACACCGGCCACAGGGCCGCCCGGATGCCTCAGGAATGTAGCAGGAGAGGGTCCGCCCGAGGTCGATCCCCAGCTCGTGCGCCCGGGTGGCGATCTGCGCCTTCGTCATCTGCATCAGCGGGGCGTGCACCTTCCACTCCGCCCCCTCGACCCCGGCACGCGTCGCCCGGCGGGCGAGGGCCTCGAAAGCGGCGATGAACTCGGGCCGGCAGTCCGGGTAACCGCTGTAGTCCAAGACGTTGACGCCGATGAACAGATCGCGGGCGCCCAGGGTTTCCGCCCACGCCATCGCGAGCGACAGGAACACCGTGTTCCGTGCCGGGACGTAGGTCGACGGGATCCCCTCGCCGATCTCCCGCTCGTCGCCATCCTGTCGCACGGGGATCGTGGGGTCGGTCAACGAGGACCCGCCCAGCGCCGCGAGGTCGATCGACAGGACGCGGTGAGCGGCGACGCCGAGAGCGGCGGCGATCTCCTTCGCGCGCAGGACCTCGATGGCGTGACGCTGCCCGTAGTCGAATGTCAGCGCATGCACGTCGAACCCCTCGGCGATCGCCAGGGCGGCCGTGACGGTGGAGTCCATCCCACCCGACAGCAAGGCAACGGCCGTCTTCGAAAACACGTCAGACACCCTGCTCGACACCCGGCCAGAGCGCCTTGTGCAGTTGGAGCTGCACGCGCACGGGCAACCGGTCCTCCAGCACCCAGCGCGCCATCTCTCCCGGGTCGAGCTCGTCGTGAACGGGCGAGAACAGCACGGGGGCTCGTCGATCGAGCGCGCGCTCGCGCACCTGGGCGGCGGCCCATTCGTAGTCCGCCCGATCGGCAAGCACGAACTTCAGCTCGTCGCCTTCACGCAGCAGCGCGAGGTTCTCCCAGCGGTTGCGCTCGACCTCGCCACTGGCGGGGCATTTCACGTCGATGATTCGGCGAACCTGCTCCGGAACCCGGTCGATGGGCAAGCTCCCGCCCGTCTCGATCATCACGGAGTACCCCTCCTCGACCAGCGACCGCATCAACGGGTAGACGTCCTCCTGGAGCAGGGGCTCGCCGCCGGTGATCTCGACCCATTCGCATGCAAAACCGCGGACGCGCTCGACGATATCCGGGACGGACATGGCGGTCCCGCCGTGGAAAGCGTAGGCGGTGTCGCACCAGACGCAGCGGAGGTTGCAGCCCGTCAGGCGAACGAAGACGCAGGGCCGGCCGGCGTGGGTCGACTCCCCCTGGATCGAATGAAAGATCTCGGTCACGCGAAGCACGCCGGGCATTCTATCGAGCCTCCCGCCTCGCCGCCCGAACTGACGCTCGTTGTCACGTGGGGGCCTCAAATTGGCCGTCAGAGAGTCCACGGCGACGCCTTTTGGGCGGTTTATGAAGAATGAGAACACGGAACGCCCCTTGCAAGGAAGGCATCCAGGGGCGGTGCGTGCACGGCCGCGCTCGAGGGAAACGACCGTGACTGCGTTGGAATCCATCTGGCAGTTCTTCGAAGCCAACCCCGTCCTCGCGGGGACCCTCGCGGTGGGTCTTGCGGCCATGCTGGCGATGCTGGCAGGGGGTCGGGGCAAAGGTCAGCTGCAGAAGGACAACCAGGCCCTGACCGACAAGCTCGCCCGAGCCACCGCCCACGCCAACGAGCAGAGCCGCATCGTCTCGCGCATGCGCAGCGAGCAAGGAACCGTGGCCAGCCTGGCGTTGTCGCTACCGAGCGTCGTCCGCGAGCTGAACAGCTACGATCTCAACCAGCGCCGGGTACCGGAGCTGATCCTGCAGCTCGCCGAGGCGATCTTCCAGCCCGGGCAGGTGCTGTTCTACAAGACCGTCACGGCTTCCTCGCCGCAGGGCAGTCATCGCGAGCTGCGGTTGATCGCCTACCGTGGTCTGGGGGAGCTTCCCGAAGGCCTGCGCCGTGTCGCGCTCGGACAGGGCAAGATCGGTTGGGCCGCCGAGCACAAGGTGGACATGCTGCGCGACGGCTGGGCCAACCTGAAGCGCTCCGACGGCATCGTCGTCGAGGACAACCATCCGATCCTAGAGGCCGACATCGTCGGGCCGCTGGTCCATGCCACGGTCGAGGGTGACCAGGTCCTCGGCGTCCTGTGCATCGGCTCACCGGGCGTCCGGCCGCGGAACGAGAAGCTGATGTTCCAGCTGGTGACCAACCTCGGGTCGCTGGCCATGGTCACGGCGCAGCAGAAATCTCGGCTCGCCGATCAGGCCAACACCGACGGGCTGACCGGGTTGATGAACAAGCGCTCGTTCCAACCCAAGCTCGGCGAGATGATCGTCGAGGCCGAACGCGCGGCCAAACCCGTCGGGCTGTTCATCTTCGACATCGACCATTTCAAGAACTACAACGACACCAACGGCCATACGGAAGGCGACGAGCTGCTCCGCGCGCTGGGTGAGCTGTTGAAGAACAGCGTCCGTCCGGACGACCTGTGCTGTCGCTGGGGTGGCGAGGAGTTCATCATCGCGATGCCCGACACCGACGGGCCGTCGGCGCAGCAGGCGGCCGAGCGGATCCGTCGCGAGATCGAAGATTACCCGTTCAACCACCAGGAAAAGCAACCCAACGGGAACGTGACCATCAGCGGGGGCGTCGCGATCGGACCGGGGGACGGTGCGGATGTGACGACCCTCACGAAGAACGCGGATCAGGCGTTGTACGAGTCGAAGAAGAAGGGCCGCAACCGCGTGACCCGTTATCGCGGAATCCAGATCGGCTCGATCGACGAGAGGGACTACCGTATCCCCGAG
>JBFFZZ010000031.1:0-18543 GCA_041568335.1 Candidatus Polarisedimenticolaceae bacterium | reverse complement strand
GACTACGGCCGACTGATCGAGTCGCTGCGGGGCGTGTTCTCCACGGGACGGGATCTGGGCACCACCGACGACGACATGCGTGTCCTGGCGGAGGTCACCTCGTTCGTTCACGGGGTCGACGAGGACAGGACGACGCGCGACCCCGGGCCCTACACGGCGCGTGGTGTGGCAGCGGCGATCAGGGCGACGCTGCGGGCTGTTTTCGGTTCGGATTCGCTCGAGGGTCGAAGCGTGCTGATCCAGGGCCTCGGGGATGTCGGCGAGCCGCTGGCGCGGCGCCTCGAGGCGGACGGGGCGGTCCTTCTGCTTTCCGATATCGATGAAACGCGCCTCGCCGACCTGGCCACCGAGCTGGGGGCAACCGGCATCCCCGCGGAGGCCGTTTACGATACCGAATGCGATCTGTACGCTCCGTGCGCGTTGGGAGCGACCCTCGACGCCGAGACGATTCGCCGGCTGCGCTGCCGCGCCGTGGCGGGCTCCGCCAACAACCAGCTCGCCGAGGAGCAGGACGCCGACCGGCTCCACGAGCGCGGCATCCTCTACGCGCCCGACTTCATCGCCAACGGCGGGGGTGCGCTCGCCTTTGCGTTGATCAACAGCGGGGTGACCGACGAGGAGCGGCTGGGCCGCCGCATCGATGCCATCGGTACGGGACTGAGCGATCTTTTCGCCGAGGCGGCCGAATGCGGAGAATCACCGCACCACGTCGCGGTGCGGCGAATCGAGAACACCCTCCGGCCGCGCTAAGAAAACGGCGGGAGCCTGCGCTCCCGCCGTCTCAGGCGTCGTGATCTCGGGTGCGGTCTAGTTGCAGACCGGATCCGATTGATCGTCCGATGTGGCGCCGCAGAGTCCCACCGCATTCCACGGCCGGATGAACGGACCACTGTCGTAACCCGGGTGCCCCGCCTTGTCGTCGCCGGTCACCCACAGCACGTTGAACCAGACGTTGTCCCCGGCGTGCGTGAAGGTTCCGCTGCCGCTGGCGCCCAGATTGCAGCCGGCATCGACCGCGCCCTGGTAGCCGGTGAAGTCGCCGATGTTGCCATAGACGACGATCGCGTGGTCCTCCGAGCAGGTCACGTTGTCGAACGTGATGTCGAGGTCGTTGGCCCCGGCGCCCTTGTTCAGGCGGATCCCGGTGCCGACCACGTCATCACCGAGCGGCGGCGGCACGACGCCGGCCACACAGTTGGAGACGTCGCAGCTGGTCTGCGCGATCGCCATCTGCGCGTTGGTGATGCGGTGCGTCTCGTTGCCCTGGGTCTCGAGGCGAACCTCGTAGTACTGGCCGCCACCGGTGTAGAGCCCCGTGACGTCGTACGGGTTGGCATCCGCCTCGCCGAAGTCCTTGACGATCGTCTGGGTCGAGCCGTCCCACAGGTAGACCCGTGCGTTGGAGTCCCAGTCCCCGCCGGCGACCCCGCCGTCGACCGACATCGTCGTTCCGGCGAGCGATGACGAACCCTGGCACCCACCGCCGCCCGAGTCGAACAGCTCGATGGTGTACTGGCCGGGTCCGTTTGTGTTGTAGAAAGCCAGCACGTCATACGGAATGGCGGGGGGCTCCAGGAGGTTCTTGAGAATCGTCGACGCTCCGCCCGGTGCGAACAGCGTCACGCGCGTACACCGATCGACGTTGTTACTGATCAACGACGTCCAGCTCACGCTCGCCGCCGTCGTGGTCGTGGTCTCGATGTTGAACTCGGGGCTCAACGTCGACTGGGCGCTGTTCGAGATCACGTTGTTGAGCGGGGTGTCCTGCGACGCGATCTCGGTACCCGGCGCGAAGAGCGCCTGGAAGTCGTAGCTCAGCGTCGCGGTGTCCGCGCTCACGAGCGAGAACTGCGGCGACACGATCGAGCCGGCGATCGCGCCGAACGAGTCCAGCGGATCGGTTCCCTGGAAGCCGGTCTCCTGGACACCGACGCCCCCGACCTGGACCGCGAACGCGTTGAGCTCATCGGGGTGCATGGTCGCGTTGTCCATGATGTTGGTGACGTCGAAATCGATGTCGTCGACGCAGGTCGCGCCCTGGTCGACGATGAACGAGTAGGTCTCGCTGGCCTTCGCCTTGGGCGCGAGCGTCCCGTACTGTCCCGGGTTCCCCGAGACCGTCGCCTGGACGCCGCCGGCGTTGACCGTGAGGTCCGCCACGGTGTTGACCGCGGTGGACTCGGTGTCGTTGATCAGCCGGACGTCGACGGACCACTCCTCGCCGGGCTCGACGAGGGAGTCGCCGTCACCGCACTGCTGGGTCAGGTTGCTCGCCGATTCGAAGCCCAGGCTACAGGTGTTCGACGGCACCACGACCGCGCTGTCGCACTCCTGCGAGTTCGAATCGACCTGGACGTTGTCGAGGCCGTAGCCGCCGGACGTGTCGAGCCCGAAGGCGGTCGCGCCGTTCATCGAGCCCACGCGCCAGCGGAACTCGATGGTGTCCGCGCCGCTGAGCCCCAGCACGGTCGCCTGCGCCGTGGTCCAGTTCACCGTCGCGTTGAACTCCCGGTTGAAGACGTTTTCCCCGTTATTGTTGTTCTCTGTCGAACAGTCGATCGTCGCCGGCGGGCTCGCGTCGAACAGCGACTCCCCGCCGTTGCACAACGGGTTGCAGTAGGTGTTCCAGATCAGCGGACCGTCGTACGGCAAGGAGTCGATCTTGATCCACGCGCCGCCGTTGACGCGGTAGTAGACGACCGCCCCGTCGGCGAGCAGCGGTGGATTGTTGGCGTCGGCGAACTTGTACTCGTGGTCGAAGGTCAGCGTCGCCGAGGTTCCGCCCGCCGGGATGACGATCGCCGGTGAGATCAGCTCGGCGTCGAGCAGGTCGTCGTAGGTCCCGTTCGGGAAGTTGTCCGCGGGGTCGTTCCAGCAGAAGAAACCGCCGCCGGTGTTGCCGCCGCTGTTGCGCCAGAACCAGTTGTCGCCGTACGGGCTGCAGGGCAGGCCCCCGGCTCCGTTGCCGAGGACGCCGTCCTCGTCCCCGGGGCCGACCCCGTGGGTCCAACCGGCGGGTTGCGCACCATCGAAATCCTCGGTGAGGACGACGGTGCTGCCGAGATCGTTGACGTCCAGCCGCAGCGAGAAGGCCTGCGGCGCGTCCGCCGCGATCAGCCCGTCGGCGGTGATGAACACGTCGAAGCTCGGCGTCGGCGTCGTGCCCGGATCGGTGCACTGCGCTGCCAGATCCGCGACCTGGAAGGTGAACGGATCGGTGGCCAGGTTGTTGGACGCCGTCCCGCCGTTGGGCGTGATCGTGCCGAAGCTGGCCTCGGCCTTGAGGATGCAGCCGATCGACGGATCGTTGGTGCTGATCACCGCCTTGACGTTGGTCAGCGGGCCGCTCGTGTCGTTGCGGAGCGTCAGCGACAGATCGACCGTCTCGTTCTGATCCGCGTGCGGGTCGCCGTCGCCGTTCCCGTCGTCCTGCAGGCCGGCGACACCCACGACGACCACGTTGCCGCCGGGGCAGTCGATGAACGCCGCGTTGGTCACGGTCTCCACCGGGTTCGTGTCGTCGTAGCTGACCCGGACGGTGTCCTGCGGCGTGACGTACAGGATGCCGTCGTCCGCGGCCGTACCGTCGCTGGTGGAGTAGGCCATCGTGCCTTCGTAGTTCGGCCCGCCACCTGCGATTGAGAAGGTCTCGCTGTCGCCCGTTCCGTCGGAGGTCACGGTGACCGTGACCGAAGCGCCGGCGTTGGCGTCGAGCACCGCGACGCCGAGATCCCCACCCGGGCACTCGTAGTAGGCGAACTGGTCGAACGCCACGGTACCGGCCGCACCGCTGCAGATGCCGATCTGTTCCATCAAGTGGTACTGGTCGTAGACCAGCTGCATGTTGTCGATCGCCGTGCCGTTGAGCGCCACCGTCGCCTCCGGATCGCCGCCGAAGTCGGTGTCGAAGAGCTCGTGGACCCAGCGCCAATTGAGGCCCGGCGTGGCCTCACCCGACGCCGTCGCGGGGAAGTTGACCGAGTCGTAGTTGGCGGGCGGGTTCATCGGATCCCACGGCGTGCCGCTGTCCCAATCTTGGTTGCCGTAGGTGAAGAAGCCGAGGAACCAGGGGTAGGTCTCGTTCTCGTTCGGATCCGGGTCCACCGGGCCCGTGTAGTTGTCGTCCCAGAAGTGCGCGTACGCGGCCCCGGTCTGACCCGACGCGTCCTCGTGTTCGGAGAAGAAGAACCAATCGGCGTACTTCCAGCGGAACTGCCACGGCTGGTTGGTGCCCGCATCGCCCGTGTTGACGGGGGAGAAGATCGGGCTATACAGCAAATCGTCCGTCAGCTCGTTGTTCGACTGGTCGAAGGGCGTGCACGAGTTGAGGTTGAAGTTGGATTTGAACGCAAACGTCCCGCCGACATCGCAGCTCGGGTCGGGCTGGTCCGTCCGCGTTTCGCTGAAGCAGCCGCCGCCGCGGGTCCATGGCGCCACGACGGTGTTGACGACACGCGTCGGGATGCACCCTTCCGCCGAGCCGCAGGTGTAGCTGAACTCGTAACGCTCGTTCGTGAAGCCCTGGGCGTCGGCTTCGAAGTTGAAGCACTCCGAGAGCTCGACGATGTTGTCGTCGGCCTGGACGAATTGATCTTGCACCAGCACCTGCGGCACGGTGAAGCCGTCCGCGGGGGACGTGAGGTTGATGTTCAAGCTGAGCGGTGTCATCCGCAACGACGCGGTGTCCACGCCGGGATCGACGAGCAGGTAGAACACGGCGCCGCCGAGCTGTCCCTGGCCGACCGGGCCGACCTCGACCGTCGGGTTGTAGATCGTGACCATCGAGGCCGCATCGCCGGTGAGCGACAGGCTTGCCCGGACATCCGTCAGCGCCGGGGCCGACGGCGGGTTGAAGAACCCGGCCGTGTAGGCGATCAGCTCGCCGGCGTCGAGGTACTCGCGGTACAGCTCGGTGCCCTCGCCGTTCTCGCAGCCGCCGTCGATCAGGAAGCCGCCGTCGTCGAAGCGGGTCTGGCAATCGACGTTGACCGTGCGGCTCTGGTTGGAGTGACCGGGGTGGAGATCGGTGTAGTCGACGGTGATCGTGCCGCTGTCGGCGACGTTGACGACGCCGTCGTCGTTGGCACCCGCATCACCGCTCGTCGGCAGCTTGCTGCTCCACTGGGTGCAGGCGTTGCCGGTGCACCCGGAGCCCTGCCACTTGCCCACGGGAATCGTCTCGGAGTCGCCCGACGACGTGGTGACGACCGTCTGGGCCGAGACCTCCGCCTCGGTCAGCGCCGTCGAATCGTCGACCGTGACCGTGAGCTCCTCGCCACAGTTGAACGTGGCCTTGCTGAGGTTGACCAGGGATTCGACGCTGCAGGACGGGAACTTGTAGGCCCCGATGCTGGTCTCCCAGGCGGCGAAGCCGCCATCGGAGAACTCCCCGATGTACCAGAAGGTGCAACCGTCGGGGTCGACGGTCATCCCGCTGTAGTCACCCCAGCGGTCGCACGTCCCACCGCAGCCCACACCGTCGGTGTAGTTGCCGAGACCCGCGCGTTGTTGCGTTTCGGTTTGCAACGTGCCGACCGGGTCGCCGAACTCGCGACCGGTGACCCACACCTCGGTGTAGGTCGTCGACGCCGATTTCGTGTAGCCGATCGCGATGTTCTCCGCACGGTCGACGGAGATGTCCGGGTAGTAGCGGAACTGGTTCGCCGAGCCGTAAGCGCCGCCGGACTGCTGCTCCGCCAGCGACGGGCTGGCGCCGGAGACGTCGATCTTCAGCCAGTCGATGCAGGATTCCGCAGCACCACCACCGATGTTGCAGAACACCGCGCGTGTCGTGTAGAGGAACCCGCCGCGGTATTCGGCGTCGAGGAAGTCCGCAGTGGAGGTGTCGTTGAGGGTGCCGCCGCCCAGCTCGGGGGCGTTCGGCGGCGCGCCGTTATTGGTCGAGCTCACGTCGCCGTACATCGCCGGTGCCAGGTTGAAGGGGTCGGTCCAGCTCCACAGCCGTACCGTCGAGCTCCCGTTGTGCGACACGAAGTAGTGCGGGGTTCCCGGGGCCGGCCAGCCGCCGGACAGGAAGCCGTGGATCTTGACCGGCTGCGCGGTGAAATAGGGCGAGCTGGAGAGGTTGGCCTCGGCGACCGTCAGCGGCGTGCCCGCGTAGAGGTCGGTCTTGCTGACGGCCCAGACGCGGATGTGGCTGTAACCACCGCCGTCGTTGAACATGTTGGCGCTGATGTAGACCGCGTCCAGGCCGATCCCCATGTGCGGGAAGTCGGAGCCGGTGGTCGGCACCATCACGTCCGAGCGGAACGAGTAAACGTTCCACGCACCGGTCGGGTCGCCGGTCTGCGTCGCGGCGATACAGAAGTAGGAGTCGTTGCCGGCGAAGTCGTCCATCCCCATGACGAAGCGATCGGCCTCCTCGTCGTAGTCGATGAAGGGGTCGAACGTGCCGATACATTGCGGGACGGTGGCGAACAGGTCGTCGACGGCAATCACGCCGGTCAACGCAGCCCCGGTCTTGTCATACACCTGGTAGTGGGAATTGACGACCGCGACGACGTGGCTTCGCCCCGCCGCCATGATCGGGTCCGGCGGGACGCCGCCCTGGGCGCCGATCGCGTCGAACGACATGATCAAGGGGCTCGGGGCGCGGGTCGCCGGGGTGAGATCCGCGTCCTGCGCGCCGACGGTCTCCTCCGTGCGGTTGGCCGCGAGCTCTTTCAGCTCGCGGTACTGGTCGTGGGTGAGCCCGGAACGGTTGAAGTCGCTCTGGGGCTTGTCTTTTTCGGCGGCCGCCCTCAGCGGCATGGTTTTCGGGTCCACGACCGAGGCCGTGGCGACGTCGGTCCGGACGATGTACTCGGTCGGCGTCCCGCCGCCCTTTTGCGCCATCTGCGGGTTGAACAGGTTGTCCTGGTAGCTGGGCACCTCATCCGAGCGCAACATCTTGGTCTCGATCGAGCCCACGGTCGCGTTGTCCTCGAGCCACTGCTTGTATTCGGCCTGGGCCTTCGGGGTCGTCGGCCGGTAGCCCTCGAGCCAGCGTCCGCCACCGGGCTTACGGAGCGGGGTCGGCCCCTCCGGCGAGATCACGGTCCCGGCCCCGCTGTTCGGCCGGCGCACGACGGGATCGCTGAACTTGAGATCGCGACGCCACGTCCCGGGCGCGCTGCGTTCGATCACCGCGCGACCGATCGACGACTCGGCGCCCGGGCCGATCGGCGCCCGGCACTGCCCGCCGGATGAAGAAGCGGCAGGCTGCGGGCCGCGGGTCGAGGACGGCCGCGCGTTCGAACCCTCGTCCGTCGCCGACGAGCTCGTCGTCGTCGCCAGCATCGCGATCGTCGCGATGGAAAGACAAAGCGCTGAGGAACCAAATCTGCGGATCATGAACGGATCTCCTGTTCCGGGACGAAACGTGCGTGGGTCGAGCAGGGACTCTCCGTAAGGAGAGAAAGTCCGTCTTCTTATACGTTTCCAAAAGAGGGGTCGCCACCGCTAGGGGGCGACCCTTGCGGACCGTTGCTCCTTATGTGTCACCTCCAGAAAGCGTGTTTCTTGCAATAGTTTCCGAGTCGGCGGCGGCGGGACGCATCGCGCGGCGCGATGCACCGGCGCCTTTTTGTCGGATTTCCAGGTTTTCTCCCGACGTGACCCCCGATTTGATTACCATGAGGGTTGCCAGGCGGAGCACGGGAGGCGCCAATGCACACCTTTATCGCGTTGCTGGACTACACGGACCAGGGCATCCGGAACATCAAGGACTCGCCCCATCGCGCCGATCATTTCAACAAGCTGGCGGAGAAGGCGGGCGCGCGGGTGATCGCTCAGTACTGGACGATCGGCTCGCACGACGGTTGTCTGATCCTCGAAGCCCCCAGCGACGAGATCGCGGCGTCGATCTTCCTGCAGCTGGGCGCGGCCGGCAACGTCCGCACGACCACGCTCCGTGCCTTCGAGTGGGCCGAAGCGCAGGACTTGATCGAGGGCTGACCCGAATGGGCCGGACTCAGGGGTCGGTGGCCGTCGAATCGCCGTCGAGCGCCAGCACCGTATAGCGGCGGTCGAAGCCGTTCAGCCCGCTTCGGAGCTGCACGGTCCCCGGTCGTGCGATCAGCGCCTCGCGCACGCCGTCCTGAATGCTGAAGCCGTGCCACAGGATCCGGCGCGCCTGCGGATACGCCGCGAGAAACTCCTCGAGCTGCTCGCCGTCGATCGGCAGACCCAGGAAACGGCTGTCCGGAAACTGCCGGATCAGACACTCGGGATGAAAGAAGCCGCTGTTGACCAGGTAGAGCTCGTTCTCGAGCATGCCGGCCGGTGGCGCCGTCATCTCGTCCGGCACCGCCGCCGGCGGACGGAACATCGGCGCCCCGGCCAGAACGAACGCGACGGCGAGGACAGTGCCCGCCGCGCGCCATCGTGCGATGCGATCCCCGATGACCGCCACCGCGTATGCAAACGCTGGAAACAGCACCAGGTAGATGCGGAAGTAGTTCGACGACATGCCGCTGTCCAGCGCGAGAAAGTAGACCAACGTCCCGGCGACCGTGAGCGCGATCCAGAGGCGCCGCGCGATCAGCGCGCACCCCACGCCGAGCACGACGAACGCGACGAGCCACCACGACCGGGTCCATTCGGGCGACGGCACCACGATCTCGTGGAGCCGGCGCAGGCCTTCGCTCACGGCCGGATGGAGCTGAACGATCAGCGTCGACAACGGAGTGAAATCTCCGCTCCGGGTCGCCAACCCGTCCCAGGTGAAGACCCAGTCGTGCGCCGAGATGATCGTGTGGTTCCGCCACCACGACAGCGTGAGCGGGACGACGGCCCCTGCAGCGAACGCGACGCCGCGACGCCGCGTTCGCAGCGCCGGAACGAATATCGGCGCGACGAACAGGAAGTTCATCCGGGCGATCAACGCGGTCCCGTAGACGAGCCCGGCGACACCCGCCCAGACCCACGCCACGCGCGCCCGTGACAGCCACAGGGCACCGAGCGTCAGGCTCAAGGCAAACGCCTCCGGGCCGTGGTGACAGGTGAATCGAACCACCGGACCGCAGAGGGCCAAAACCAGCGCGGCGACGAACGCGATCCTGCGGCCCTCGGCCGAGCGCACGAACCCGTAGAACAACGGCACGGCCAGCGCCGAAAGCGCCGTCGCGACCCGGTCCGGTTCGACGAAATCGGGGAACGCCGCGGCCAGCACGTGCCAGACCGGGCTGTACCAGAGGTAGGGCTGGCCGTCGAACAGCGTGAAACCGAGCCCCGCGCGGACGTTGTCCACGAGCTGGAGGTGGCGCCACGGATCGTACGGCGCCACCTCGAGCGCCGCCAGATAGACGAATCGCGGGACGAAGCCGGCCAGGAAGGAGAGCGCCGCGAGCCAGGTGTCGGTTCGCTCCCACGCGGCGCCGTGCGATTCGTTCGTCACTCTCGCCTCTCCAGCCGCGCGGCCTCGTCGCGGGCCGCCGCGGCGCCCTCGGTATCCCCGGCCAGCTCGCGGGCTTCCCCGAGCTCGCGCCACAGACGGGAGCGTTTCGGTCGCAACGCGATCGCCTGCTCGAGCGCATCGACCGCCTCGTCCAACCGGCCGAGTCCCGCCAGAGCCGACGCCAGCCCGCGCCGTGCGGTGAGGTTCCAACGGTTGAGCTCGAGCGCGCGCTCGAGCGCATCGATGGCGAGCAGCGGCTGTTGCGCCGCCAGCAACGTGTGTCCCAGCTCGAGATGCGCCCAGTCCGAGTGTGGTGCCATCGCGACCAGCCGACGATGCGCCGCCACGGCCTCCTCGAATCGGCCCACCCGCCGCGCAGCCCCGCCGAGACAGCGCCACGCGAGCCCGTTGGCGTCGCATCCCGCGACGGCGGCGCGCAGGGCCCCCAGCGCCCGGTCAGGCTCCTGGTTCATCGTCGCGCAGCCCGACACGGTGGAGACGAACACGGGATCCGCGTCGGATGCGAGGATCTCGCCCATCGGGATGGGTCGGAACCGCATGAGCTCCGGTCCAACGATTCCCTCGAAGCCGCGACCGAGGGCGACGTCGAACGCGGCGCGGATCCTCTCTTTCGACCACAACGGTGCCCGTGCGGCCGTCGTCACGGTCTCGACGTAACGGCGCATGGGCTCGTGGTCGAACTTCGTGTCGTCTCCCAGCAGATACGACACGTAGCCGGCCGGGATGTTGCGAAGGAAATGGCCGATTCGTCGCCCCGTCGCGGGTTCCCGGCCTTCGAGGTTGCGGTACCAGTCCAAATAGAGCGGATCCTCTCGAACCGCGGGCAGGCGGGCGAGGACCGGGTCGGCCAGGGCGTTGTAATCGAGGATGTGAACCGTCGGGCCGACCTCGTGGCCGTAAAAACCGATCGCGCCGGCGATGAGCAGTGGGAAACCGCACTCCCGCGCGGTCGTGGCCTCCAGCCACTTGTCGTCGCGCGGCAAGGCGGTCGCGGCCCCGTTCCACAGCCCCGAGTTTCTGAAGTAGTAGGCGCGCTCGTCGGCGATCCCGTAGCGATCGATGAGACTCTCTCGAGTACGGCCGTAGTCCGGCCCGCTGAGCAGAGGCGCGCCCGCGGACAGGCCGACGACGACCACGACTACGGCGCCCGCGATCGCGCGGGCTCCGCGCACCCCCGGGGCCTCGCGGACCAGCATCGCGACGGACAGGGCAAAGGGCGCACTCAGGAACCGCCCGTTCATGAAGTCGCCACCGATCCAGAGAACGTACAGGAGATAGAGAAGGACACCGGCGGCGACCGGAGTGTGGTGCCGGCGCCGTACCGAAACGACCAGCGCCACGAGAATCGTCAACAGGGTCACCGGGTCTTCCCTCGCCGACGCGGCGAGGTAACGCAGCCCCAGGCCCAGCATCTCTCCGAGCCCCGTTCCGGCGCCGAGCTTTGCGAGGGCCGTGTTGGGGAACGGCGATCCGTAGTAGAAGGTCGCGAAGACGAACCAGGCGGCGCCGACCGCCGCACCGGGGACCAGCGCGCGCCAGCCGCGGCGCGGCCCCGACCGCCACACGCTCACCGCGAGCGAGGGCAGGACGAGGAGCAACGCATCGAGCCGGTTGACGACGAGCAGGCCGGCGAGCAGACCCTGGTTCCGGAGAGCTCGTCGCGGGTCGTCCTGCGCGAGGCCCGCGACGAAGAACAGCAGGACGAGCAAGTGGGTGAGCGGGTTCTCGAGGCCCGACGTCGAGTAGTCGACGAACGCCTTGGACGACACCACGAGGGCGCTCGCCAGCACCGACGTCCGGATCGTCGTCGCGGCACGGCCCAGGAGCAGCCAGACCGTTCCCAGCGAGGCCGCGCCGGAGAGCGCCAACGAGGTGTAGTAAACCTCCCCACTCAACGCCCGAAACGGGATGTGCAACAGCATCCAGAGCGGGTGCGTGAAGACCTGGACGCGGTCCACGATGTTCCACCGCAAACCATGGCCGGAGACCGCATTCTCGACCACGCGGAAGGAGATGAAGGCGTCGTCACACAACCACGCCGTGCGCAGCAGCACCCAACCGAAGACGAGCAACCCGCCCGCCTGCACCCACTGCCGTGCTCGTCGCGAATCCACGCCGGGAAGTCTACCGATCGATTCGTCTCGCGCGACGACCCGACGGCAAAACCGTGGCGATTCCGAGAACGAGGCCGGGTGTCCTCAACGGGTGCCACATTGGCACCGCCCGGACACCTCGAACCCTCGAGTGAGGCCGTAAACCGAGGATTTCCGGCCCATCGAGGGTCGGCCCCGATCTTGCACTCGATTTGCGGCATGAACGATCATGACCAGGACCTCCACGCCGACCCCCGGGCCGACCGGATCCCTCGAGACGTCGATCTGACCGCACTCTACCTGCGCGAGGTCGGCTCGACCCCCCTGCTCGATCGCGAGAAGGAGGTCGTCTTGGCCAGCAAGCTCCAGCAGGCCCGCGACGACTTCCGCAAGGCCGCGATCAAGCTGCCCAAGGAGCCGCGCGCGCTGGCGTTCGGGAGCGCCGGTCTCAAGGTCAAGCAGCGCGAGCCCTGGCTGCTCCAGCAGATCGTCGTCTGCTGGGACACGCTCCAGGGCCTGGCCCGTGAGAATCCTCCACTCAAAAAGAACGCGGCCTTCCAGGATCTCACCCGCGCCAAAGGCCGTCTCGACTCCAGCCGTGACGCCATGATCGAGGCCAACCTGCGTCTCGTGGCCCACGTCGCCAAGAAGTTCTGCAATCAGGGTCTGCCGTACATGGACCTCGTGCAGGAAGGCAACATCGGATTGATGAAAGCCGTCGAGAAGTTCGAGCACGAGCGCGGCTACAAGTTCTCGACCTACGCGTTCTGGTGGATCAAGCAGGCGATCACGCGAGCGATCGCCGACAAGTCGCGGACCATCCGGATTCCCGTCCACCTTCTCGAGAAGGTCCGCAAGGTACAGCGCGTGTCTCGCGAGCTCGAAGAGGAGCTCGGTCGCGAGCCCAACGTCCAGGAGATCTCGGAGAAGGCGCAGCTCCCCATCAAGGCCGTCGCCGAGATCCTGGGCTCCAACGACGAAGAATGACCCTCCGCTAGATACGCATCGACATCCCCCGGGACCGGGCGTAGCATGAATTCGTCATGCTCCGGCTTTGCGTTCTCCTGATGATTCTCCTCGTTCTGGGGAATCCCACGACGGGAGCTCAAGACGAACAGCGCGTTCGAACCGACCTGTCCGAGGAGGCGCTCGCACGTCTGTTCGTCGTCCCCATCCGGGTCCAACCCAAGAAAGGGAACAAACCGAGCGAGTGCGCGGAGCTCGGCCCGCAGGACCTGGGGCTTCGGGTGCGCAAGCGGACGCTGGGCCCGCTGGCTGTCCGCGATCTCGTGGACAAGGGAGCGATCACGCTCGACCGCCGTCCTCGACCGATGCTCCACGCCGTCGTCGTCGATACCAGCGGGAGCATGAGCCTCGATCTACCGCAGGCCAAGGCCGCTGCATCCGGCTACTTCGAACGCAACCTGGGCGGGCTGGACAAGGCGATGGTCGTCAGCTTCGACGACAGCGTGACGCTGCGCCAAAGGATCACCGCGCAGAAAAACAAACTCCTCGTCGCGGTGAACGATCTCGAGGTTGCCGGCCAGACATCGCTGTTCGACGCGCTGGTCCACACCATCCGCGAGCTGGACACCTATCGGGGCCGGCCGGTGATCGTGCTGATCTCGGACGGTCAGGACAACGCCAGCTTCTACGACGCCGAGGACGTGATCGAAGAACTCCAGCAGCGTACCAACCTGACCGTGTTCGCGATCGGTATCGGCCAGCGCTCGGAGAGCGTTCGCGAGATGCTGCGCCGGCTCGCCGCGAGCACGTTCGGGACCTACTTCGACGTCGAGGACGCCGACGAGCTCACCGCCGTGTTCGACAAGATCCGCGAGATCCTCGAAGCGGAGGCGACGCTCACCATCGTCGATCCCGATCCGAAGGCCGGGCCGGGAGAAGTCCACGTCAAGTCCAAGAAGGGCGCCTGCGAGGTGATCGTCCTGGGTGCTCCGCGCCGGACCCACGAGGAGACGGTCGCGCGCACACCGATCACCGTGCCGGCGCCTCCGTTGCCGATGAGCTTCAAGAAGTTCCTCAGCTACTCTCATCGCAAGATCCTCGCCGAGGGAACCCTCGTGCGCAGCGAAACCGACTGCTTTGGGGACGATCGGTCGATGGCGCGGCGGCTCTCCGAGTGGGAGTTCGAGGTCACGCCGCAACGAATCCGCGGGTGTGCGCCGGATATCGCGATGGCCCACGGCTACCTCTACGATCCCGATGCCCGGCCGACCGTGACGCGAAACGAAACCGTTCAGGTCAAGGTGAGGTCGTTCGATTTCGAGGTGCCGCCCTTCGCTGCCCTGGAGGAGGATCCCGTCCATCTCATCGATGGGATCCTGGCCTCGATCCCCGACGACGTCACCGACGATGCTGCCGGACCGGTCGATCGTGCGACGCTGTCGAGATGGATGACGGACACACCCATCTTGGTTCACGGGACGACCTTTCTCGAGATGCGTCCACGGCTGGCGCAGGCGCTGGTCTCCCATCCGGCCTACGGGGATTGGGCGATGGGGCGGCTCGGCGAGTGGATCGAGGCGGACATCGAGGATCTGGAGGAGCGCTACCGGCAACTGTTCCCGGGCCACTCCGAAGAGACCGTCCGCGCGGCGGCACAGAGCTCCGACGCCGCCGAGGCGTTCCGGGCGCGGCTGAGAGCGCCCACCGAAGTCGATTTGCAGCCGTTCCTGGCCGCCTGGCTCGGCGATATCGAGTCGCATACCTTGTTTGCCCGGTGGGAGCGCGAGGCGGTCGGACGTCGCCTCGCGGGCGACGAATCGGACAAGTCGACCCACCGCTTCCTGAGGGATTGGCGCCGGCTACACAGGCTGCTGGCGAGACCGTCGACGACGCGGATCATCGCACCTCTGGTCTTGATGTACGAGTCCGAATGCGATTGCGTCGGCTTCTATCGCATCATCTTGCCGCGCCCCGGGTTCATCCGCGCCCGCATGCAGGAACGCAGCGTTTTCTTCCAGGCGCCCCTGCTCGATTTGCCTCCCAGGATGCCGTTCGGCTACGCGATGGTCGGCGCCTTGCAGGAACAAATGCCCGATGCCCTGACGAGTCTCCGAGACCGCGGTTACCGGCTCGGATCGATCGGGTACGAGCTCCTCGGACCGACCGAGTTCCACGATCCCGAGCGCGCCTTTCGCGAGACCCGGGTTTACCTCGATCTCGTCGGGCCCGAGACCGATGCCGACGACAACCAACGACGGGTCAACATCGTCGCGGACCTGCACCTGGCGCTACCCGACGAATCGCAGGGTCCGGATACCGGCAACGGGACGTCGCGCCGGGCACGCTGGTTGATCGACGAAGTAAAAGTCGACGTGCGCAATGACCCGGAGCTGAAGCGGCAGCTCCGGCGACTCGACAAGGCCCTGGCCGGCCGCGAGCTGCTCCGCGGGGCGTCGCTGCGTTCGATCACCGACTTGTCGGACAAACGCTCGGACAGTCCGCCCCCCCCCGGCAGCTCCTGAGTTTTCGCCGCCGCCGGCCTCCACGGTCCCTCACCAGAATTTCCAGCGCGGGACGACGTTCGACTCGAAGGAAAAAGGTTGCTCGGCATCCGAGTCGACGGTCACGCGAACCCAACCCACCAGCGGCGAGCCCGGCACCTGGAGCCGCATGAAGTTCTCGAGCCGTCGACCGGTCGTACGACGGCGCAGGGGGCGGTCGACGACATAGGTGTGATTGTCGCCGTGAACCACGAGCACCGGACGACCGAATCGCTCCACCTCCTCCTCGAGGACCTCGACAAACGGCTCGTAGGTCCGTCGATAGCGGTCCGCGACGGGTTTCTCGAAGTTCGGATTCGCGTGAAAAGCCAGCACCACCGCGGAGGCCTCATCCACCCGCGCTCGCTCGAACGTCTCGCGGACCCAGGCCACGGCGGCCGCGGTGCGTTCCTTCACCGCGTCATCGTTTTCGGCGGTGCGCCCCTCGAAGTGCGCCAGGCCGTTCCAACCGCCCACGAGATGGATCGTGGCGAACAGGAGCCCGGCGTGGCTCCAGCGGGCGTTCTCGACGTACTCGCCGAAGCGCGGGTCCGCGGCCTGGCTATCGAGCGCGAGCGGCACGCCACCGAGACTTCGTCGTGGGTCGGCGAAGAAAAGCTCGCGGAGCCGGGCGAGGCGTTCCAACGGCGCGTAACCCCCCGATCCGGGTTCCCAACAATCGGACCACTCGTTGTCCCCGGGCGTGAAGATCACCGGATGACGCAGCGCGTTGTACCAGGCGAGGCTGCGGCGGTAGCGCTCGTCGCTGCACGGCCGCCAGAAGATGTCCCCGACATGGATCACCAGGCTCAGGTCGTTGGAGTCCAGCTCTTTCAACACCTGCCCGTACTGGAGATCCTCCCAGAAGTAGTACGGGGCGTCACCCAGCACGGCGAACGAAAACGTCCCCGGGGGGTTGGGCTTCGGGGCCGCCGGGCCGCGGGTGGCCAGCACGAAGGCGAGGACGGCCAGGCCGGCAACACCCGCACCGATCAGGCGTGTGCGCGTCACCGAGGGCTACTGGCCCGCTCGGATAAACGCCCGGACGTCGTCCATCAGCCGGACGAGCGACGGATGGTGGATGTACATCATGTGACCCGACTCGTAGTAGGCGTAGGTGATCCGTTCGGGCACCACGCCGTTGCGCATGAAGCTCATCTCCGCGTCGAAGAACGGCGTCGCGAAGTCGTAGTAACCGGCGGCGTTGAAGACACGCAGCGCGCTGTTCTGACGCATCGCGGTGCCGATGTAGGGCGCGACATTGACGTTGAACGAGCGGAAGCCGGTGCTCGAGAGCTGCCAGTTCCAGTTCCTGCCGACCCTCCCGAAGATCTTGTACTGCCGTTCGATCTCGACACCGAGATCGCTCGTGAGGTAGTGGTTGACCGCCGCGGTATAGGCACCGTCGATACCGTAGAACGACGGATCGGATTCCGGTGTTTCGCCCGCGTCGTCCATGTCCCGGCCGGTGAACCGGCCGTCGAGCCGGCCGACCACGAGACCCTCGTCGCGCAGCAGCTCCTTGTAGAAACGCCGGTCGGTGATGCGCAGATCGCTCAGCCGGAAGTAGTCCTCGTCGATACCGGTGAAATAAGAGAGCCGCTCGCGGATACGATCGCGCTCGGCGTCGGGAAGCGTGTTCCCCCGTAGCAAAGCGGGGGCGTACTCCTCGATCGCGAACTCCCTCGCCTCCGCGAGGAACGCCTCCAGATCCGCGGGCGGCGGATCGATCTTCCCGTGGTAGGCGGCGGTCGCCGCCATCGTCGGCAGGTAAGTGATGTAACCCAGCTCGTTCCCGGTCTGGAAGCCCGAGGTGTAGAAGTCCATCACCGTCGAGATCAAAATCAGACCGTTCACCGCGACATCGTCGAAGCGGCCCTCGAGCTCGTGGATCACCGCCGCCGATCGTGTGGTTCCGTAGCTCTCACCACCGATGTACTTCGGCGAGGCCCAGCGCTTGTTGGTCGTGATCCACGCACGGATGAACTCGGCGATCGACTGCGCATCCTCGCTGACGCCCCAGAACTCCTGACCCTCGTGCTCTCCGAGCGGCCGGCTGTAGCCGGTCCCGACCGGGTCGACGAAAACCAGGTCGGTGACGTCGAGGATCGTGAGCGGGTTGTTCTCCATCCGGAACGGCGGCGCGCCGTCGTCCCTCGCATCGCTCGGAACCACGACGCGTTTCGGCCCGAACGCGCCCATGTGAAGCCACACCGACGATGAGCCCGGGCCCCCGTTCCACAGGAAGGTCACCGGTCGCATCGTCGGATCCGTGACGTCGTCCTTGACGTAGGCGATCGAGAAGATGCTCGCCTTCGGTTCGCCTTCGTCGTCCTTCAGGTAGGTCTCGCCGGCCGTCGCGGTGTACCTCACGGTTTGCCCGCCGAACTTGCCGGTGTGGGAGGTCTTGAAGCTCTGGGCCGCCGGTACGTTCGCGGGTTTGTCCGAACCCGACGGCTTGTCGGCGAACGCGGGGGCACCGCCGAGGACGAACGCCGCGACGGCGACGCCAAGCAACGCGCGAATGGACATGTCCTGCACCTCTCGATGGAGTCCGAACCCCGGTCATCCTACTCCAATCGGGGGCGGGGTCAGCCGATTCCGGGAGATACCGGGTATTCGTCGCGGGTCAACGCCGCGGCGACGCAGGCAATCAGGGAAACGCAGCCCCAGGTGAGGCCCAGCACGACCCCGGTACCGATGATCCCGCGCCAGGGTTGCCCGACCATCCGAATCAGGAGCACCAGGATCGTTATCCCGCTCGAGAGTGCGTAGGCCACCACGAGAGTGCGGCGGTCTGCATGAAAGAAGCCCATCGCGAAGAGCGGCGCGAGGAGCGTACGAAGCGTGTCGGGTCGATCTCGAAGGTAGCGAACACGCGCCGCGGTTCGCGGCGAGAAGCTCCGCTGGAAGCCGCGATAGCCCTCCGTGTAAGCCATGAACAGAGCGAACGCGGCCGTCGCGATCCACTGCGTCGCCGTGAGTCCGGATTCGTACGCGGCAACCGCCCGGGGGAAAATTCGCGCGATCGCGACGACGATCATGCCGATGACACCCACCGCGCCCCAGGTCGCTCCCAATCGCCCGATCCATTTCATGGGTTCGCGGATTGTAGAGCAGGCAGCGCATCCGCGCCCGCTAGGGGCTCGATCGTAGCCGGTCGCGAACGGCGGCGAGCGCTTGACGATTCGAGGGGTCGCCGGGCGCGAGACGAACCGCCTCCGCGAGGTGACGCTCCGCCTCACGGAGCTCGCCGCGGGATGCGAGCAGGAATCCGAGGTTGTAGTGCACCTCGGCATCGTCCGGATCGAGGCGCAAGGCCTCACGGAAATGGCGATCGGCATCGCCGAGGAGGTCTTGCCGGGCGAGCACGATGCCGAGGTTGAGGTGGGCCTTCGCGGATTCCGGGTCCCTTTCGAGCGCTTGCTCGAGCATCGCCCGTCCCTCGCCCAGCCGGCCGGATGCGGCGAGCGCGGTGCCGAGCCGGTAGAGCACCCTCGGGTTTTCGGGTTGGTCCGCCAACGCG
>JBFFZZ010000030.1:0-19283 GCA_041568335.1 Candidatus Polarisedimenticolaceae bacterium | reverse complement strand
TCTCCCAACCGGCGGCATTGCGCGCGCCCCAGGAGGCGTCGTCGAAACTTTCCGAAAAGAGAAGCCTGCAACCATCCTCCTCGGGCATCAGCTCGCAGCGTAAGAGATGCGTTCCCCACCGGTACTCCAGGACCCGCGGGGGATCGACGGTCAGGACCTCGCCACGGAGTTCTTCGTCCGGTAAACCGTCGCCCTCGCCGTGCAGGAAGTTGAAGCGAAGCTTTGCTCCGACTTTCCACTCGCCTCGAACATCGCAGGGGAACCATTGCTTCAGAAGCTCGCGTTCCGTAAGGACTCTCCAGACCTTCTCCGGCGGGTGCGCCAGGCGGCGCTCCAACGCGAGCGTGTAGTGCCGTCCGATCTTGTCGAGCGTCGCGTCCATGTCAATCCTCCATCGAATCGAGTGTTCGTTCCATCGCGTCCAACCGTTCTTCCCAGTAGGCCCGGTAGGGCGCCAGCCATTCGTCGACCTCGCGTAGGCCTTCGGGATGCAGCCGGTAGATGCGTCGCTGGGCGTCCACGCGCACCGAGGCCAGACCCGCATCACGGAGCACGCGGAGCTGTTTCGAGACCGCCGGCTGGTTCATCTTCAGCCGTCGCACGAGCGCGCCCACGGACCGCTCGCCGTTGCGGAGCTCGTCGAGCAATCGTCGCCGCGTGGGGTCGGCCAGAAGCTCAAAGGAACTCGTCATGGAGATAATATGCCTAATGAAGTATATATCTGTCAAGGCATATAATGAAAAAACTGGACAGCGGGCGTGTTCTTTTGTAATATTAGACATCACTAATATTAGTAACATCTGAAGAGAAGACCGAGGAGGACTCGATGGACTACACGGCAGCGTTCGGGGCGGAGTTTCGCGAGGTTCAGGATCGTGCCCGTGAGGGCCAGGAGGTGCGCGTCGTGGTCGCGTCGCGATCCTACTCCACCGACCGCAACGACCTGTGGCGGGCGCTGACCGATGCGGAACGCATCCCGCGCTGGTTTCTGCCGGTCAGCGGAGAGCTGAAGCTCGGCGGTCGCTACAAGCTCGAAGGCAACGCCGAAGGTTCGATCCTCACCTGCACGCCACCGGAGGAGTTTGAGATCACCTGGGAGTACGGCGGCCAGGTGAGTTGGGTTCGGGTGCGACTCGCGCCGGATGGCGGCGGGACCAAGATGACCCTGGAGCATCTCATCCCCAAGGAAGAGGCCGCCGAAAAACACTGGGAGCAGTACGGACCCGGGGCCGTTGGAGTCGGCTGGGATCTCACGCTCGTCGGGCTGGCCCTGCATGTCGACAGCGGCGGGAAAGCACTCGACAAGGAAGCGAGCATGGCGTGGATGAGCTCCGACGACGGCAAGGCTTTCATGCGGGCCTCCGCAAAGAGCTGGGGTGACGTTCACGTGAACGCGGGCGAGGATCCGGCCGTGGCTCAAGTCATGGCAAAGCGGACCGCCGACTTTTTCACGGGAGCCTGATGCACGCGTTCGACGTTCTCGCCGATCCCGTCCGCCGGAGCATCCTGGAGATCCTGAGCCGGGGAGAGCACACGTCCGGAGAAATCGTCGATATCATCAGCAAGGAGTTCGGGATCGGTCAATCCGCCGTTTCTCAACATCTCAGGGTTCTTCGGGAAAGCGGCTTCGCCAGCGTCGCCGTCAGCGGCGCGAGACGCATTTACGCGATCGACGCGACGCCGCTGACCGAGGTCAACGAGTGGCTGTCCCAGTTCCGGCGCTTCTGGGGTCCGAAGCTGGAAGCGCTCGCCACCGAAGTCGCGCGCGGCAAGCGCGAGAGGAGACAGGATGGAAACGGGTCCTCTGATCCCGGTTCGTGAGGCTGAAGACACCCTCCCGGCTTACCGGGGGACCCCGATCGGCGATCTTCTCGCGTACCACAACCTCGGCGCGCCTCATCGAACCTACGACGGTGCCGAGCTGCTCGTCGGGATGTGCATGGATCATCGCAAGCGCTTGCGCATCCCGGAGCGGTTCGCCTACGTGATACGTGTCGGTGGTGCCAGGATCCTTCCCCTGGAGTTTCAGATATCGTTCGCGATCGCCGTCGGTGGCGTACAAGCGATCGCGCTCATCGGACACGATCAATGCGGGATGGTCGATCTCGACACGCGACGCGATGAGTTCATCCAGGGTCTGGTGCAGCGAGCCGGTTGGGAGCGGAGTGAGGCGGAAGCTCATTTCGATCGACTCGCCGGCCGCTTCGAGATCGGTGGCGCCGTGGAGTCGGTCATTCGTGAGGCCGCCGAGCTACGGCGGAAGTACCCGGCGATCGCCGTCGCCCCGTTGATGTATCTGCTGTCCGATGGGCTTTTGTACCAGCTGGACGAGAGCTCCGTTTAGTCCTTGACCACCACGCCGCCGAGGATCACGACAGCGACCTCCTCGAGGACCGAGACGTTTTCAAGGGGGTCTCCGTCGACGGCGATCAGGTCCGCGATCTTGCCGGCCTCGAGCGTACCGAGATCTTCGGTCATTCCGAGAAGCTCGGCGGTCGCGACGGTGGCGGAGCGGATCGCGTCCTCGGGCGTCATCCCGGATTCCACCATCAGACCGAACTCCATCGCGTTGAGCCCATGCGGCGTGACGGCGGAGTCCGTGCCGAAGGCGATCTTGACCCCCGCCTTGTAAGCCTTCTCGAGACTGCCCCTCGAGGCCGCCGCGGCTTCGCGAGCCTTCTTCTTGATCGCCTCCGTGAAGAACGGATTCCCTTCCATCATCGGCGGGATCAGGTGACCCGGCATGCGGGTCGGGACCAGGAAGGCGCCGGTCTCGTTGAACAGACGAATCGACTCGTCGTCCAGGAACGTCCCGTGATCGATGCTGTCGACGCCCGCCCGCAACGCGGCGTTGATGCCGTCGGCCCCGTGCGCATGCGCGGCGACTTTGACGCCCAGCGCGTGGGCCGTTTGAACGATCTCGCGCAGCTCGTCGTCCGCCATCTGCTGGCCGGTGCCCGTCGCGGTATCCGAGAGCACCCCACCGGTCGCCGTGATCTTGATCCAGTCCGCGCCGTACTTGATCGCGTAACGCGTCGCGCGCCGGCAGTCGTACGGGCCGTCGCAGATCGTCTCCGGCGTCCACAACGTCAACAGCTCCGCCTTGACCCCGTCGACATCGCCGTGGCCGCCCGTCGCCGCGATGGCGCTGCCGGCCGCCAAAACGCGCGGCCCGACGACGGTGCCCTCTTGGATGGCATCCCGCAAGGCGAAGATCGCCTCCGGCCGGCCACCCAGGTCACGGACGGTCGTAAAGCCGGCCGCGAGAGTGATTTTCGCGTGTTTCGCGCCCTTGAGCGCCGCCATCGAAGTGGTCTCGTAGAGCATGTCGGTGCGCGAGTCGGGTCCCAGCTGGCTCAGCAGGTGAACATGCATGTCCATCAGTCCCGGAAGCACGAACTTGTCCGACAGATCGATCAGCTTCACGTCGCCTTCGAAGTCGTCAGGTCCGGTAAAACCAGTTTCGATCCGGACGATACGATCGGCCTCGATGACAAGGGTCCGGCGCGTCGACGGCTTCTCGCCGGGAACGGCCAGCAGCGTTCCCGCATGGATCAGGGTGGTCGACGAGTCGTCCGCACCCGTCCCGATCGTGAGAAAAGAGAGAAAGAGCGCCAGGATCGTCCTCGGCATCGCAACCCTTCCTATTCGCGGCCGGTCGTGGGCACGGCGCCGGGAAACGGGTCGCGACCGCGATGCAGTACGGCGGGAGGCGCGATCCCGTTGTCACGGAACCCCTCCAGGACCCGCTCGGTCACGTCGCTCTCGAAGGCCTTCTCGAACTTGACGTCCAGCACGTAGGCCTTGGCGCGCAGGCGCACGGCGAAGTAGCCGTCCTGGGTCACCGATTTGACCAGCACGGTCCAGGGCAGCTTGAGGTGAATGTAACGGCTCGACGTCAGGGCCTCCTCGACGATGCGCTTTGCCCGTGACACGTCCTGGTCGACCCCGATCAGGAAGTCGGTCTGGATCATCATGTGAACCTGCCCCGCGTTCCCCGAGGCGACCGCTTCGGTGAGGAACTTGCTGTTCGGTATCGTGATCTGCGTGTCGTCGAGCGTGATGAGCCGGACCGAGCGCAGACCGATGTGCCGGATTTCCCCGTACTGGCCTTCGAAGCTGACCCGGTCGCCGACCTGGAAGGGCTTGTCCATCAGGATGATCAGCCCGGCGAGGACCGAAGCGACGAGATCCTTCAAAGCGAAGCCGATGGACACAGCCGCGGTTCCGCCGAGGGCCAGCAGGACCTCCCTGGTGAGCTGGAAGATCATCCCCGCGGCGCCCAAACCGCCGATCAGGTAGATCGCAAAGCGGAGGAACGACCCCGCCTGCTGGATCGTCAAGCGCCGGTCCGCAAAACGATTACCCAGTCGATCCAGCGCCCGGGTCGCCAGCCGCGAGACGACGACCGCGACGAACAAGATCAAGATCGCCCAGGGGGTCCCGGCGGGCTTGAAGAAGTCGAAAATCTGGGTCGTTTCTTCCATCGTCGGCCTCAATCGGAGAGCAAGTTGCCGCGTTTGAGGAAGCGGATAACCGCCCGGTGCCAGCGCGTCGTCAAGCGGTAGCGGCCGTGAACCTGGCGCAGCACGCCTTCATCCCGGAGGCGCTCGAGCTGCAACCGGCATACGGCCTTCGGGTAGCGCGTCACGTCGGCCGCCTCCTGCAGCGAAAGGTTTTCGTGGACCACGATCGCCGCCAGCAGGAACCGGCTGCGGTCGCCCAGGCCGTCGAGATCCGAAGGCGTGGGAGCGCGGAACAACCGGACGCGCAGCCGCCCCTCGGACTCCGGAACCAGCGAACGCTGCCAGTAGTACAGGGCCACCCGCGGGTTTCCGTCGGAGTAGTCCCAGAGAAGACGCGTGTATTGCTCGGCGGTCTCGACCCGCCGGGAGGGATCGCGGGAGGCGTACGCGTCCAGCAGGAGATCGTCGTACACGACCTCGACCCCGGCGCTGGCGGTCCGCGCCCGCAGCATCGTTCCGAGCTGCTCCTCGGACCACGCCGTCAGCACCTGGTGATCGCGGAACACGTTGAGATCGGCGCGCACCGCGGCGAGATGATCCCAGGCGAACGCGCTGACCGCGCAGACCCAAAAGACCCGATCGCAAGTCGCATCGACCAGCGAGACGAACTCCTCGAAGGTGTCGTATCCGCCGACCATCCCGAGAAAGAGATTCTGGCCCAGATCGATGGTGATGACGCGTTTCGGACCGGTGAGCAAAGTTCTTCGAACGGCCGAGATGCCGGCGTCCTGCCCGAGCGCCAGCTTCAGCTCCTTGTTCAGCGTGTTCACGAGCCGCGCTTCGGAAAGCACTCGATGGGTCAGGCTGATGTGATCGATCGCGACTTCCCCGGGATCGATCCGGTGCAACCACGACGTCTTGCCCATCCCTTTCTCGCCGGTGAGCAGGAAGCTGGCCCCGGTGTCGTTCTCCAGCCACGGCTCGACCATCGCCTGAAGCCGATCGAGACCCGGATAGTGCTGGATCGCCGGGGTCGCGTCGGTCACGGGCGTTTCCGCGAATGCTTCGACAAGTCGCGGGGGTAGCTGATCCAGCGGCGTGTCCGCATAGCCCAGCTGCTCGGCGTGTTTTTCGACCCGGCGCCGGAACATGAACGCCAACGCGCGACGCGTCTGATCGAAACCCATCGCGAAGTCCCGGCCGAGGCGGAACAAGGCGCGTCCGGCCAACAGGACGAAGGCCGCGGCGGAGACGAAGACGCCGTACCACCGATCCCGCGATCGTTCCACGAGCGTCGTCCAGCGGCCGCGGGTGCCCAATCCCAGGTAGGCGTCGGCGATCGCCCGTCGCCAGCGCGCCAGCAGCAGGACGGCCGCCGCGACGACGAAAACCCAGGCAAAGCGGACGACGAGGTAGTAGAGGTGCCCGCGACCCACCAGCCGCTCGGAAAGCATCAACATCACGAGGATGCCGACCACGACACGCATCATCGTACGGACGCTGCGCAGGATCTCCGACGCGCGCTTTTCGTCGAGGGTCAACCGGTAACGTCGTACGAGACGCAGCGTCACGGCGACCAGGACGTCGATCGCGAGCCGGTACACGCCGTACAGCGTGGCGATCCGCAACGCCAGGTCGATTTCGGAAACGCCGGCCAGCGGACCGAGCAACCAGCGGATCGCCGCGACCAGCGCCAGGAACAGCCCCCACGGCGCGACCACCTCGACCGATCGCACCAGCAACTCACCCCGTCGTTGCCCCGCAGCCGTGACGAAAAACTGACGTGTCAACCGGTACGCCCCGTTTCGGATGCGTTTCCCGTTGCGGCGAAGGAACGAGAACAGAATCAGGGCGACGACGATCTTGAGCAGGGTCCAGGTCGCGGTCCCGATGGCGAAGACGTCGGCCAGCCGGCCCGGTACCTGGTCGAGCTGGGCCCAGCGGCGGGCCTTGTAGAGACGCGTGGAGATACGAAGGTGGTCGATCTCCCGGCGCAGCTGCGCGATGCCGTCCCGGCCGAGTCCCAGGACCTGCCGGCGGCGCGGTTCCGGCAGGCTCGCGATCGCCTGGATTCTCAACCCGTTCAGACGTTGCGTGATCGAGCCCCAGTCTTCGACCGACTGCCGCCGCAACGCCCGTTCCTGCTCCGCGAGGACGGACCCCGTCTCCCTGGCGCTTTTCCGCAATGCCTCGAGGCGCCGCAACCGTTCGGCCACCGCCGGGACATCGAGTCCGGCGGTGTCGAGTCGTGGCTCGAAGGCGGGAATCGCCGTCCGGCTTCCCAACCGATCCAGCGCGTCGTCGAGGGCGCGGCGCGCGAGCTTCACTTCGCCGACGATCTCGTTGTAAAGCCCCCAAATCTCCGCCGAGCGGGCCTCACGTATCTGGAGCCGGCCGGTAAACTCGGCAGCCCGCGTACCGGCGGCTTCCAAGCGCGCCGACTCGCTGCCGTTCCGGCGCTCCAGCTCGGCCTGGATGGACTCCAAAGCCGAGACATGCGCCTCGGCGCGGGCGATTTCCCGATCGACCGCCTCCGCAAGGGCCGACGGAGCCGGTTTGCTCGAAGACGGTTCCGCCGCCGGCTCGCCGGTGACCGGACGCGGTTCTTCGGTCTGGCTCGCGATCGGTAGCGGGATCGGTGTCGCGGCGGCCCAAGCGCCGGGGGAGAGCAGGACCAACAGGAAGACGGCCCGCAGGATCATCTCGCGCCGTCCACCTGAACCTTCACGCGCGGAAGATCGACCAGCTCGATCGACGTGGAGGTTGCCAGCTCGACACCGCCGTTCGTCTCGGCGAAGCGCTCGAGGATGCGGGAGCAAACCTGGTCTCTGGTCGAGCGGCGCTTCTTGAAGTCGACGGCATAACGCAGTGTGAACTCGACGCCGGCCTCCTTGGTCACCATCGTGACCATCGGGGCGACCTGGGCTTTCTCGATCATGAACTTGCGGACCATCTTCTCCCACTCGACCTCGGCTCTCCTCGCGTATTCGCCGGATACCTCGTCCAGCACCTCCTCGAAGATGGTCCGCGCTGTGGCGAGGTCACTCCCGTAGCGCACCAGAACGACGACCTCGTCCCAGAGAAAATGAAAATCGGCCGAGTAATTGAAGACGGGCTCCTTGAAGACGAAGCTGTTGGCGACGCGGACGATGCGCCCGGTGTAGAGATCGCCGTTGATCCAGGCCCCACACTCCATGAGTGTCGTGCGCAACATGCCGATGTCGATGACGTCGCCCTTGGTCCCGCCGAGCTGAACGCGGTCCCCGACGCGATAGTACGCACCGAACGAAACGGCGAGCCAGCCGGCAACGCTGGCGATCGTCTCCTGAAGCGCGAACGCGATGCCGGCCCCCGCGACACCGAATGCGACCGTCAGCCCACCCAGCCGGTCGCTAAAGACGACGGAGACTGCAAGGATGGCCGCAAGGTAACCGCCGAACGTGATCAGCTTTCGTAGGCGGTATCGAAGCTCCGAGTCGCCGACGTAACGCCCGACACCGCGCTGGACGACACGCACCAGGATGACGACCAGGAGAATGGCGATCAGAGACGCCACCAGTCGCCCGACCATGGGATCGAACAGCCATTCGCTAATCCGCGCTTCCAGGTCGTTTGCCGTCATTCCGTGAAAACCCCGCGGTGCGCCGGGCCATCATACCGGGCCCGGGATCCGGCTTGATATACCACGCGGGGCTGAAAAGAACGAGTCGTGGAAAGGATTTCAGGGCGTCTCGTTCGGCGGCACCTGCTGGGCCTGGCCGCCGCCCTGCGCGCCGGAGGCTTCCGATGCGATCGTCTCTCGCACGTCGTATTCGAGATCGGCCTGAGACGAGAAGGTCTCGTAGGAGATCGACGTCCATCCGGTGTTCGTCTTCTTGAGCCACGCCATGTCACCCTCGAAGGGCGCCTGCGTGAAATCGACCCAGTCGACCCAGACCTTGTCGCCGCGGCTGTGGATCTGCGGCCAGAGCGGCTCGGTGTGGGACGACGTCGCGACGACCTCTTCGAGGAACGCATCGTTCTCGAAGCTGGCCACGACCACGTCCTTGGGCAAGCTGCCCGCACCGTTGGGATGGACCTCGTAGGCGATCAGCGGTGCGCCGTTGTGCACGGCGACGGACGGACGGCATGAAGCGATCCCGGCCTGGGACACCGACACCGGAGCCCCCCAGCTGCGATCCGGGCCGTTGCCGATCGTCTGCATCCACACGCTGTGCTCGGCTCCCTGGATCTGCCAGTAGACGATGTAGGTCGTCCCGTCCGCTCCGATCGCCGCCTGCGGATCGTACTGCTGGCCGTCGCTCTGGTTGATTCGCCTCGGGGAGGTCCAGCTGCCGTCGATGAACTCCGCGTACACCACCTTGTAGCCCACCCCGCCGGTCGTGTTTCGCGACCAGAACACCAGTGTGGTTTGACGGTTGCTGTCGTAGATCACCGCGGGCGCGCCGTCCCCGTTGGTGCCGCCGTCCGGGTTGAGTACCTTGCGATCCGAATCGTCGGGCGAGGAGTGCCGTTGCCAGGCGCTGATCGGGTCCGGTACGTCGATGATCGATTGAAGGTAGGGCAGGCCGATCGGATCACCGTCCGAATCGAACCGGTCGCCGCGCAGGATCACGCCCACTTCCGCGAACATCGGTACCGCGAGGAGCAGCGACGCGGTGAACAGGAGGGCGCAACGAAAACGCATCACGGGGTCTCTCCGTTCCGGCGTGGGCTCATCGCACGCACGTGATCCAGCTCGGGCGACGGTGGAAGAGTCTTGTTCGACTGGCTGATCAGCAGCTGGCGGTAGCCTTGGGCCGCACGCGCATCGTTGGCCGCCTGGGCGGTCAGCATCAGGTAATACGTGCTCTTGAAGCGCACCGCCGGGAGCTCCAACCGCTTACCGAGCGCCTCGGCCCGGTAGGCGTACTGCTCGCTCCGCGATGCATCACCGCTGCGCCACGCGACGGCGGCGAGGTTGGCCAGCGCGCAAGCTCGGATCTGATCCCAACCGCCGTGCTCGGCCTCCTCGACGGAGCGCAGCAGGTAGCTGCGAGCTGCCGCGAGACGGTTCATCTCGAGCAGCGCGCTGCCGAGGTTCATCTGAGCCCGGCAAGTCTCCGCGAGGTTGCCGGTTTCTTTGTAGAGCTTGAGGGCGGCGGTAAACTCCTCCGCCGCGGCTTCGGTTCGACCCGTCTTGATCAGCAGATCGCCGCGCAGAACCTTGAAGTCGGCCGTCATCCGGGCCGGCGCATCCGGCGCACGCGCCTCGCGCTCGGCCTGTTCCAGCGCCGTGAGGGCGAGCTTGTAGCGCCGCAGTCGTGTGCAGCAACCGATGAAGAACTGCCACGCGATCAGGCGGTGTTGAGTCGTGATGTCTTGCAGCTCCAGTAACCGCTCGGCCTCGAACTTCGCCGACTCGTAGAGCTCCAGGTGCACCATGGCCTGGCACTTGACGACCTGCAGGAAACGAATCCCCTCCGCTCCCCATTTTTTCGCCTTCTCAGGATCCGTCTCGATCCGCTTTTCGGCCTCGCCGGCGAGCTGCAGCGCCTCCAGGTAAGCTCCGGCCCGGAGCTTGCGCCGGAGCAGGCCGTCCATCTCCGGGAGGTCGTCCGGGATGTCCGCGGGGTTGACGGAGCCCCGCCCGTGCTCGAGGTCGAACTTCTCGACGAGCGTCGTCAAGGGCACGTCGTAGATGTGGCTGATCGCCGACAGCCGCGCGAGGTTGGGGATCGTCAGCCCGCTCTCGAGGCGGGACATATAAGAAGATGTCAGCCGGGTTTCCAGGGACGCGGACAGGTTCTCGGCTGCCTCCAGCGTCAACTTGCGCCGTTCACGAAGCGCGCGCAGGTAGGCGCCGAACCTTGCCCCCCGGCTGAGACGATCGACACCCAAAAACCCCTCCCCCGAGGTCGAACCGTGACCTGAATCTACGCAAACGTCTTGCGAAATGGCAACAAAGACCACGAGAACCGGCCCACCCCGAGCGTGCCATCGCCGTCGCGCCGCCCACGTTAAGTAGCTGATTCTCTTGGAGATGCGTCCTCGCAAGGGTTTCCTTGCACGTTTGCAAGAAACGCCTTGCGCGAATACCAGACGACTCGGGCCCACCCCACATCCACGCCGCGCATGGACCTCACACTTGGCCGCATCGACCCAGTTCAAGGAGGGGCCCCATGCGCTCGCAAATCACGCGTCCGGTCTTGTTGTCCGCTGTCCTGCTCATCCTCTCGGCCGCACCCGCGTGGGGTCAGGGTCGCACCGACTACTTCAACGTCGAGAGTCCCCAGGTGCACCCGATCGAGATTGCCCACGTGGGCGGTCAAACGTACCTGCTCGTCTGCAACACACCGGACAATTCCGTCGAGATCTGGTCCGTCGACGAGTCCATCCCGGTCGATCAACGCATTCTCGCCCGGGTCCCGACCGGTCTCGAGCCCGTCTCGGTGCGCTGGGTGCCGGAGGTCGAGCGCTTCTATACCGCCAATTTTCTCGGAGACTCGATCACCGCCGCCAACCTCGCCCACAACCCGGACGGCTCATTGAAGGTGACGCTCGTGCACACGATGCCGGTCACCGACGAGCCGCTGGATATCGCGTTCGCGTTCACCGACAACGGCGGGAACTCCGAGCCCACGCTCTTCGTGACGCACATGACGCTCGACGGGTTCGGGGTCTACAACGCCAAGACGCTGCTCCCCTTGCAAACCGGATCGGATCTGCGCTACGCGCAGCTCTCCAGCGGCCAGGACCTCGACTTCGACGGCGCGATCGACGACATCGCTCTCAAGGAGCCCTGGACCCCGGAGGTCCACTGCGGCCGGTTGTTCCTGCTCGGTCACAAGGGGGGGAACACGACCCGCTACGACTTCGATCTGTACAGCGAGGATCTCGGTGGAGGAAACCAGCGGAGCCTCGGCAACGTCGGGTCGACCAACTGGAACATGGAGTTCGGCACCAACGGCGATCTGTACCTCGTCGGCGGACAGGCCCGCAACACCCTACGCAACGAGGAGACCGTCAAGAACGCGAAGTCCGGCTTCGTCAAGAGCATGGTCTACGTCGTCGAAGATGCCTGTACCGCGAACCCGACGATCCACCGTCGCGACGTCAACCTGGTCCGCGACGTCGCCCCGGTCCTGACGGTGCACTCGGAGCTGATCGACGCGTCTCCCATGAGAGGTCCGGACATCGGAGCCAAGCGGATCTCGCTGACGCGAGCGGTGGGCAAACACCAGGCGCTGGCGCAGCTCACCGATGTGCAGCCGTTCGAGCTGCCGGACGGAACGGTGAAGCTGTTCGTGACGGCGTTCTCCAGCGATCGTCTCGGTGTCGTCGAACCCGACACGTCGAAACAACCGCTCGACTGGCCGATCCGCCACATCACGATCTCGCCGATCGACGCGCCGATGGCCGGGCCCCGCGGCCTGGCGTTGCTCGACGCCGATCCGAGCGGTCTGAGCGAAGTCCAGCCGCGGCTCTACGTCATGAACCGGCTGGACAACTCGGTGACCATCGTCGATCCGGTCGCCGAGACCGTCGTCGCGAGCTTCGAGCTGGCCAACGATCCGGTACCCGACTACATCGACATCGGCCGCGAGCTGCTCTATTCGGCCAAGCGAGGCAACGGCTTCAACTCCTGCTCGAGCTGTCACACCGACGCACGGACGGACGGCCTGGCCTGGGACCTCGGTGGCGATATGGACGTGCCGATCCCGCGCGAACTCATGCCCAACAACAATTTTTCGGGCGGCGTGTTCCCGGCGGACAAGGAGTTCCTGGTCACCCAGTCACTCCAGGGACTGCTCAACTGGGAGGTCGCGCAGTCCATCCAACATCTCTATACCAACGGTCCGTACCACTGGCGCGCCGATCGAGAGGACTTCCCCGCGTTCCAGGGTGCGTTCGAAACGCTGCTCGGTGGAGACGAGCCCACCGACGAGGAGATGGACGACTACGAGGAGTTCATCAACTCGGTCAACTATCCGCCCAACCCCAAGCAGCCCTGGAATCGGGTCTACAGCGGCGCCCTCGGCGACCCGAACGCCAACGACCCGGCTCTCGGTATCGACGGTGACGGCGCGCTGCGCGGTCTGAAGATCTACATGACCGTCAACACCGACGGATTCTCGTGCCAGGGTTGTCACAGCCTGCCCGAGGGCAGCGACAACGTGTTGACCGAGAACATCTCCGGCGTCAACCCGCACCCGCTGCCGACACCGCCGCTCACCGCGGCCCCGCCTCAGCCGATGGAGACCGCGGCGTTGCGCGGGCTGTTCCAGAAGGAGGCGCGTCTCGATATCGACGGCTCGAGCGTGCCGGAGAATTCGGCGATCACGGGTTACGAAGGGTTGTTCCACACGGGCCTGGCCGGCTCCGGCGGCCAATCCAACGACTTCAACCAGGCGACGATCAACGGCTTCAACCTGCGCTTTTTCAACTTCGGGTTGTGCGGCCCGGTTCCGTTCTGCGATCTGCTGGTCGATCTGAACCAGTTCCTGCACGAGCTGGACTGGGGCGTCGGTCCGATCGTCGGTCGCACCTTCACCGCCGACACGGTCAACCGTGGCTTCCCGATCGCGATCCGGGCGTTCGACGAGGCCGAGAATCAGGCCGAGGCGGCCAACGCCGGGGTCGCGGTGCAGGCGGTGATCGCCGGACAGCCGCGTGGGTTCTGGTACGACCTCTCCGACGGACCCGGTGTTTATCGCGAGGAGCCGTCCCAGACGGCGTTCACGAGAGGCGAGCTGCTCGCCCTGATGGGCAACGAGCGCGACCGGATGGTGCTGATCTCGACCCCCCTCGGCAGCGAGCGTCGCGTCGCCGCACCGAGCGGGCAAACCGAGCCGATCGACGGCAACGCGCCGACCGCCGTCAACCTGATGTCAATGGTGACCAATGACGCCTATATCGACGTCGACGAATTGAGCAAGTTCTGGGACAACGGCAACGTCGGTTTCGGGGGTACCCACTCGCACACCGTGCGACTGTTCCAGAACGCGTTGCTGACCGACGGACCCGGCGACGGCTTCGGGCTCTGCTCGATTCGTCACGACGCGCCGCGACGTTTCCGCGTCGCCGGGAAGGGACTCCGGCACGGAGCGACGCTTCACCTGTTCACGCACAACGATCCGAGCCCGACGGCGCTCCCGCCGGACACGACGCTGGGTCCGGAAGATCCGGACCAGGTCGCCCTGCTCGACATCGAGCTTCCGCTCCACCCGACCGGGGAGACGACCAACGAAGGATTCTCGATCTGGGAAACGGCCGCGGAGCTCGAGGCACGGATCTACTACCGTTTGATGACCGGTCGCCCGTTGAACTTCCCCGGGATCCTCGACTCCATCACCGACCTCGACTTCCTGTTCATCATCAACCCCGAGGCGCAACCGGCGGGGAGCTGGGACCCGGTGGCCTGGAACCACCACTTCGTCCGTGTCGTCAATGAGGACGGCACAAGCATCGACGGCGGCTGGCAGGAAATCCGCATCGAGCCCGGCCCCGATTGCGATGGCGGCGGCGTCATCGGCCAGCCCGGCGGGCAACCCGAAGGCGGCTCGGCGATGACGCTGATGAAGTAAGCAGGGCAGGCGCGGCGGCGACGCACCGTTCGACCTTCGAGCCGGTCCGGCACCGGTCCGCTAGACTGGCTCGAGACGTTTGGAGGCCGAGGTGCGAGGAACCCCCGTTCTCGTTGCCGTGCTTGTCCTGCTGTCGACCGGCTGTTCCGCCGTCGACGCGGACGGTTACGTCTGGGAAGAATACGAGCGGAACCGTGAAGAAATCCTTCGGCTTTCGGCCGCATTGGCCGAGGCACGCGACGACACGACGGAGGTGCAGACCGAGTTGGCCTCGATACGCGAGCGGCTGCGCGCGGCGTGGGAACGGGAGTGGGAGCTGCTGTGCTGGGATCGACCGGATATCACCGACCCCGAGGCGATGTTCGAGTCGATGGGGCTGCGCCTGAACCGGCGCCTGGTCGACCGCGTGTCTCTCGATGCTTTCGTGGACGCGAAGGAGGCGGACGAAACGCTGAGCAGGTCGCGGGCTCAGAAGCTTCGCATCGTCCTGACCCGTTCCGGTGACGAGATCATGAACCCTGCCAGCCTCGGGGCGTCCCAGATCAACCAGCGCATCGCCAAGGCGTTGCAGTGCTTCGGCCTGGACTCCGAGGTTGCCGAAGCGATCGAAGTTGTCGGCGGGGCGGGGCGAACATCCGCGAAACCTTTCACAGGGGGCACAGGCCTTCGTTACTTCAAGACCTGCGGTGATGCGGTTTGCGAAGACAACGGCTACCGCGGGCCCTTCCCCGACGTCCCGCCGTGTGCAGAACAGCAACCGGGCGATGCCTGCGCCACCGAAGGCCGGCGCTGCGATCTCGTCAACGATTGCAACATGTTCCTTGTCTGCGCCCCAGAAGATCCAGCGACTCGCTGCGCACGTTGAGCGTGGCGCCGCGAAGGCCCACGCTGACGATCAGCCGAGGAGTTTCTTGCCCAACGGTTCGGCGTCCTCGACGCGGGCCGCGTGACCATCGGCTCCGACGTTGCGCCACAAGTCGGGCACTTCGTCGAACACGGGTCCGCCGACGATGACCTTGGTGTCGCGATCCTCGATCTTCCGGATGCGATCGATCACGCGCCCCATCGCCTTGATATGGGGATCGAGCGTCGCCGCGAGGACGACGAGATCGGCGTCGAAGAACGTGACCCCCCTCGCGATTTCCTCTTCGGGGACGTCCGGCCCGAGGTTGATCGATCGCCAACCGGCCATCTCGAAGAAATCGGAGATCGCCCGTATACCGATGTCATGCACGTTACCGGAAACACACGCCAGCAACACCGTCTTGTCCATCGTCGACGAAGCACGGCCTCTTTCACCGAGCAAGGCCATGATTCGCTGTGTCGTCGCCGTGATGAGGTGCTCCTCGGCGATGCTCAGCTCACCCGTGTGCCACATCCGTCCGGTTTCTCGCTGCGCCGGAATCAGAACGCGCAGGTAGGCATCTCGAGCGGAAGCCTCGTTGTCCACGGTCTCGAGGATTCGGTCCATGGCCGCCCGAGGGTTGCCCTCGAGAATCGTCCGAAGATAGGAGAGGACCGCAGGCTCGACCGGTTCCGCGGCTTCGGGGCGTCCCCTGTCGGGGTCGTCCACGGCCCGGAGAGCGCCATCGATCAATTTCACGGCAACGTCCGCCGAGCTCGCGGGGAGTTTCTCGCGCAGCGTGTCACGCAGAGCGGTGAGCGCCGAGCGCAGGTCTTCCGTCGGCACGCCGCGGGAGTCGAATTGCGATCGCGTCCAGACCATTCGAGTTTCGAACAGCTGCGAGGCCCCGGCATCAAGCGCGGCCGATAGGTCCACCAACCAGCGCTGGAGCTGCGCCTTCCAACGGGCGAAGGCATCCGGCTCGTAACGTTTCACGATCTCCGGGTGCCTTTCGAGCAACCGGCTCGCCGTCATGCCGGCATATCCGGCCGCGCTCGTTTCCAGCATCTGCGCGACGAATTTGCCGGTCGAACTCATTCCCGAACCGCGCCTCCTGCCGCCTTTGGGTGGACGTCTCGCCCGGGATTGTAGCATCGCAAAAACCGCCTCTCGTCGTTCCCTGCGACGGTTCGTGGAATTCCTTCGAACGCTCATGCGACACTCCCGGCAAGCTGCCCGTGACGTTCGATCAAAAGCTCGTGCGTTCGAGCTGCTCGGTAGGCGAAGATCTTTTCCACATCCGCAGCGACGAGACGACCGCCGATCCAGTGTCCCAGCCGGCCCAGCGGTAAGCGGTAGAGGATGTGATCCCGGATCAACGTGGCGTCGCCGCGGTCGTGAAAACTGTGCGTGTGGACCCACTTCGCATAGGGCCCCCGGATCTGCGTGTCGACGAACCGCTCGTTGGGCGTCCACTCCGAGATGAGCGAACACCAGGTCGCGGGAAGACCTCGGATGCGCAAGCGGTAGGACAGAGTCGTGCCGTTTCCCATCGCTTCCGTCGACTGATCGATGATCCGGAAACGGAGCCATGGGGGTGTGATCGCCTCCAGGTTGCGCGGGTCCGAAAAGAACCCGAAAACGGCCTCTCGAGGGAGCGGCACGAGTTGCTCGGCGGTGAACACCTGGTCTTTCATGTCCGTCTCTTCTCGCCGATTTCCCGGCGTCGACAGGGGATTCGTCCGACGGGGCCCGGCGGATTCAGAAAGTCGAGGGGAGATCAGGCGTCGACGGGCGCGACGACGAGTAGCGGGCCGTCCGAGACGACGACCCCGCCGGGTTGCTCCAGCGTGATGGCGAACACCTTGGGGTTATCGGCACGCAGTTTGGCGTCGATCGGGATGATGACCTCTGAGGATCCGGCCGGAATATCGAACACCCCGCCGTCGATCGGCCGTTCGTCCCGTGACGGATCGACGATCCACAACTGATACTGTTCGACGGTGTTCCGGTTCGTGGGCAAACCTCTCAACCGCATGAAGCCGGCCTGTCTTTCGCTGCTCCAGACGACATCGCCGTCGACTTTCTCGTAACCCGGGACCTCCGGTTTGGTCCAGGCCACACGGATCGCGTCGCCGGCGTCGCGGAGAAGAGTCTCCCGTTGCTCGGCGAGGGTCGAAGCAGGCGGCGGGGTCTTGTCTTGCCGGGACCACGGTGACCACAGGGCAAGTACCAGCATCGCTGCGGCGACCCACCAGCCGATGTTGCGCCCGTCCAGGAGCCGCGACTCCGGTTTCACGGCTCGCGGAAATCGCGTGACGTTTACAGGCCGAGACTTCAAATGAGCGCGACCCTGTTCCAGGATGCGTTGCTTTAGATGACCCGGCATGGGCTCGACATCGCCTGCCGCAGATTCGAAGGCAAGGTCCACCGCCGCCGCGGCGAGCTCCAGCTCGTCCTCGCGCATGTCGGTCAGGTGATGAAGCGTGTCGTCGAGCTCCATCGCTTCCTCTTCCGACAGGCCTTCCGTCGCACGTGACGTCAGCAGATCGACGATGCGTTCCTGAGCGCTCATGACACCGCCTCTCCGCCGGGGGCGGCGCCGGGTCCCTGCATGGCTTCACGGACCCTAAGAAGACCCCGACGCAGATGCGTTTTCACCGTTCCCAGCGGCATCCCCAACGCATCGGCGATGCTCTGGTGAGTGTGCCCGTGATAAACGGCAAGCTCGATGATGCGTTGTTGCTCGGGCTTGAGGGTCCGGATCAGACGCTTGGCTCGCTCCGCCTCGTCCTTGACCTCGGTCGCCTCGGCCGGTCCGGGGGTATCGAGGTCGACGGCCGCCTCGATCTCCTCCATGCCGGGCTCGCGTTTCCTCTTCCGCAACCGGTCAATCAGCCTGCGCCGGGCGACCATCGCGATGAACGTGGTCTCCGACGCCTTCGTGCTGTCATAGCGATCGGCGCTGGACCACAGCTCGATGAAAATCTCTTGCACCGCGTCTTCCGCTTCGGTCCCGCCGGAGGTGAAACGCCGAGCCAGCGACCAGACCAAATTGGCGTACCGGTCCACGCAGGCGGCCATGGCACGCTCGTCTCCCGCGGCGACTCGGGCCAGAAGTGATTCGGTCTCGGTCAACTCTCTTTTCTCGATTCGACTCTTGACGGCTCCGGCGAGTGTACTAAAAAGCTGCCCGCTTCACCTCGAGGGGGTTGGTGAAGCGGGCAGCACGGTTCCCGAGCGGACCTCGGGCGGGGGATCAGCTACCCGGCATGATCACGGTGTCGATGACGTGGATCACACCGTTCGTGGCGGTCACATCCGCCGCGACGATCTTGGCCTGATCGACCATCAACGAGCCCTTCTTGCTCGACACCTGGAGCTTGGTTCCCTGTAGGGTCTCGACCCGGCCCGGCTTCACATCCGAGCTGAGGATCTTCCCGGGAACCACGTGGTAGGTCAGGATCGCGGTCAGCTTGTCCCGGTTCTCTGGCTTGAGCAGCGACTCCACGGTGCCTTCCGGAAGCTTGGCAAACGCTTCGTCCGACGGCGCGAAGACCGTGAACGGCCCGTCACCCTTGAGCGCATCGACCAGCCCCGCGGCCTTGACGGCGGCGACCAGCGTGTTGAACGACCCGGCCTCGACGGCCGTATCGACGATGTCGTGCTCACCACCACAGCCGGCCGAGACCAGGCTGCCCGCGGTCATGACGATAGCCGTCAGCGCGCCGGCGACCGCGTACTTCAAGGTGTTCTTCTTCATCTTCCTGTCCTCCAAAAAAAGGGGTGTTTCTGTCGAATGCCTCGATCCGTTTCCGGATTCAACGGGGGATTCGACGTGGAGGCCAGGTTGGATTCAACAAAAACGGCCAGCCGGTCACCCCGGCTCGACCGCTGAAGTTGCATCCTGGCCCATTTCGCGACGTTCGCGGCGGCCGAGTAGACGCGCCTACCTCAGCATCATCCACAGGTAGGCGTAGTTCAATGCCGACATGTATGCGCGCTGGTTGAGGTTGGCCGCGGCCGCGTGGCCGCCCTCGGTGTTCTCGTAGTAGTAAACGTCCTTGCCCATGTCGAGCATGCGTTTGACCATCTTGCGCGCGTGACCGGGGTGCACGCGGTCGTCGCGCGTCGACGTGGCGAAGAACACCTTCGGGTAGTCCTTGTTCTTGTGCAGGTTGTGATACGGCGACCACTTCTTGATGTAGTTCCAGTCGTCGGTGTCCGGGTTACCGTACTCGGCCATCCAGCTGTTGCCGGCGAGCAGCTTGTTGTAGCGCTTCATGTCCAGCAACGGGACCAGGCAGACCACCGCCTTGAACAGCTCCGGGCGCTGCGTGAACGTTCCGCCGACGAGCAGGCCTCCCTGCGAGCCGCCCATGATTCCGAGGTGATCCGGCGAAGTGA
>JBFFZZ010000029.1:0-19352 GCA_041568335.1 Candidatus Polarisedimenticolaceae bacterium | reverse complement strand
TCTTCGTCGACGTCACCGATCCCTACAACCCCGTCGAGGTGGGCTACATCGGCGGGCCGTACTCCGACTGGCGGGACATCAAGACGTACCAGAACCATGCCTACATCGTCACCGAAGGCGGTGGGGCGGGCGCCGGCATGCAGATCGTCGACCTGAACGACCCGCTCAACCCGACGCTGGTCAACACGTACGCCACCAACTTCGTCACGACCCACAACATCTGGATCGATACCGACCGCGGGCATGCCTGGCTGGTCGGGACCAACAACGGGACAAGGATCCTCGACCTGGCGGATCCGGAAAACCCGGTCGAGATCGGCAGCTGGACGACCCGCTACGTCCACGACGCCTACGTCAAGAACGAGATCGCGTACTTTGCCGAGATCGCCAACGGCCGCCACGAGATCCTCGACGCGACCGACCCGGCGAACCTGCAGATCCTCTCGAGCTGGAACACCCCCGACTTCGCGACGCACAACTCCTGGCCCAACTCCAACTTCACGCTGCTGCTGACGACCGACGAGGCGAGCCCCGGGGGGCACGTCGCGGTCTACGACATCACGAACAAGAACTCCACGCCGCCGAAGCTCGCCGAGTACGAGCCCAACCCCTCCTCGATCGTCCACAACGTCTTCTTCGACGACATCCCCGGGCGGAATCGGGCGGTGATGTCGCACTACGGGCTCGGCGTGCGTTACATCGACCTGCAACGTCCCGGCGTGCCGGTCGAGCTGGGCGGCTACGACACGCGCAATCAGACCGACACCGGATACAACGGATGCTGGGGCGTCTACCCCTATGATCCCCGCGGTTATATCTACGCCAGCGATATCCAGTCCGGGTTGTTCGTCTTCGAGCTGACGACGACCGGTGGCGCGTTCACCGGCAAGGTAAGCGACGTAACCACCCAGGCGGGCATCCCGGGCGCGACGGTCCTACCGCTCGACGGATCGGCGATGGCGACCACGAACGCCCAGGGGGAATTCGGCTACTACGCCAGCGCGGGAACCCTCGTGGCCCGTTTCTCGGCGCCGGGTTACAGGAACAAGATCGTGCCGGCCGGCGAGCTCACCCTCGGTGGGGGGGTCGACGTCGAGGTGGAGCTGACGCCGTTGCCCACGACGACGATCACGGGCACGGTCGTGCGCGCCACGGACCAGGCCCCCGTCCAGGGAGCGCTCGTCACGGTGGTCGATACGTTGCAAGACACGTCGACCGACGCGAGCGGGTCGTTCACGATCTCCAACGTGGCGATCGGCCAGCGGCTCGTCTCCGTGGACCGCGACGGCTTTTCCGGTGACCAGGCAACGGTCGTGCTGCAGGACGGGGTGGTCGAGATCGTCGACTTTCAGCTGCTCGAGCCGGCCCTGGTCGACGATCTCGAGACGATTTCGGGTTGGACCCTCGACCCGGGCTCCACCGCGTCCACCGGCAACTGGGTACGCAACGACCCGGTCGGAACCGCCGAAGGGATGATTCAACCGGAGAACGACCACACGCCGTCACCCGGGATCTACGCCTACTTCACCGGCCAGGGCCCCAACGACGAGCGCGCCGACCCCGAGATGGCGGACGTGGACGGTGGGACGACCTCGCTGCTCAGCCCGATCCTCGATCTCTCGGCACTCGGTAACCCGACCCTCACTTACTATCGCTGGTTTTCGACCGATGTCGGTTTGATGACCGGAGGGACGATGCGGGTCGAGCTCTCCGATGACGGCGGGTCGTCCTGGACGACCGTCGAGCTGCTCAACTCGGACGCCAACTCCTGGACTCCCGTCTCGTTTCCGCTCTCGGACTACGTCCCGCTCAGCGACGAGTTCCGCATGCGCTTCTCCTGCGAGGCGATCCCGCAGATGGATCAACAACGCATCCTCGAGTGCGCCATCGACGACCTCGAGATCTCGCAGGAGTGTCGCGCGCGGATCGTTCCGGGTGGAGTCGATTCGGACTATGACGGCTGGCTCGACCCGTGCGACCCGTGTCCGCTCGATCCCGTCGACGACATCGACGGCGATGGGCTGTGCGGCGATGTCGACAACGCCCCGTTCGACGCCAACCCCGGGCAGGCCGACGGGGACGGTGACGGCATCGGTGACATCGCGGACAACTGTTCCGGGACGGCCAACCCCGACCAGCTCGACCTCGACCGCGACGGCCAGGGCGACGCCTGCGATCTCGACCGGGACAACGACGGCATCGAGAACGCGCTCGACACCGACGACGACAACGACACGATCCCGGACGCCAGTGACATCTGCCCCACGGTGCCCGATTGGGCACAGGACGATATCGACGCCGATCAACAGGGCGACGCGTGCGATGACGACGACGGTTTGGTTCACGGCGTGCGCATGAACGGTGACCTGATCTCCTGGCAGGCGGAGTCCGGGGCAACGAGCTACAACCTCTACCGCGCGGAGCTCGGGGGCACGCCGCTGCTGATCCAGTACGGTGGTTGCCGCGCCGCGGGTCTCCCCAAAACCGGGTACGTCGACAGCGATCTGCCGGAGCTGGGGAGCGCCCGCGCGTACCTGGTCACGGCCGTCGTGTCCGGTTCGGAACGTGGCTGGGGTCACGAGTCGGACGGGACGATACGCGTCGTCAACCAGCAGTGCCCGTGACATCGTGACCGCGCTGGCCATGTGGATGCTGGCGTCGGTGCTGGCCGGCGCCACGGCGGAGTCACCGCCGCCGCAAGCGCCCGTTGTCCAGAAGAACACCCTTCGCTACCAGGTCGTCGCACGCGGAGCGCGACTGAACCGTCGCGTGACGGGCGAGGTGACCGATGCGGTCCGCGGTGTGCCGGCGAGTCCCGTCGATTCGCTCGTCTACGACGGTGTGGGCAGCACGCCGATCGATGGCGCGATCGCGATCCTCGAGGTCGACCTGGCCAAACAGAAAGGGTTGCTGCGCGCGCGCTGGACCGATCGCAACGGCTCCTGGGAGCTGTTCCAGGACTACTTCCACCACCCCGAGCACTCGTCCGGCGTGCGGATCGGGTCGTCGAAAGACGAGATCGAGACGCTGATCAACATCCACATCGCGCACAACGTCTACCTGCACGGCGACACCGGTGGCGGCACGCCGATCTTCCCCACGGTCTTCACCTACCTCGCAGCCTGGGGCTTCACGCACGTCACGCTCGACGGCGAGCCGTTCCTCAACAAATACGGGTTGCCGGGTCCTGAGCGCTGGGTCTCCCACCTGATGCTGACCGAGGGAGTGCGCAACGACGACGGTACGGTCCGCGCGCTCGGCGGCGAGATCTACGACCCGAAGCGGCACAAATCGGTTGGGGCGGTCGACCCACAGGACATGGAACTGCACGTCGAATTCATGGACGAGCGCTTCCCGATGGTCATGGGCAACAACCCGGCGATGTTCGCGTTCCAGTACCACCTGGTGTTCGAGGATGTCGTGATGCGCGTGACCGAGAGCCAGCAGCCGCTCAGCTTCGCCGAGGCCGACCGGGTGTTCGAGGACGACTGAGCCGGCCTTCCTTCACGAGACGCGGTTTTCGCCGTATACGAGAGGGCGATGCAACGTTACGCCCTCGTCCTGGCCGTTCTCGCGACGATGCTCGCCTGGTTGATCCCGGTCGGTTCGGGAACGGCCGATATCGGGGAGCCCGACTCTCCCGGCCTGGCGTGGCTCCCCGAAACCCGCGTAGAATCCCCGCGTAAAGCACTGGGTCCGAAAGCAGGGAGCCTTCAAGATGAAGCGAACGACGATCCTGGCCGTTGCGGTTTCGATGGTGGTTTGCGGGACGACCCGCGCCGCCGAGGGGATGTGGGAACCCAAACAGCTTCCCGAGCTTGCGAACGAGCTGAAGAAAGCCGGGCTGAAGCTGGATCCGGCGACGCTGACCGAACTCACCGAGCATCCGATGAACGCGGTCATCGACCTGGCGGGATGTAGCGCGTCGTTCGTGTCCCCGAAGGCGTTGGTCATCACCAACCATCACTGCACGTGGGGTACGCTGCAGTACGCCTCGACACCCGAGAACGATCTGCGCGCGGACGGTTTCCTGGCGAAGACCCTGGCCGATGAAGTCCCCGCGGCGCCCGGCAGCCGCGTGCGGGTCACGGTCGAGGTCACCGACGTCACGAAAGAAATCACGGGTGCATTGGACGCGTCGCTGAGCGGTGCCGAGCGCTTCGATCGAATCGAGGAGCGGCAAAAGAAACTGATCGCGGTGTGCGAGGAAGACGAGGGTCATCGCTGCCGCGTGCAGAGCTTCTATGGCGGCCTACGCTACAACCTGGTCAAGCAGCTCGAAATCCGCGATGTCCGTCTCGTCTACGCTCCGCCGGGATCGATCGGTGTCTACGGCGGCGATATCGACAACTGGATGTGGCCGCGGCACACCGGCGACTTCGCGTTCCTGCGTGCCTACGTCGGACCCGACGGCAAGCCCGCAGATTTCGCCGAGGACAACCTACCGTACGAGCCTGAACACTACCTGCGCATCTCACCCGAGGGCGTCGATGCGGGCGACTATGTCATGGTCGTCGGCTACCCGGGGAGCACCAGCCGCTACCGGTTGCCGTCCGAGGTCAAGAACACGTTCGAATGGTCGTACCCCAGATCGCGCAAGATGTTCGACCGCATGCTCGAAATCATCGCGGAACAATCCGCCGATCGACCCGACGTGGAGCTCAGGTACGCTTCGACCGTCTCGGGTCTGAACAACGTAAACAAGAACCGCCAGGGAATGCTCGACGGCTACGCCGCGAGCGGCATGCTCGCGCGCAAACAAAAGCGGGTTGTGGCGTTGCAGAAGTGGATCGAGTCGAGCGAGGAGCGCAAGCGGGAGCACGCGTCGACCCTGCAACGGCTGAACGAGCTGATCGCCAAGGACCAGGCGACCCAGGAACGGGACAGCCTGCTCGGCTCGCTGGGCCGGTCGTCGATGCTCAGCGCGGCGCGCCGGTTGTACCGTCTCAGCCGCGAGCGCGAGCAGGCCGACGCCGATCGTGAGCCGGGTTACCAGGAGCGCGACATGGTTTCCTTCAAACAGCGCCTCCAACGGATGGACCGCCGCTACCACCCCGATGTCGACAAGGCGTTGTGGAGCTACTACCTCGAGGAGTACCAAAAACTCCCGTCCGATCAACGCGTCGAGGAGTTCGACGCGTTCCTCGGCCTGGACGACCCCTCCAAGCTGGCCGCCCGGCTCGACGAGATGTACGAAAAGACCGAGCTCGACGACACGGAAACACGATTGGGCTGGATGGAGAAGGACCGTGCGGCGTTCGAGGCCAGTGACGATCCGTTCATCCGGCTCGCCGTGGCACTCTACGACGGCGATCGCGAACGCGAGGCCGAAGCGGAGGCGCTGGCCGGAGATTTCCAGGCGGCCCGATCGCGCTACATGGAAACGATGCTCGCTTTTCTGGGCAGCCGGGGCAACGCCGTCTACCCCGACGCCAACAGCTCGCTTCGCGTGACCTACGGCAACGTCCGCGGCTACTCGCCGCGCGACGGGGTGGTCTACACGCCGTTCACCCGACTCGAAGGGATCCGGGAAAAACACACCGGTGAGGAACCGTTCGACTCACCGCAGACACAGCTCGACCTGATCGACGCCGGCGCCTACGGGAGCCTCACGCTCGCCAGCCTGGGTTCGGTCCCGGTCAATTTCCTGAGCGATGTCGACACGACCGGTGGGAACTCGGGTTCACCGACGTTGAACGGGCGGGGCGAACTCGTCGGCCTGCTGTTCGACGGGACCTACGACAGCATCAACGCCGACTGGGATTTCAACGCCGAGACGACGCGCTCGATCCACGTCGATATCCGCTACGTCCTGTGGGTGATGGACAGGATCGACAAAGCGCACAACCTGCTGGAAGAGCTCGGCCTAGGACATTTGATCCACGGCGAGGAACCGGAAGTCGGCGGGTAGTCGCAGCACATCGGTCGACGTTACAGGTGGCCGGTACGACAGGTCCCCGGATGTCAACGTGTACGCGATGCTGTCGACGATGTCGAAGACGCGCGGGGCCATACAGCGGCACAACACCACGTTGACGTCGTGGGTCCCGGACCAAAGGTAGACGAACGGTCCCAACGGCGTCGAGCCGGGCTCGAAGACCCCACCGACGGCGACATCGGGGGTCTCCTCCAGGCTTCGCTCCACCGAGAAGCGCCTTCCGGGAAGCGGGGGGCCGTATTCGTCGATCGCCCGCTGTTCGAGCGTCATGTCGACGAACAACAACCGCGCTCCCGAGGAATCACGCAGCACCTCGTAGACGATCGGGAACCCATCCTCACCCAGCGTGAGGTGAACGCCCTGCTCGACACCCGAGGTGGGGTCGGTCCAGCGATAGGTCCAGCCGGACTCGGTCCTGTGGTAGGTGACTTCCGGTGGAGTGCTGTCCGGAGCCCCGTTTTCGACGACGATCAGCGGCGCAAGGGTGTGCGCCGGGTCCTCGATCGTCGCATCGTCGGGTCGGAACATCACCGCGCTGTCGAAATCCCGATCCGTTCGCTCGTAAACGGCGTCGAGATCGATCGCGGAAGGCCCCGCGGCATCTCGACACGCCGGCGCAAGGGCGATGAGCAAGCTCGAGAACACGACGTTGCGAAGACGCATGGCTCAGTCAAGGCTCCGGTAAACGGGATAGACGCGGTACTCTTCATCGTAGAACGGCGTCTTCTCGTAGAACCACTGCAACCGGGCGCGGGCATCGGCCGCGAACTCCTCGTCCGCCTCGAGCTTCGCCTCGAACGCGGCACGTAGCTCGGGGTCGTCGTCGAGCATCGATTGCGCGAGCGGCTCCATCACGTAAGCCTCGAAATACTCGGTCCGCTGCAGGATCTCGCTGAAATAGCCCCACTGGAACAACGAGTCCGGTGCCTGCGGCTCCAGCAGCACGACGGCGAGTGTCCCCAACGGCTGATCGGTCGAAACGATCGATGACCCCGCGGGCAGCTCGACCGTGACCTTCTCGACGACGGGGTCCCCCGGCTTGAACAAGGTGCGGCCCTCGAACGGGCTGTTCTCCGCGTCGAGCGCGGCCTCCGGCAGCCGGTAGCGCTCGACATCGACCGTGCGCGCCTTCTCCAGCCGGCGAACCCGGACGCCCTGGCGCTCGAGCGTTTCCACGACCGGCGACCACGCCGCCGGGATGTAGTACGTCGCCGGACGCCGCACCTTCGCCGACGGCAGGTTCATCTTGAACCACGGGATCTCGACGGCTTCCTTCTCGCCCGTCCAACGCACGACGGGCTGGCCGGTCACGGTCGAATCGTCTGTTTCCGAAACGACACCCTTGAACGGGATCATCATTCGTGACTGCGGGTTGAACTGCCAGCCGAGGGCAACCTCGTCGTTCCTCGCGGCGCGGTCGGAAGCGGTCGCGCGGCGCAGCTTTGCGCCCCTCGCGGCCAGCGTCTCGAGCGCGGTCTCGAGGAACAGGTAGGTTCCCAGCACGCGCTGGTCGTAGGGCTTCAGCGAGTGGTTCTCGACGAGGACCGTCGGAAGGTGGCGCAGGTCGCCCCAGCCGTTCGAGAAGCGCGGTCCGGCGAACCAGCCGAGGTTGCCACCCGCCATCGTGCCACCGCCGAGCGCGAAGACCAGCGGCCCGGGAACGTGACCGGCCGCTTCCAGGTCCCGTTGGATCGCCGGCGAGAAGACCTCGTCGAGCCAGCGCGCGATCGCCGGGGACCAGGCCTCCCGGCCGTTGTACCCGTAGGTGATGTCGTACTGGTAGTCGGCGCCATCGGTCACATGCAGGTCGAGGTACAGGTCCGGCTGCCAGGTGAGGATCATCGGGACGAGCGCGCGCAGCTCTTCGGTCTCCAGCTTGGCAAAATCGCGGTTGAGGTTCAGGTTGCGGCGGTTGGTGCGCCAGCCCATCGCCTGCGGACCCCTCTGGTTCATCCGCGAGTAAGGCGAGAAACGTTCGTGCCCGTCGACGCTGAGGATCGGGATGAACAGAAAGTTCGCCCCGTCGAGTAGCTCACCCTTCCGGCCGCCGACCGTCATGTCGCGCAACAACATCAAGCCGGCGTCCTTGCCGTCGATCTCTCCGGAGTGGATCCCGGCATGCGCCAGCAGGGTCGGCTTCCCGTTGGCCTTCAGCTCGGTGGCGGTCGCCGCGCCGTTAGCGCTGGCCACGACCATGCGGATCTCGCGGCCCTCGGCGCTGGCGCCGAGGCTCAGCCAGCGCAGCTTCGGGCTGGCCTCGACGAGGCTGCACAGCCAGGTCATCGTCTCGTCGTAGCGCGGGGTTTCGGTCAGTCGCGTTCGCTCCGCCGGGGTGATCCAGGGATCGTTCTCGTCGGCGATCAACGCGCGGCTGCGGCCGTCCCATGACGGCGCCGGTGGGAGGAACGCCTGCGGATCCAGCTGCTCGGCGTTCGCGGGAACCGAAAGAAAAACCAAGAACAACATCAAGACGCGCACCGGACCCTCCTCGAGAACCTCCCTCGCCGGGGCTACTCTAACCGAACCGGTTAAGCCCGGCGGAACAAAACAGGGTGGAGCACGCGAGCGATCGGCGGCGCGCGATAGCCGCCTAGGAGGATTTCACGATCGCCGCGATGGCGTCGGCGAGCGCGTCGACTTCTTTCTCGCCGACCCAGTAGTGGGTCACCGCGCGCGCAAAATCGGGAGGATACGTATCCAGTCCGATGGAGTGTTCCTTGTCGAGACGGGCGCAGAGATCGCTCGGGGAGACCGCACCCGTGGTTCGGAAGAACACGATGTTCGTTTGAACCGTTTCCGCGTCGACCTCGATGCCGTCGATCGTGGCGAGCCGCTCCGCCAACCGGCGGGCGTTCTCGTGATCCTCGGCGAGTCGGTCGATCATCGAGTTCATCGCGACCAGGCCGGCGGCCGCCAGAATACCCGCCTGACGCATCCCGCCGCCGAGGCTCTTGCGGGTGCGACGGGCTTCTTCGATGAAATCCGCCGGACCGCAGAGAATCGAGCCGACCGGGGCGCACAACCCCTTGCTCAGACAGAACGTGACGGTGTCCACATCGGCGACGAGCTCCCGGGCAGGAACGCCGAGCGCGACCGCGGCGTTGAACAGCCGTGCGCCATCCATGTGCAGCGCGAGGGAATGGCGGTCCGCGACCTCGCGCAGCGAGGCGAAGTACTCGGCGGAGAGCGGGATACCGCCGCGGCCGCCGAAGCTGTTTTCCACGAGCAACAGCGTCGAATGCCCGAGGTGATGGTCGCTCTCGTCCCGGACCGCGGCTTCGACGGCCGCCGGATCCATGCGGCCCATCGCGTCGGTCGGAAGCGTGTGCGGGAGGATGCCGCCGATCGAGGCCATCCCACCGACCTCCCACTGGAAGATGTGCGACTCGTAGCCGAGGATCGCCTCGTCGCCTCGTCGCGCGTGACCGAGGATCGCGACCAGGTTGCCCTGGGTTCCGCTGGTCACGAACAAACCGGCCTCCTTGCCCAGCCTGTCCGCGGCCAGCGCCTCGAGCTCGTTGATCGTCGGATCTTCCCCGTAGACGTCGTCACCGACCCGCGCGGTGGCCATCGCCTCGCGCATCTCCGGTGTGGGCCAACCCACGGTGTCCGAACGGAAATCGATGCGGTCCAAGCTAGCTGTCCTCTCGTTTCTTCCCCAACCGTTCCTCGACCGCCTTTTTTAACACGAACTCGATCTGGCCGTTGACGCTGCGCAGCTCCTGGGCGGCCCAGCGATTCAGCTCCTCCCACAGCTCGGGTGGGATGCGGAGCAGGAACTTCTTTCGCTGGGCCACGTCGGCCTCTTACTGGTAGAGCGTGCCGGCATTGACGACCGGTGTCGCGTGCGATTCGCTGCACAGCACGACGAGCAGGTTGCTCACCATCGTCGCCTTGCGCTCCTCGTCGAGCGAGACGAGACCGCGACTCTGCAGCTTGTCGAGCGCCAGCTCGACCATACCGACCGCGCCATCCACGATCTTGGTGCGCGCGGCGACGACCGCGGTCGCTTGCTGCCGGCGCAGCATCGCCTCGGCGATCTCGGAGGCGTAGGCCAGGTGGCTGATGCGCGCCTCGATGACCTTGACGCCGGCGCGGGTGAAGCGGTCGGTCAGCTCCTTCTCGAGCTGCTGGTTGACCATCTCGGTCCCGGCGCGCAGGGTCAAGGAGTCGTCGTCGTGGTCCTCGAAGTTATCGTACGGGTAGGCGCCGGCCAGGTGACGCACCGCGGCCTCGCTCTGCACGACCACGTACTCGTCGTAATGATCGACCTCGAAGCAGGCGCGGTAGGTATCCTCGACCTGCCACACGACGACGGCGGCGATCTCGATCGGGTTGCCGGCCTGGTCGTTGACCTTGAGCTTTTGCCCGTTGAGGTTACGCGCGCGCAGGGTGATCTTGCGTTTGGAGTAGAACGGGTTGGCCCAGAAGAAACCGTTGTCCTTGACGGTGCCCTTGTAGACCCCGAACAGAACCAGCACACGGGAGTCGTTGGGATTGACGATGAAAAGTCCCGTCACGAACAGCAGCCCGACGACCAGGGCGGTGAAGAACCCGATCAGGAGCCAGGGATCCTCCGCACGGATCGTGCGCACGAGGAAGTAGACGGCAAGCAGCTCGAAGACGATGCCCATGACCAGCATCAGGTAGCCCGATATCGCCGAACGGGTGCGTTCTTGTTTCATGGCTTTCTCCTTCTGGTATCATTATGATATCATTTTGATATAAACGCAAGACGGGGATCTCTTCACGCCTGTCACCCCAAGGTGGCCGCGAGATTGTCGGGCGGTTTCCCCAAGCGGCCACGCCACCACCATTTGCGCGGCGGGTGGCACAAAAAGACCCAAGATTCGAGCAAATTGTTGATTCTTCGGGGGTTCCGGGCGGAAACCGACAATCAACGGGCCACGTGGGGCGGTTTGTGCGAAATTAAGCGCTTCCCATGAGCAACATCCGCAATTTCTGCATCATCGCGCACATCGATCACGGCAAGTCGACGCTGGCCGACCGGCTGATCCAGCTTTGCGGCGCGGTCGAGGATCGCAAGTTTCGCGACCAGATCCTGGACTCGATGGACATCGAGCGCGAGCGCGGGATCACGATCAAGAGCAACACCATCACCCTCGATTACACGGCCAAGGATGGCCAGCAGTACCAGCTCAACCTGATCGATACACCGGGTCACGTCGACTTCTCCCACGAGGTTCGACGGTCGTTGATGTCGTGCGAGGGGGCGCTGTTGCTCGTCGACGCCTCCCAGGGGGTCGAGGCGCAGACCGTCGCCAACCTCTACCTCGCGTTGGAGTACGATCTCGAGCTGGTGCCGGTGATCAACAAGATCGACCTTCCCGCGGCGGACATCGATCGCGTCAAGGACGAGATCGAAAAGGACCTCGGCCTGGATCCCGACGAAGCGGTGTGTTGCTCGGCAAAGCTGGGCCAGGGCATCGAGGACGTGCTCGAGGCGATCGTCACCAAGCTGCCGGCACCGCAACGGGATACGGGAGCTCCGACCCGCGCGCTCGTGTTCGACGCCCAGTACGACCCCTACCGCGGCGTCGTGCTGTACTGCCGCGTCAAGGAGGGGAGCCTGCGTCCCGGGCAGACGATCCGCTTCATGAACTCGGGCAAAGAGCATACCCTCGAGGAAGTCGGTCGGCTGCGTCTGACGCGGGCGCCGCAAAAAACGCTCGAGGCGGGCGAGGTCGGCTACCTGCTGGCGGGGATCAAGACCGTGCGCGACGTGGCCATCGGGGACACGTTGACCGACGGATCCAATCCCGCGCCCGAGCCGCTCGCCGGTTACAAGAAGGCCAAGCCGGTCGTCTTTTCCTCGATTTACCCGATGGCCAGCGACGACTACCCGGAGCTGGTCAAGGCGCTCGACAAGCTCGTGCTCAACGACGCCGCGCTGACCTTCGAGAAGGATTCCTCGGCTGCGCTCGGCTACGGATTTCGTTGCGGTTTTCTCGGCCTGCTGCACCTCGAGGTGGTGCAGGAGCGGTTGCAGCGCGAGTACGGTCTGTCGCTGTTGCTCTCGGCGCCGTCCGTGCGTTACCACGTCGTGCTCGAAAACGGCGAGACCGTCTCGGTCGACAACCCGAGCTATTACCCCGACCCGTCGACGATCGCGGGCGCCGAAGAGCCGTTCATCAAGGGCTCGGTGATGATCCCCGAGCGCTACATCGGAACCGTGATGGAGCTGTGTCGCGAGCGGCGCGGCGAGAACATCCAGTTCAACTACCTCGCGCAGAAACGCGTCGAGCTGACCGCCGAGCTCCCGCTCGCCGAGGTGCTGTTCGACTTCTACGACCGGCTCAAGTCCAGCACGCAGGGCTACGGCTCGTTCGACTACGAGGTCCTGGACTACCGTCCGACCGATCTGGTCAAGATCGACATCCTGGTCAACGGTGAGCCGGTCGACGCGCTGGCCCAGCTCGCCCATCGCGAGCGCGCCCGCCTGCGCGCGTTGCACTACTGCGACCGCTTGGCGGAGAACATCCCCAAGCACCAGTTCAAGATCGCGATCCAGGGCGCGATCGGCGGCAAGATCATCGCCCGCTCGAACATCCAGGCGTTACGCAAGGACGTTACCGCGAAGTGTTACGGCGGCGACATCACGCGCAAGCGCAAGCTGCTCGAGAAACAGAAGGAAGGCAAGAAGCGCATGAAGACCGTCGGCGCGGTCGACATCCCGCAGGACGCCTTCGTCGCCGTGCTCAAGACGGACACCGATTCTTGAGCGACCGCTACGCCGGTCTCTACCTGCACGTTCCTTTTTGCACCCGCGTCTGCCCCTACTGTGATTTCGCCGTGCGCACCGGCGACGCCGAGAAGCGCCGTTCCTACATCGAAGCGCTCCTTGAAGAGATCGACCTCCACGCCGGCACCGCGCCGACGTTCGACACGATCTACTTCGGCGGCGGCACGCCGTCCTGCCTGGAGCCGGACGACCTCGGCCGCGTCGTGGCACGCCTCCGCGCCCGGCTCTCGACGGTCGAGGACCCCTGGATCTTCCTCGAGGCCAACCCGGAGGACGTGACACCCCGGCGCGCCGCGGCGTGGAAGCGAATCGGCGTGCGGACGGTCAGCCTCGGCGTCCAGTCGTTCGATGCGGACGAGCTGGCGTTCCTCGGGCGAGGCCACTCACCCGGCCAGGCGCGTGACGCGATCCGGGTCTGCCGCGAAACCGGGTTCCACACCGTCTCCATCGACCTGATCTACGGCCTCCCCGGCCAGACGACCGACACGTGGCACCGCCGCCTCGATGCGGCGATCGAGACCGAGCCCGACCACCTGGCGTGCTACCAACTGACCATCCACGACGGCACGCGTTTCGCGCTACTGGAAAGACGCGGCGAGCTCACGCAACTCCAAGACGACGGCCAGGCCGCGGTGTTCCGTGCCACGCACGAGCATCTCAATGCGGCGGGCTACGCCGGCTACGAGGTGGCCGCGTTCGCGATCGATCCCGGGCACCGTTCGCGGCACAACCGGAAGTACTGGAACCACACGCCGTACCTCGGCCTCGGCCCGTCTGCGCATTCGTTCGACGGCTCCACGCGCTGGTGGAACCACCGCACCATGGATCCCTGGCAACAGGCCATCGAGCGCGGGAAGAAACCGATCGACAACGCGGAGACGCTTTCCCGGCGCGACCTGCTGCTCGAAACGTTGATGACCGGCCTGCGCACCTACCGCGGAATCGACACCGCGGACATCAGGCGCCGCTTCGGCACGGACCTGCTCGCGACCAACGCGGAGCTCGTCGAGCGCTTACACGCCAACGGCTTGGTCAAGCGTCACGCGTCGCGTTTGATCCCGACGCTCGACGGCCTCGCCGTCGCCGACTCCCTCGCCGCGATGTTCCGGCTCTGATCGACGGGGCTCGGCGCTCACGGGACAACGCCAGAGTTGAAGTGTTTAAACAACACCCGCAGCTGTTACCGAATGGAAACACAGCTGCATGGACATGTACTTTCCATCGAGGATTCGTCGATCCAACGTGAGGGCCGGTTTCGCCTCCCGGGATTCGACGTTTGACCGACCTGCTTCCGATGGTTCGGGCCGAGGGGTGGTTTCATGCGACCAACCATGTCGGCGACAACACCACCCTGCCCTCGACGACTCTCGAAGGCGCGACGTTCGTCGACTCTCTCGGGCGGGCGGCGGAGAGATTCCCCGTCGAGATCCATTCGTACTGCGCGATGGGCACCCACTATCACATTCTTGCGCGCGCCGACGAGCACGATCTCCTCGTGGCGCTGCAATCGATCGATTCCGTAGTGGCGTCGGAGCCACGACGGCCCCGGTTATGCCGAATGGCATTCGGCCGTCATCTGATCAAGGTGACTCGCTACATCCACCTCAACCCGGTTTCCGCTCGTTTGGTGCTGAGCCCCGAGGACTGGCCCTGGTCGAGCTATCGGGGCTACATCGATCGCCTGGAGGCGCCCCGCTGGCTGCGGTCCGACGCCGTCCTCGGGTGGTACGGTTCGATCGGAGCCCGGTTACGGTACCGGGACGAAGTCGAGAACGGCGGCAGCCGGTTCCCGGGGTTCGGGAGTTGACGTGTTCGGGTCGGCCGACTCATTCCGGGCGCCGCACCCGCACCGGGTCCGGCGGCTGCGGCAGCAGCTCGATGGCTTCGGTTTTCAACAGCTCGAGCGCGACCTCGACCGCCTTCTCGAGTTGCGGGTCGTGTCCCCTGGCGACCAGCTTGGGGAGCTGTTCGACCTCGATGTCCGGTGGGACACCCTCGTTCTCGACTTCCCACTCGCCCTCGGTGTTGTAAAAGCCGCCGCGTGGCGAGGTGATGAACCCCCCGTCGATCAGCGGCGGCACGTCCCAGATGCCGACCAGCCCGCCCCAAGTCTTGGTGCCGATCAGCGGGCCGATCTTCCGCTTGCGGAACATGTACGGGAGCATGTCGCCGCCGGAGCCCGACATCTCGTTGATCAACATCACCTTGGGACCCCAGATCGCCGCGTTGGGCGCGGTGAACGGTTGGCGGTCGCCGACCGGGTTGTTGAAGTACCCGAGTAGGTCGCGCGCGAGAAAATCGACGATGTAATCGGCGATCGAGCCGCCGTGGTTGAAACGCTCGTCGATGATCGCGCCCTGCTTCTCTTGCTGGGCGAAGAAGTATCGGTTGAAGTACGTCCAGCCGCCGCCGCCCGTGTCGGGCACCCAGACGTAGGCCAGCCGGCCGTCGGACATCTCGTCGACCTTGCGGCGGTTGCTTTCGACCCAGTCGTAGCGCCGCAGCGCCTCCTCGTCGCCGACCGGGACCACGGTCAGCTCGCGGGCGCCGTCGAGCGCGGGTTTGCCGCTCAGCTTGATCCGCGTCTGCCGGTTCGCCGTGCGGTCGAACAAGCTGAACAGGTTGGCCTCGCCGGTGAGCTCGACCCCGTCGACCTCCACCAGGTAATCGCCGACCTTGGCGTCGATTCCCGGACCGGAGAGCGGCGAGCGCAGCGTCGGGTTCCAGTTCTCCCCGTTGTAGATCTTGGTGATGCGGAACCGGCCGTTCTCGATCGCGTAATCGGCGCCCAGCAACCCGACGGGCACCGTCTCCACCTCGGGTGTGTCGCCGCCGCCGTTGAACGAGTGTCCGACGGCGGTTTCCCCGCCGAGAATGTCGAGCACGTAGTTGAGATCGTCGCGGTGACGCACGTGCGGAACCCACTGAGAGTACGTCCGGTAGGCCCAGTCGAGGTCCAGCCCGTGGACGTTGTCGACGTAAAAGTAGTCACGCTGGTATCGCCAGGCCTCGCGGAAGATCTGTTGCCATTCCTCGGCCGGGTCGACCTTCATGCGCATCGACGACAGGTCGAGCTTGCCCTCGCCGGCCGGGAGCTCCTTGCCGGTATCGGCGATGAAGAACTGCGCGGGAGACTTGACATACAGGATTTTCTTGGCGTCCGCGGACACGGCGAATCCCTGCAGGCCGGAACCGAGCTGCTTGGCCTCGCGTTCCTCGAGGCTGTACTTGTGCAGCGTGGAACCCGGCTGGTTGTCGATTCGCTCGAGGTAGTAAACCTCCCCTTCGGGGCCGGCCTCGAGACCGGAATAGCTCCGCGGAGGCACGCCCAGCGCGAGGATCCGCTGGGCGAGCCCGTCGAAGTCGATCTTCACGTCGGGCGTCTCGTCCTTCTCGTCCTCGCCCTTGTCCTCGTCCGAATCGTTTCCGTTCTTGCCGCCTCGCTTCTTCTTCTTGCCGTCTGCATCGCCGTCCTTGTCCCCGTCCTGTTCTTCCTTCTCCGGCTCCTCGTCATCGCTCTCCGGTTCCAGGGGTGAGGCTTCGTCCCTGGCGAGTACCGCGAGGTAGATGGAGTCGTGAACGGGGATTCCGATCGAGGTCATGTCGAGCCAGCCGACGTTGAGCGCGTAGTTCGTGCTGGCCTGGAAGTAGAGGTACTTGCCGCCGCGATCCCACGCCGGGGAATGCGCGTTCGAGAGACCGTCGGTGATCGCGGTCGACTCTCCGCTCTCCAACGAGTAGGCGTAAATCACCGAGTACTGGTTCTTGTGCCGCTTGGCGTAGGCGATCCACTTCGAATCCGGCGACCACTCGGGATAGATGACGCGGACGGGATGGGCAAACCCCTCGTTGTCGATGCGCTTCGGCTTGCCGCTCTCGATGTCCAGGACCCAGAGGTTGCGATCGGCATCGCCGTAGGCCAGGTGCCGGGAATCCGGAGACCACGACGGGGTGTAATAGAACGTCGGTTGCGGGAGCTCGATCGTCCGTCGATTGCCGCCGAGCTGATCGGACAACACGAGGTGGTACTCACCCCCTTCGTCGGAAAACCAAGCGATCGTCCGGCCATCCGGCGACCAGCTGGGATCGCGATCGGCGACGCCGGAGGTCCGGGTCAGGTTTCGGATGTCGCCCTTCTTCGCCGGGACGGTGAAGATCTCCCCACGCGCCTCGAAGACCGCACGCTTCCCGGTCGGTGAGATCGCCGCGCCGCGAATCGTCTCCTCCGTGTCGACCCAGTGCGGGCGAGCCCACGGGAAGTCCCCCCGTAGCCGGATCTCGAGCCGCCGCGGCTCGTCCCGTTCGCCGTCGAGCGTGTACAGGTACCCGCCGTTTTCGAACACCAGGCTGCCGGCCCCACCCTCCAGCCTCTTGCAATCGAATTCCTTGAAACGCGTGCGCTGCGTCAACTCGCCGGATTTCGTGTCGTACTCCCACACGTTCATCGCCCAGTCGCGATCGCTGAGGAAGAACACGCTGTCGCCGAGCCAGACCGGCGTGGCGTTGACGCTCTCCGGGCCGGGAATCTTCCTGACTTCCAGGCTCGCCAGATCGATCAACCGGATGGGTTGCGCCTGTCCGCCGCGATAATTGCGCCACTCGACGTCCCAGGCGTTGAGCATTTCGTACGCGATCTTCTTCCCGTCCGGCGAGAACGTCCCGTCGAAAGCACGAGGGATCGGCAACTCCTCCGGCATCCCGCCGTCCACGGAGATCGTCCACAGCCGGGGCCACGGCCGCGGCACGGTCGTTCGACCGGACGCGAACAACACCCGCGCCCCGTCGGTCGACCAGCCGGCCACGCTGTCGACCTGCGGGTGCCAGGTCAGCCGCTGGGGTTGTCCGCCCGCCAGCGGAACGAGGTAGACGTCCGTGTTGCCGTCGTACTGGCCCGAGAAGGCGACCCATTCGCCGTCCGGAGAGAAGTGCGGTTCGCTCTCCGCGCCGTGAAACGTCGTCAACCGCCTGGCCTCACCGCCGTCGCGGCCGGCGATCCAGATGTCCCCGGCGTAAACGAACGCCACGTGATCCTCGCTGATCGCCGGGTTGCGAAGCAGGCGGGCCGACTCGGCCGCGGCAAGCGAAATCGACAGAAGGGCTGCTACGACCACAGCCACGCCTGCGAGCGTGTGTCGTTTCACGGGAACCCCCTTGTGGTTGAAGTCTCGAGAAACCCCAAGCCTGCCGTGCATGGCCTCCGGGGGCAAGCGCATTCTCAGGCGCCGCAGACCGGCCGGCCAAAGAAAAACCCGGCGGCTCCGTGCCGCCGGGCCGATCAAACCGCTCCTTTGAGCGCTAACGAGACTCCAGTTGCTTCTTCAATCGCGTGCTGTTCGCCGCCAGGGTCTTCAACCCCCGGGCCGTGGCCTTGTCGGCGATGTCCTCGAGATGCTCGATCAAAACGCCGGTCAATGCCGGGTCGACCTGATCGGCGAGATCGACGACGGCCCCGTATCGGGTGTGCAGGTCGTTCGATGGGTCCAGCACACCGAACGAGTCGATCGCATCCGCGTCGCCCGAGTCTCCGCCGTCACGTTCTCCGAAGGTCGCCGGACCGCCGCCGCCACCGAATCCGTCGCGATCGCCCGACACCCCCTGGGTGGCGGTCCCGGGACGCACGCCGAAGTCGCGTCGGGTTCGGTTGTTCGGGAACGATTCCTGCGTGTACCCCGAACCGTCGTCCTCACAGGCGCCGATCGAGTCGCCATGAGCCAGGTGCGCGCGCATCGCGTTCGGCGAGACCGAGATCGTGTGCGCGTTGCCCGGGTTGCCCGGCGGGACGTGGCACAACGTGACCTTTCCGTCGCCGAAGAACTCCTGGGCCCTCGCGCAAGCCGCGATGCCGATCGCCGAGCCCATGACGCGGCCGGGGAAGTCGTCGACGGCCGGGTGGATGCCACCCCAAAGCCGTGAGATCCCCGCCTCGTCCGCGGCGTCGTAATAGGTCGCCCACTGCAGCTCCACATCGGTGGTCGGACCGTTTTCGAACTCGAGGTAGTCGTACGCGTGCGCGGTGAAGGTGCCCATGCCGCCGGGGAAGTACGCGTCCCCTGTCAGGCAGGTCATGACCTCCGCGGCCGCGCGGCTGAACGTGCTGTGGCCCGAGGTATAGCCCGCAAACGGCGGGGTCACGAACGTATCCCGTTGATAGGGCAGCCACTCGATCGCGCGAATCCAACCGACACCGCCGATCTCGTTGTGCGGGTCGGCCGGGTCGCCCTGCCAGGCGCGGATGGCGATCTCCCCGACGTGGGCGGCCAGGTGCTGGTGGGGTTCTCCCGCCTGCGTCGTCGCATCGGTGATCACCTCGATCAGGTCCGGCACCAGCGGCAACCCGTCCGGATTGTAGGACGGACCCATCGGATCCGACGATTGTCCGAGCCCGCCCATGTAGCGGATGTGTGAGATCGGCCGCGAGTAGTCGTAGTAGCCTTTGCAGCCCCAGGCGCCGATGGCCGCGTCGTGCACCGCGCCGTTGATCGCAAGGTACATCTTCACATCCCACTCGAGCGGATCCAGGATCTTGCCCTCACCGAACAGCTTGCGTTCGAACAGCGGGTGGTCGACGACGTAGTTGGCCAGCGTGTTCCAGTGCCCCGGTGGCGTCTCGGAGTCCGGACCATCGGCCCAGAACTCCGCGATCACGCGGCC
>JBFFZZ010000028.1:0-19447 GCA_041568335.1 Candidatus Polarisedimenticolaceae bacterium | reverse complement strand
GTTTGCCAAGTCGGCCGGCTCGGATGCGATGACGCAGGCGCACATCGTCGATCTGGCGGCCCGTGTCGAGCGTTGGCTCGAGGCGGACCCGGCCGAAGCGAGCTCCGGATCGCGGTCGGCGTTCCAGCTCGTGGAAGAAGAATTCCGCGAGAAGGGCTGCTGGGAGCGCTGATCCCGGACCGTTCGTAACGACCGAGGGGGCGGCTCGTCGCCCCCTTCGTCATTCGTTCAAAAAGTAAAACGACCCACCGTTCGTTGCTCGACCGTCTCGGCGCCTTCGGTGACACGGATCCACGAGCCCGGCGACACATCGTGGTAGATCGAACGCGTGTCCGAGTCCGGCCACCAGACGTGCAGCTCGCCGATGCGGGTCGCATCGCCCAGCCCGATCTCCAACCGTCCCGACGGAGACCCGCCGAAGCTGCTGACGCTCCCCGCCGCGCGGTGGATCTCGCGACCTCCGTGCGGGGTGTCCACGATGAGCGTGATCCTCGCCCCCACGCCGAGGCGGTTCGTCCGCTCGCCACGCAACTCGATGACGAGCTGGCCGCCTCCGCCGCCGGGATTGACGAACAGTGCGTTTGCGAACGCGTCGGAGGGATAGAATCCACCGAGTTGATGGTAGATGTCCTGATCGCCGTCATGATCGAAATCGGCGAATGCGATCCCGTGTCCTTTTTGCAGGTGCCCCAGACCCGTCGAGACGGTCACGTCCTCGAAACGCGCCCCACCGACGCTGCGCAGGGCCACGTTGGGGACCAGAGTCCTCAGATCGGGGTTCCCCGTACCGAGGTACAAATCGAGAAACCCGTCGTTGTCCAGGTCACCGAAGTTGGCACCCATCGGCATCCACGGGCGGTCGAGACCGGCGAGCACGGCGACATCGGTGAACGTTCCGTCACCCTCGTTACGGTAGAGCGCCGGAGGTGGAACCTCTTGCTCCGCCCCGATGTAATCGCGCGCCACGTCCTCGAGTAGAGCCTCGTAGGCTCCGACGAACAGATCGAGATCGCCGTCGTTGTCGTAATCGAAGAACCACGGTGCGAAGCTGCGTTGCAGCGGGCCCTCCAATCCCAGCCGGGGCGCGACGTCCGTGAAGCGCAGGTTGCCGTCGTTGCGGTACATCCTGTTGGGACCGACGTTGGAGACGTAGAGATCCATGTCGCCGTCGTTGTCGTAATCGCCCGCGGTGACGCCCTTGGCATAGGTATCGTTCGTTACACCGGCGTCGCCGGCGACATCGGTAAACGTACCGTCGCCGTTGTTGCGAAACATCTGTGCCGGAAAGTCCAGCCCGGCAGGAGCCCAGGCCTCGTTGCCGACGTAGAGGTCGAGATCCCCGTCTTGATCGAAGTCGGCCCAGCAAGCGGCTTGCGTCGGTCTCGCGGGGAGGGCCAGTCCCGCGTGGCGGGTGACGTCGGTGAAGGTCGCGCCGTCGTTGCGCAAGAGCGAATTGCGTATACGGCCGTCGTTGAACTGCCAGGCGCCACGCAGGACCAGCAGGTCGACATCGCCGTCGTTATCGTAATCTCCACCAATCAGGTTCAAACCGCCGAGCTGGGAATCGAGCCCGGCGGCCGCGGTGCGCTCGGAGAACCCACCGTCGCCGTCGTTGTGGTACAGGCGCAACGAACCCGAAGGGTCGGACGTGGAGGTGACGACGTCCAGGAAACCGTCCCCGTCGAAGTCGTCGGCGACGACCCCGCCGGCCAGCTCGAACCCCGCGATCCCGAGACGCGTCGCGGCGTCGACGAAACGCGGCAGGCCGTCGACCGCTTCGTGACGCCGGGGATCGACGCGCAGCGCGGGATCCACGCCGTCGGGGTGCCGCCCCAGGGTCATCGCGACGATGTTGAGGAGCCAGCGCGCCCCGAGATCGTCGGGATTGCGGTCGAGGAAGACCTGCAGATCGTCGAACGCCTGTTCGGCGGCGGCCGGATCGGCGTGAACGCCTCCGCCCTCGAGCGGAAAGATGCAGCTTCGATCCGAGGGATGTTTCACGCAGTTCTGCTGCTCGGCCAGTCGCAGATACGCCAGCGCGCGTTGCATGTGCGCAGCGGCCCAGGCCTTGCGAAGCTCCGAATCGCGCGGCGCGCGCGATGCGGGCGCGGCGATCAACGCGATCGCCTCGTCGGCGTGTCGCGTGGCCCGATCGAGCAGCCCCAGATTGGTCTCGTGCTCCGTCACGCGTAGCAGTTCGAAGAAGCGGTGTGGATCGTCGAGGCTGTCGTCCGCGAGGCGTGCTCGTAGCTCTTCGAGCGGGCGCATGCCGAAGTAGCGATTGTCCCCCGCGCGGAGCTGTTCGGCGATCTCGAGAAACTCGCGGCGGTGCTCGTCCGGCGGCTGCTGCGCAGCCGGAGCGGCTTCGTCCTCGGCCGAACAGGCCGCAAGAACGGCGACACAAACCACCAAGGCGGTGGGCGGACCGACCATGGCCACCGGGCGGCTAAGAATTCGCCACCTCCTTCCCGGCGCCACGCGAGGATGCATGGCAGGGCCCATTGTAGACTCCCGCGGTGGCGTCCATCTCCAACCGCATCTTCCGGCGCTGGCTGCTGTCGCTCAACGCGTTGGCGCCGGCGACGAGTCGTGACGGACTGCCCGATCCGGGCGGTCTCCGCGGCGCCGATTGGGTCCGTGCCGCGGTTCGGCGACTGGGTTTCGTGCAGGTGGATCCGATCGCCGTGGTCGCCCGCGCGCACGACCAGGTCCTCTTCGCGCGCAACACGGCGTACCGCCCGGCACACCTCGTGCAGGCGCTCGAAAAGGACCGGACGTTGTTCGAGAACTGGACCCACGACGCGGCGATCCTTCCGGTCGAGGCCTTCCCCTACTGGCGGCATTACATGGCGCGTTTCAAACGCTACGAGGTCCACCCGGGTTACGAACGCTACTTCGCTGCGGCCACGGAAGAGTCGAAGGCGCTCGCTCGCCGTCACGTGAAGAAGCGCGGCGTGACGAGAGCCCGGGAGATCGCTAGCGAGAAACGTGATTGGGGAGACGTCACATTTCCGGTCCCGACCGTAGCCAAGATCACCCTCGAATACCTCTGGCGGACCGGCGAGATGGCCGTCGCGGGTCGCGCCGGCCAGGAAAAGACCTACGACCTCGCGGCGCGTGTGATCCCCGAGGACTGCTTCAAGCTCAGCGTGAGCAAGAGCGACTACGTCGATTGGGCCTGCCGCGAGTCGCTGCGCCGGCTCGGCGCCGGAACAGCGGCCCAGATCGCGCACTTCTTCGACGCCGTGTCGACCGAACAGGCTCGGGCCTGGTGCAGCGCCCGTGAAGGCCGGGAGCTCACCAGCGTCACCATCGAGCTGGCCGACCGCAGCACCTCTCGTCCGGTCTACGCCTTCCACGATTGGGCGCAGCGCGTGGACGATGTCCCGAACGCGCCCGGCAAGCTGCGTTTTCTCAGCCCGTTCGACCCGTTGATCCACGATCGCAACCGAACGAGGAAGATCTTCGGATTCGACTACGCGGTGGAGATTTTTGTTCCCGCACGAAAACGCAAGTACGGCTATTACGTGTTGCCGATCCTCGAGGGCGAGCGTTTTGTCGGCCGGATCGATCTCAAGCTCGACCGCAAGAAGGCACGCCTCGACGTGCTAGGGCTGTGGTGGGAACCGCGGGTGAAGGTCACCGCCCGGCGCCGCCGGCGCTTGCAGCGGCAGCTCGAGCGCCAGGCCAAATTCGCCGGTGTCGAGGAGGTCGGCGAGTTTTAGCGTTTCTTTGTCTTGGTCGTTTCCAGCTCGGGCCACTCCGTCCCGGCGATATAACGGTGGATCCAGTCCGTGTAGTCCTCGCCGGTCACGTAGTTGACCACGCTGATGACGTCCTGGGTGCTGATGTGCTGGAATCGCCGGTTCGTCAGCAGCGTCTTGAACGCGGTAAAGAACGGATTGTCTCCCATCTCCCGGCGCAGGGCGTGCAGGACGATCGGTCCCTTGGCATACAGCAGTGCCTGGCGATCGCGGAATCCGTCCTCGGTCGAGAGCTGGTTCGCGAGTAGGATCGATCCGCGGTCCTGGACCCAGCGCGAGCGGTCGCGCCAGCCGTCGTACTCCTTCTCGAACTCCGATTCGCGCCACAGCTGGCCCATCGCGAGAACCGCGTAGTACTCCGCGGTCGACTCGCACAGCCAGTAGTCCGCGTCGGACGCCCAGGGGCTGATGTCGCCCCACCAGGGGTGCGCGAGCTCGTGCGCGAGCCTGCTGTTGATGCCCATGGACCAGCCGCGGGCGTTCTGCGATCCGCCCGGCAAGAACGCCTCTTTGGTGATGAAGATGATCCCCGGCGGAGCCTGCCCCCAACCGAGCTCGTTGATCTCGATGACCTTGAGCTCTTCGAAGGGGTAGTCACCGAGCACTTTGGCGTAAAACTCGCGTAGGGCGAAGAGATTGTTCGCGAGCTTCTTCATCCTGTCCGGCTTGGCCTGGCCGTAAGCGTGGACCTGTATCGTCAGGCCGTCTGCGGTCTGCTCGAAGGTCCTGTACTTCCCGGCGAGGATCACCGGGAGGAAGATCGGGTTGTCCTCCTTGAACTCGGCGCAGGCCAGGTCACCCTCTTCCCAGCGCCGTACGGTCTTGCCGTTCGAAAACGGGGTGAACGGCTTGGGCGCTTTGACCACGACCCGGTAAGCGTGGAAATTCGCGTCGACGCGTCGCGGCTCCGGCAGCCAGCCACCCGGTCCGAGCTGCCAGTAGCTGTCCCCTCGCGGCCGGTTGAGGATGTCGCCTTCGATCACGAAGTCCAGGACGACCGAGCCCCCTGCCGTGACGGTCTCGGGAAGCTCGACGATCAACGTTCCCTCGCGGTGAACGAAGTGCAGTGGCCGTCCGTCCTCTCCGTGGACGGTCTGGAGCACGTAGTCGTGTTTGATGCCCTCGACGTTGCGCCACGAGCTCAGCGTCAGCGAAAGGAATCGCGTCGGCGCGAGAATCTCGTAGGTCTCGCGCACCTCGGCGCGGACATCCATACCCTCGGGGTTGACGACGGTCGCCTCGACATCGGTCAGCCGGTACTGCAGCGAGGGCCGGGCAAGGCGGTCGCGGCCGATCGGCTGTCGGCTGAGGATCTCCGGGAATCGCAACTGCTTGGTGAACCGCGTCCCGAAGTTGAATTTCTCCAGCGCGAGGATCAGCTCATCGCGCGAATCGATCGTCTCGAACGCGTAGAAGAGGTCCTTTCCACTGGTCGTCATCTCGACGATCGCGAACGGCGGATCGTGAGCCACGTGCAGGCCGTGGGCCACGTGCGCCTCGACCGCCGTCTGATCGTGCTCACGCTTCTTGCGGAATTTCTCGAACGCCTTCTGCGCGATCTGTGACGGATCGCCTTCGGACCGGTCGACCCATCCCTCGAGGTAGCCCGGACCCCAGAAGACCAGCTCGTTCACCGTGCCGGAGATGCTTCCGCTCTCCGGTGTGAAGGACGTCGCACGTTTGACGTTCGTCCGGAAGTTCGCGGCCTCGAACGGGTCGACCGAGGTGTACTCGAAGCGGCCGTCACCCTGAAAGAAGACCCCGCCAACCCCACCGTCGACCAGGATCGGGAAGATCTCTCCCGAGCTCAAGGTGAGCTCCAGGTTTCCGACCGACAACAACCCGCCGGGTGGGGCGGCCACCGATCCCGCGAGGCGGGCCCGGTCGATCGCCTCCACCGTTTCGACGATCGTTCCGGACTGCGCGGCCGGAACCAGAGTGAGCAAGACCGTGACGGGTAGAACGGCTACTCGCATTCGAGAACTCCTGCGACGTTCGGTCCTTTTGCGCAACGTTACCACGAGCCCCCGCCGCCTCCCCCGCCGCCTCCGCCGGAGAAACCACCGCCACCGGAACCGCTCGAACCCGACGAGCGCGGACCCGCCATCATCGGCCCCGTTGCCTGTGTCATCGTGTCCTGCAGGCTGCGATGGAATGCCGCTGTCGTGATGCCGGCGTCGAACGGACGTGTCCCGACGTACCACCCCGGCGCGTTGCCGGTGGCATAGATGCCCTCGAACTCACGGGCCCATTTTTCGGCCACCCCCAGGGCCATCGCGTACGGAAGCAGCGACTCGAACACGAAGCGCTGGCGATCGGCCTCCAGCTTGTGGGACTCGACCCGTTCGGTGAACTCCTCGAACCCCAGCGCCCAGCCACGAGCCGCGACGCCGCGCTTGGTGCGGCGCGGCATCGCCGGTGCGAAGGCGGCGAAGGCGATCGCCGTAGCCACCGCCGCAATGGCGGGAAGGATGATCGCGTGCGGGAAGACCGCGCCGCGCATCGCGCCGAGCGCGACACCGGTTCCGAGGACGACGATCCCGGCGAGAAAACCGTACGCGACGTATCTCAACGAGATCCTCGCGGGATTGCCGTCGAAGTACCCGTTGCGCACCAGTCGGTCGTAGAGCGCCCGTTTGACCTTGGGTACTTCCTTGTAAAAACGCTGCGCCAGGTCCTTGGCCTCCGTCCGGTCCCCCGCATAGAAGATCCCGTCGAAGACGATGCGCTCGTACTCGCTGAGCCCCGCGTCGTCCTTGTCGCGGAGGCGATGGAAGACGACGTTTTTCGTCTTGATCAACCCGAACAGGTGCTCTTCTTCGGACACCTCGATCGTCATGTGACCGCGGACCGCCAGATCGACGACCGTCGCCGTGAGGTCGCGCAAGTCCATCTTTTCGTCGACGACCGTCCCGACCTCCCCGGGCCGGAGATCCTCCGGGGGCTCGTAGCGCACGACGATCGAACCGGGCCCTTCCGGGTCACGGCCGATCTTCTTCCAGCGTCGCCACAGACCGAACACCGCGATGAACGGAGCCAGCAGAATGAGGTTCGCGGCGACGAAGTTACCCGTCCGTGCGACCGGTCCGGGGAACTCGACCAGACCAGGCGGCCAACCTACCGCGAAGGACAAGCCCTCGTGGGGATTGAGGAGGCGCGTGGTCTCGATCCTCAGCTTGTCCTGGCGTAACCGGGACCACGAGACCGCCGCGGCCGTCGACCCGTACACGCCGGTGTAGGCGGCCTTCTGGATCGCCCCATCGCCCACATCGGCGGGGAGACGGATCGTCGCCGACGCCGATTCGATCCGCGTCGCCCAGTTGGTGCCGGTGACGTTCCAGTACAGCTCGTCGTAACCCTCGAACTGTCGCAAAGCGTCCGTCAGTTTGTAGCGGATGTTGTAGACGACCTCGCCGGTGTGGGTGACCTCCGGGTGACCGATGCGGATCTTCACGTTGGATCCCTCGTTGGTCAGCTTGACCGGGTGTTTCGAACCGCTGTCGTCGACGACCTCGACGAGGCGGAAGCCGAGGCCGTACTGGAACCCCTTGGGGTCGGTGTAACGCACGGGGATCATGCGGTAGATCCCGCGGCGTGGCTCGGAGAAATCGACCACGATGCGCTCGATGACCGTGACCGTCGCGTCGGGTTCGATGCGGATATCGGCGTCGAAACGCTTGATGATGAACGCTCCGAGGTCGGCGTCGGTGACCGGCGTGAACAGGACGAACGCGCAGATCGACACGCTCAGGCGTGCGAACCAGATCCGGGTCATGGGTTATCCCTCCAGGTTGAGCCGTGGCACCGCTGCTTCGGCGGCCGAATCCAACTCGAAGAATTCCCGCTCGGCGAAACGGAAGATCCGGGCGACGAGGAGATCCGGGAACGATTGGATGCGTGTGTTGAGGTCGCGGACGACGGCGTTGTAGTAACGCCGCGCGTTCTGCAACTTGTCCTCGACCTCGACGAGCGATCGGTGAAGCTGGCGGAAGCCGTCGCTGGCCTTGAGATCGGGGTAGGCCTCGACGATGGCGAACAAACGCCCGATACGCTTGCTCAAATGCGTTTCCGCCTCACCGGCGCTCCCCGGAGCGCCGGCCTCCCGCGCCCCTTCCGCCCCGGCGCGGGCCCGCGTGATTTCCTCGAGCGTCGACCGCTCATGGGTGGCGTAGCCCTTGACCGTTTCGACGAGGTTCTGGATCAGATCGTGCCGTTGCTTGAGCTGAACGTCGATATCGGACCACGCCGCGGAGGCACGGTTCTTCAGGCTGATCAGGCGATTGAAAAGGAATGCGGCGGCGAGCACCACGAGGGCCAAGAGAACGAGGAGGACGGATCCCAGCATGGACCAAGGATACCCCGGGCCAAGGGGATTATTCGTTCGTCAGCGATCCCACTCGCAGATATAGCCGGTCGGCATCCAGAAGTCATCGCCCGCATGATCCACGTCGACCCATTCGCCTCCGTCGTAGGTCGCCAGGTAGTCCTCGGAGCCGGTGTAGTCGTTCGGCTGGCCGGGCATCCAGAACGTGAACCCCCAGGGGCTGCCGTCGACCCATTTCCAAACGCCCTCCTCCTCGTGGTCGCTCGCGCCGAGGTACATGTAGCGGTCGGCGCACAGCTCGGCGATGAAGTTCGCCTCCTCCTCGCTGGTCACCGTCGCGAGATGCGCGCCATCCGCCTCGCACGCTTTTCGCGCGGAGGTCCAGCTGAGGTCCTCGACCTCGTCGACCAGCCGGTAGTGATGGCCGCTGAATTCGACCGCGTCCTCCGGAGGGGGTGGTGGTCCGGGCGGAGTCTCCGGGGTGGTTCCGACCAGGACCAACAGGAGCGTGAGATTTGTAAGGCTGTTCATACAATTCACCTGCGGCTCGGGACCGGGAAACCGCGGTCGCGCATCAGGGGCGCGATCCCCGCGTCGCGGCCGCGGAACGCCCGGTAGGCCTCCGCCGGGTCGACCGCGTTGCGTACCGCGAACAGGTTGTCGACGAGCTTCTTGGCGAGTGCCTCGTCGTAGTAGCCACCCGGCGCCTCGGCAAACGCCTCCGCCGCGTCGGAGGTCAGCACGTCGGCCCACAGGTACCCGTAATAGCCCGCGGAGTAGCCCTCGCCCGAGAAGATATGGCTGAAGTGCGTGCTGCGGTGACGCATCACGATCTCATCGGGCATGTTCAGCGCGGCGAGCGTCTCGCGCTCGAACGCGTCGGGATCGAGTCCCGCGGGATCGATCGTGTGGTAACGCATGTCGACCAGTGCCGACGCAAGGTACTCCGTCGTGGCGAATCCCTGGTTGAACGTCGCGGCCTTCTTGATCTTGGCCACCAGCTCGTCCGGGATCGGCTCACCCGTCTCGTGGTGCACGAGGTAATTGTCGATGACCTCGTCGGTGGTCAGCCAGCGCTCCAGCAACTGTGACTGGAACTCGGTGTAGTCACGCACGCCACCGTTCAGCGTCGGGTAGGCCACGTTGGAGGAGAGCGCGTGGAGCGCGTGCCCGAACTCGTGGAAGAACGTTCGCGCGTCGTCCCAGGAAATCAAGACCGGCTGCCCCTCGGCGGCCTTGATGAAGTTGGAGTTGTTGGAGCTGAGCACCGTCTTCTTGCCGTCGAACGTCTCGTGGCCGCGGTAAGAGCTGGCCCAGGCGCCGGATCGCTTCCCGCGACGCGCGTAGGGGTCCAGGTACCAGAGCCCGATGTGCTCGCCGGTCTCCTTGTCGGTGACCTCCCAGACCTCGACGTCCTCGTGGAACACGGGAATCGAGCCCTCGGGCACCGGTTGGAACTCGAACTTGAAGAGCCGGCCGGCGACGTAGAACATCGCGTCGCGCAGCTTCTCCAGCTGGAGGTATTGCTTGACCTCGTCGGAATCGAGATCGTAGCGCGCCTGCCGGACCTTTTCGGCGTAGTAGCGGTAGTCCCACGGCGCGATCGTGATCCCCGCACCCTCGGCGTCGGCGATCTTCTGCATGTCGGCGACTTCTTCTTCCACTCGGGCGATGGCCGCGGGCCAGACGGCCTCCATCAGCTCCAGCGCGCGCTCCGGCGTCTTGGCCATGCGGTTCTCGAGACGCCACTGCGCGTAGTTGTCGTAACCGAGCAGCTGAACGCGCTCGTGGCGCAGCGCCAGGATCTCCGAAATGAGCGCGTTGTTGTCGTTTTCGTCGCCGTTGTCGCCGCGTGAGTAATACGTGCGCCAGACCTTCTCGCGCAGGTCACGCTCGTCCGAGAACGTCAGGAACGGATCCATCGACGACCGCGTGTTCGTGATCGCGTACTTGCCCTCTTGTCCTCGCTCCGTGGCCGCGGCCTTGGCGGCCTGGATGAACGATTCGGACAGGCCCCCGAGTTGGTCCTCCTCGAGGTAGAGAACGTATTTTTCTTCGTCGGCCAGCATGTTGTTGCCGTATTGCGTGTGGAGCTCGGCCAACCGCTTGTTGATCTCCGCGTAGCGTGCCTTGGCGTCGCCATCGAGCGTCGCCCCGTTGCGAGCGAACTGCTCGTAGGTCAACAGGGTCAGCCGTTGTTGATCGGGCGCAAGCGACTCCATCTCGTTTTCGTAGACCGTCTTGACACGCTGGAACAACGCCTCGTTCTGCGTGATCTTGGTCCGGAACTCCGACAGCTTCGGCGACATCTCGACCTGGATCTCGCGGAACTCGGGGGTCGAGAGGTTGCTGCTCCAGATCGAGTAGTAGGTGAACACCCGGCCGAGCGGTTGGCCCGAGCGTTCCAGCTCGACGATCGTGTTCTCGAAGGTCGGCGGTTCGGGGTTGTTCGCGATCGCGTCGATCTCCTCCAGCTGCATCGCCATGCCCCGGTCGAGCGCTGGTTTGAGCGCCTCGAGATCCATTTGATCGAACGCCGGTACGCCGCCGTGCGGACCGCGCCATTCGGCCACCAAAACATTGTCTCCGTCCACGGCTCCGGTCGCCTCCTCGTTGCTGGTGGATCCCGCGCAGGCCACGGCAAACGCCGTCGCGGCCACGCAAGCCGCTCTCAAAACGCTAGCTGGCATGATCTTGACCTCGATATCCTGAAATGGACCCGCGATTCTAGCAGTCGAACCGGTCCGGGTCACCGGATGTGTGCGGCGCCGTGCGCGCCGGTACACTCGGAAGGTCCAGCGCATCACGGAGGATCAAGAGATGCGAGTTTTCATCGTCGGCTGGCTGGTTTGGGGCCTGGTGGGATCGGCCGGTGCCCAGGGGACCGATCACACCCCGGTGCCGGATTGCCCGATGCGCCAGGCGGTCACCGCGTCGCCCTACAGCGGGTTCGAGAATCGAGAGATCAAGGCGCTATCGGACGAAGATCGAGACCGGTTGCTCTCCGGGCACGGGATGGGCTTGGCTCTGGCGGCCGAGCTGAACCGGTTCCCGGGGCCCAAACACGTGATCGAGCTGGCCGCCGAGCTGGAGCTCGATGCAGACCAGGTTCTCACGGCGCGGGAGATCTTCGAGGAGATGGAGCGGAGCGCCAGGTCGTTGGGACGAGATGTCCTGCGCGAGGAAGCGTTGCTCGACGCGCGGTTTGCCGACGGCACCATCGATCTCGAGCGGTTGACCCGTTCTGTTCAGGAGATCGCGCGGCTTCGCGGCGAGCTGCGGCTGGTTCACCTGATTGCGCACTTGAGGATGCGCGCAGTGATGAGCGAAGAACAGATCGAGGAATACGATCGGGTACGGGGCTACCGGCGGTAGTCGCGTTTCTATCGGGGCTCGTCGATCAGCGTCGTCCCGGCGCGTTGGTCCCAGGCCGCGGCGGTCTGCCCGTACTCGTCCACGACCATCATCAGCCCGATGCCGCTTTCGGAAACGATCTCACCCATGCGATCGACGTGGGTCTGCCGGGAGGCCTCGTCCAGATCGTTCCAACCATCGACCCGCGTGATCATCACCGGTCCCGCCGCCTTGGTTTCCTTGACGTCGAGCGTGGGTGGAAGCTCGGCCAGGTCGGGAACGGCAGGCGCCCCGCCGCCACGCGGGAGCACGACGAAGTTGACGATGACCGAGGTGATCGCGAGCACGATCGAAGCGGCCACCATCCACTTCATGCGGCGGCGCTCCCGTTCGAGGTCGGTCACTCTCTGGTTGTATCGAAGCTCCTCGATCTGCGCCTGCTTCTTGCCCTGCATCTCCTTGAGCGCGCCGAGGTAGAGCTCTTCCTTGGACGCCGCGCGAGGACCGGCCGCGGCCGCGGCCTCCTCGGCAGCCGAGACGCAAAGCTGTTCGCGCAGGTCATCCGGCATGGACTGTGGCAGTTCGCTCGAGTCCACGTCGAGGTACGGGTCACGTAGAACCGGAGCCAGCTGGAGTTTGATCGAGAACAGGCTGCGGCTCGCCTCCTGCAGTTCTGCAGCGAGCGATTCGATGTCGGCCACGAGCGCCGCATCCTGTTGCGTCTGCAACCGTTTGGACACGGACTCCAGGGCCAGCATGTTCTGCCGCATCCTCGCAAGCACACGCTCGCGTTGATCGCGCAGCGATTCGCTATCCTCCGACGGTTTTCCGAACTCCCGCCACGCGGTGAACAGTCGCTCCAGCGAGGAGCGGATAGCGATCGCATCGATGGTCGCCCGGCACGATTCCTGGGTGATGTTCTCGGCCGCGAAGGCCTCGAGGTGTTCGCGCTCGGCGCCGGTGAGCGAAGGCTCCATGTCCTCCAGGTTGCCCTGTGTCATCGACTCGGCCAGCTCCGCCAACCGCAACGCCAGCACCGACGCGGCGACCAGCTCGTCTCGCTGGCAGGACAATGCATGGCCGACCTTGAGCAGGTAGTCGCGATCGTTCTGGTTCAACGACTCGTCCGTCGAAAGGCTCTGATCGAGCTCGGTCTCGAGGCGCTGGGCGGCTCCGACGAGGTCACCGAGCATCTCGCCGGAGGCGCGCATGGTGTCGACATGGAGGGTGCGGGTCTCGAGGACGTGTTTGAGCTGCCGGTCCGCGAGGAGGCGGAGACGCAGGAACTTGCGCGGAAGCTCGTGGCGCGGCCCTTCGGCCGCGTCGTCCGCCGCGATGCCGACGATCGTTTGCAGCTCCTCCGCTCGCGGTTCGAAGTGCAGGTCGCGGGTGATCTGGCGGCGCGCCTCGAGCAGGCTGCTTCCGGCGATCTCGTCGAGCATCGTGTCGATCTGAGTCGAAAGCAGCTCCAGCATGTCCACCAGCCGTTCGGTTCTCGTGGGGACCGCAATTACCATACGCGCGTTCCGTCGAGCCGGGAGAGAGTCCCTGTCTCCGTCGGGTGGTACCAGTAGACACCGTCGTAGTGGATCGAGCTGAGCAGACCTAGGGAGACGCTTCCGACGTACAACCGGGACTCGTTGTCGCCCGCGGGGTAGACGATCATCCACCACCCCTGGCTTCCCAGGTTGAGGTAGACCCAGGGCTCGCCACCCTGGATCTTGGAGAGGATCGGCTCCGCGCTGTCCATGTACTTCCCGGAGATCAACGGCTCGAACGTCTCCGTATCGAGCGCCGGAAAATCGCCGTTGTCGGCGTAATAACGGGCCATCGCCTTGTGCAGCTCCTGGAGCGAGGCGCCGAGGGCCGAGCGGTGGGACTTCTTGAGCGCCCGGTCGAAGACGGGAATCGCGATCGTGGCGACCAGACCGATGATCAACACCACGACCATCAGCTCGACCAGTGAAAAACCGGACTGGCGGCTCTTCTGCCTCATCGACCCACTCCCCTGCGTCCCCTGGTGCGGCTGGACTCCAGGCTCGCTTACTAATACCTGAAGCCCACGATCTGGCCGGTCAAGCGAACCCAAGAAAGGCCGAAAATATTGGATTTTTAGCGTTTTGAGGAGGGTCGGAAGGCGACGATCGTCAGATCGTCGGCGTGGCAGTGCGGGCCGTTTCCGGTCATGCGGTCCCGGGCCAACGAAGCCAACCGCTCCACCGCGCGGACGAGCGGTCGGATCCGGGCGCGTTCCGCGATCTCGTCGACCCGGACGTTGTCGAACAGCCCGTCCGAGGCCACCACGACGGTGTCGCGAACGGCCAACCGCACCGGGACACCGAGCTCGATGCGCATGTTTTCGAGACCCAGCATGTTGCTCACGAGATGGCGCTCCTCGTGTTCCATCGCTTCGCGTGCCTTGAGCAGGCCGGCTTCCTCCGCGAACCCCGTCGGTCCGTGGGCGATGCTGCGATACTTCAGCTTGCCCCGACCGCCGATGACGAGGCAGATCGAATCACCGACCGTGATCGAACGGGCCGTCGTGGAGTCGACGACAATGGCGGCAACCGTCGCCAGCGCGCCGGAGAGCGTCTCGCGGATCGAGGCTCCGGCGCTCTCGATCGCGTCCAACACCGCGGGGCGAACGTCCTCGCCCTCCTCGATCTGGAGCAGCGCCTGCTGTAAGATCTGCACTGCCATCGAGGCCGCCTGCGCACCGCCCGAGGTCCCGCCGGCTCCGTCGGAGACGACAAGCACGCCCCAGACATCGCGGACGACGACCACGGCGGAGTCCTCGTTGCGGTCCGGGTGGTCCGGCGATGGCGTGGAGAAGAACGCGACTTCCCCGAACGGGAGCGACTCGGACGTCGCCTCGTCCATCGACGGGTCGATCCGGAAAGATCGCGGCTTCTCGTCGGCGGGCATCCCGCCGAGAGTATGTCATGGACGGGTTGTCATGAGTAAAGTTATCGACAGCTTCGATTTCCCTGTCGGACGCGTTCTTGCCGGAAAGTACCGCATCGAACGGCTTCTCGGGCGCGGGTGGGAAGGTGAAGCCTATCACGTCACCGAGATCAAGACCGATGTGCAGCGCGCCGCCAAGGTCTTTTACCCGCAGCGCAACAGGAACGACCGGGCTCTTCGAGCCTACGCGCGGAAGCTCGAGAAGCTGTCCGACTGTTCCGCGCTGATCCGCTACCACCACACGGATTCTTTCCGGCGGTCGGGGGAGCCGATCTCGTTCGTGCTCAGCGAGCTCGTCCGGGGCGAGATTCTCGAGGACTTCGCAAAGCGGCAACGCGGTGGCCGGTTACCCGCCTTCGAGGCGCTGCACCTGCTTCGCACGGTCGCCAGGGGTGTCGCCCAGATCCACCAACACGGCGAGTATCACGGCGACCTTCACGATCGCAACGTCCTCGTACGGCGACGCGGCGTCCACTTCGAGGTCAAGCTGCTCGACCTGTCATCGGATAAGTCGGCGACCCGACACCGGCAGCAGGACGATGTCATCGACCTCGCCGGGTTGCTCTACGGGATGGTCGGCGGACGCAAGTGGTACGCGAAGCAGCCGCCGGAGGTCAAGTCGATCTGCCGCGGCATGAACCACTCGCTGATCCTGGACCGGTTCCGCACCAGCTCCGATCTGGTCGTGCACCTGGACGGCTTCCGCTGGGCCACGCCACGCTGAGCTTTTTGGGACTCCGGGGCCCGGTTTCGGGCCTGACTGGCAGATCGAATCGGGCATGTTTAGATTGTCGTTCCGGCAGGATTCTGCCACGGAGAAACCCATGAGCACGACGACCAAGGCCGCTCCCGACGCGGTGGATTTCTACGACGTTCGCGGACTCCTCAATGAGGAGGAGCGACAGATCCAGGACGCGACGGCGCGTTTCGTGGACGAGCGTGTGCTTCCGATCATCGCCGACGCGTTCGACGACCACCGCTTCCCCTCCGAGCTGGTCTCCGAGGTCGCCGAGCTCGGCCTGCTCGGTTGCAACATCGACGGCTACGACTGCGCCGGTCTCAACAATGTCAGCTACGGCCTGGTCTGCCAAGAGCTCGAACGCGGCGACAGCGGGTTGCGCAGCTTCGTCTCGGTGCAGGGCAGCCTGTGCATGTGGCCGATCTTCACCTACGGCAGCGAAGAGCAGAAGCAACGCTGGCTGCCGCGGATGGCGCAGGGCGAGATCATCGGTTGCTTCGGCCTGACCGAGCCGGACGGCGGCTCCGATCCCGGCACGATGCGAACACGCGCCGTCCGTGACGGGGACGACTGGATCCTGAACGGCGCCAAGATGTGGATCACCAACGGGACCATCGCGGATATCGCGATCGTGTGGGCCAATACGGAAGACGGCGTGCGCGGGTTCGTCGTCGAGAAGGGCATGCAGGGTTACACGTCGCGCGACATCCTCAAGAAGTATTCGCTGCGCGCGTCGATCACCTCGGAGCTGTTCCTCGATAGCGTTCGGGTCCCCGAGGCGAATCGACTCCCGGGGGCCACGGGGCTCGGCGCCCCGTTGAGCTGCCTGACGCAGGCGCGGTACGGCATCACGTGGGGCGCGATCGGCGCCGCGGTCGCCTGCTTTACGGAAGCGCTCGACTTCGCCGGCAAGCGCAAGTTGTTCGGCAAGACGCTCGCCGAGACCCAGACGATCCAGCGTAGGCTGGCGGATATGGCCCGGCGGATCACGACGGCGCGGCTCCTGTCGTTGCAACTCGGCCGCCTCAAGGACGAGGGTGCGATGCACCACTCGCAGGTGTCGATGGCCAAGTGGAACAACGTTCGCGCCGCGCTGGATATTGCGCGCGACGCGCGCGACATCCTCGGCGCCGGTGGGATCAGTATCGAGTTCGCGTCGATCCGGCACATGCTCAACCTCGAGAGCGTGATCACCTACGAGGGAACCGAAACGATCCATGAGCTTGCCGTGGGCCGCGAGCTGACGGGTCACGCGGCGTTCTAATGAACCGCCCCCGCGGCGACGACGAGGCTCCGGCGGCGGTCAACATCTTCGACCGTGCGGCGATCGTCGACGACAACTTCAGGCGCTTCCTGAGCGATTGGAACCGGCCGGCGGTCAGCCCCCCGGATCTCGCCCTGCCCGTACGCGAGGGCTTCCCGTTGACCGGACAAGCTCTGCTCGAGCTGTTCGAGTCGCAAATGATCTCGCGCCATCTCGATCTGATGTCCCGCGAGTTGCGCGAGTCGAACCAGAGCTTCTACACGATCGGGAGCGCGGGCCACGAGGGCAACGCCGTGATCGGTCGCGTGACCCGGCCGACCGACCCGGCGTTCCTGCACTACCGCAGCGGGGCGCTGATGGCCGAGCGCTCGCGACACATGCCGGAGGTGGACTTCGTCTACGACACGCTGTTGTCGCAGACGGCCAGCGCGGAGGATCCGGTTTCCCACGGCCGCCACAAGGTCTGGGGCAGCGCGCCGATGTGGGTCCTCCCGCAGACGAGCACGATCGCGAGCCACCTTCCCAAGGCACTGGGGATGGCGATCGGGATCCGGCGCGCGCTCAAGATGGGCGTCGGGGCCCCCGTGCCCGGGGACAGCATCGTCGTCTGTTCGTTCGGCGATGCCAGTGTCAATCACTCGACGGCGATGGGCGCCTTCTCCGCGGCGGCACGCGCCGTGTACCAACAGGTCGGCGCACCGATCCTGTTCGTCTGCGAGGACAACGGGCTCGGCATCTCGGCCAAGACCCCGGAGGGGTGGGTCGAGGATCGATTCAAACCGTATCCGGGTTTGAGGTACTACGCGGCCAACGGGCTCGATCTCGTGGAAACCGACCGCGTGGTCCGGGAAGCCGTTCAGGCCTGCCGTCTGCGGCGCCGGCCGGTGTTCCTGCACCTCAAGCTGGTTCGACTCCTCGGTCACGCCGGGAGCGATGTCGAGTTGACCTATCGCAGCCAGACGGAAGTCGAACAGACCGAGGCCGACGACCCGTTGCTCCACACCGCCCGCACGGTCCTCGCCACCGGACTGCTGACCGCGCCGGAGATCCTCGCTCGGTATGACGGCGTGCGTCGCCGCGTCGAGGACGCCGCCGCGCGGGCCGTGAAGACACCGCGACTCGAGTCGGCTGCGGAGATCGTGGAACATCTGGCGCCCTATCACGCGGATGCCGTCGCCGCGGAGGCGACGCGAGCCGTCGAACCGGCGAGCCGCGAGGAATTCTGGGGCGGCGCGACAAAGCTCCCGGAGGCGGGGCCGCCGAGACATCTCTCCGCGATGATCAACCTCGCGCTTCACGACCTCATGTTGAAGTACCCGAACAGCCTGCTGTTCGGCGAGGACGTCGCGACGAAGGGCGGCGTGTACCACGTCACGCACGACCTGTGGAGGCGTTTCGGGCATGCGCGTGTGTTCAACACCGTGCTCGACGAGCAGATGATCCTGGGGCTGGCGCAGGGGCTCGGCTACTGCGGCCTGCTCCCGTTTCCCGAGATCCAGTATCTGGCCTATTTTCACAACGCCTGCGATCAGATCCGCGGCGAGGCCTGCTCGACGCAGTTCTTCTCATCCGGCCAGTTCCGCAACCCGATGGTGCTTCGGATCGCTTCGCTGGCGTATCAGAAGGGGTTCGGCGGGCACTTCCACAACGACAACAGCATCGCCGCATTGCGCGACATCCCGGGTCTGGCGATCGCCTGCCCGTCGCGAGGTGACGACGCCGTCGGCATGCTGCGCACGGCAGCGGCGATGGCCCACGTCGACGGCCGCGTCGTGGCCTATCTCGAACCGATCGCGTTGTACGGGACGAAGGACCTTTACGAAGAGAAGGACAACGAGTGGTGCTTCGCCTACCCCGATCCGGGAACGGCGATACCGTTCGGCGAGGGGCGTGTCTACGACGAAGGCGCGACGGATCTGGCGATCCTCACCTACGGGAACGGGGTCCGGCTGTCGCTGCGTGCGGCGCGTACGCTCGCCGAGAAACACGCCATCCGGGCGCGGGTCCTCGACCTGCGCTGGCTGAATCCGATCCCGATCGATTGGTTCGTCCCGCATGTCGCCGCGTGCGAGCGAGTGCTCGTCGTCGACGAGGGACGGCGGACCGGAGGCGTCGGTGAGGCGTTGATCACCGCGGTCGTCGAGCGCGTCGTTACGGCCAGGCCGCTGCGGCGTGTGGCGGGCGAGGACAGCTACATCCCGCTCGGTCCCGCCGCCGACCATGTCCTGCCGTCGGAGGCGGGCATCGTCGCAGCCGCGGCCGAGCTCGCCGGTTCCTGAATCAGCTCGAAGGTCAACGACGCCCAGTAGCTGTCCCAGTCCGCTTCGGCCGACTCGCTTTCGATCATGTGAACCGTCGTCACCAGCCACGGGCCGGGCGAATCGATCTTCAGGGAGACACGGCCGTCCCCGCCGGTGCGTGCATGAATCGGTTTGTCGCGCGCGTGCGCGGGTGTCGCGACGACAAGCGCTCCGGCGAGCGGCTCGCCGCGAAACAACAGACGCAGGTCCATGCCTCCCGACGCACCCGGAGCATAGGGGTTCGTCTCCGCGACCAGCTCGAGCGGGAGTCCGACGGGGTGGTCCCTGCCCGCACCGGAGCGGTCGACGTCGATGAGGGTACGGGCACAGCGTGTGAAGCGCTCACGGACCGGGGCGCGGGTGGTCGGACCGAGAACCGTGACGCGCTCCAGCCCGGCGTGCTCCAGGTAGGCCCTGAAACGCTCGAGGCTCATGCGGTGGCCGTTGGCATGACTCTCGTACGCGACGATCCCGAGACCCGGTGTGATGGGTCGAGCCAGGCCCGCCGGTTCCGCGCCCCAGCGGCCGCTCACCGGTGTCTCCGCCGCGCCCGCCAGGAAGAAGCGTTTCAGGTGGTTTGCGCGACGCGTGACGCTGCTCCCCTCGAACGGGTCCCCGACGCGCAAGGACAGCGCGACATGCTCGCCCACGGCCGGGCGAAACGTCCCCGGCTCGATCCAAAAATCGTGCGCCTGCGAAGCACCGCAGAGAATGATCGAGACCGCCGCCAACAGCAAG
>JBFFZZ010000027.1:0-19829 GCA_041568335.1 Candidatus Polarisedimenticolaceae bacterium | reverse complement strand
GGCCCGGCTGCGCGGGGTCGACGCGCGTGCGGCAACACTGGCGCGGGCGCGGCTGCTCGATGTCGACCTCACCGAGGCGGACCTGTCACGCGCGGCGATGAGTGAAGTCGATCTCTCGGGAAGCACGGTCTCCGGTGCCACGTTCGCCGACGCCGACCTCCGGGGCTCCAGGCTCTCGGCGATCCAGGGTCACGCCACGGCCGACTGGATCGGCGCGGATATCGGCAACGTGGATTTCTGTGGCGCCTATCTGGTGCGCCGAACGATCGAGGATCAGAACTACCTCCACGAATTCCGCACGCAGGGGAAACTGGCGGCCTTGATCTATCGGATCTGGTGGTTGACCTCGGATTGCGGGCGCAGCTTCCTGCGTTGGGGGTTGTGGACGCTGCTCATCGTCGCGATCTTCGCCGGCCTCTATGAGCTCGTCGACGTCGACTACGGGGATTATCGCACGCCGCTCTCCTCCGTCTACTACAGCGTGGTGACATTGACCACGCTCGGTTACGGCGACGTGTTGCCCGCATCCACCGCGGCCCAGCTGGTCGCGATGGGCCAGGTTGCGATCGGCTACGTCATGCTGGGTGGCCTGCTCAGCATCTTCTCCAACAAGATGTCCCGTCGCGCGTCCTGAGGAATCGATGCTCGGATTGTTCAGCAAGAAGAAAGCCGATCCCAAGGAGGAGCTCCGGACCATTCTCGGTGACGTCGAGCTACCCACCTTCCCCGCGATCGTGACCACCGTCCTGGAACGCATCCGCGATGAGAATGTCTCGTTCAACGAAATCTCGGATCTGCTCGCGGGCGATCCGGGTTTGACGGTGAAGTTGCTCGGCACGGTCAACTCGGCGGCATTTGCGTTGCGGCAGACCGTCAAGAGCATCCATCACGCGGTTTCGCTGATCGGACGCAACCAGCTCGAGTCGATGTTGATCTCGGTCGCGGCCAGGCGGGCAATCCCGGAATCGTCCGCGCGCGGTTTCGTGGCCCAGCGCTTCTGGTCCACCTCGGCACGTCGTGCCGTCGCGGGCCGCAGTCTTGCCGAGCTGATCGATCCCTCCTCGGCCTCGGAGACCTTCACCGCCAGCCTGTTACAGGATCTCGCCATCCCGTTCCTTTCACTGCACAAGGGCGAGCCCTACGCGGATGTGCTCGAGGAATGGCACCACTCCGAGAAAGACCTCGTGCAGATCGAGCGCGGCGCGTTCGAGTGGGACCACGCCACCGTCGCCGGTTGGTTCTGCGTCGAGTGGGGCCTGCCGGACAGGATCAGCGAATCGATCGCCATGCATCACGGCGTGGAGCCTCCCGTTCCCTGTCCGCTACCGGCCGTCGCCTTGGTCGCGCATCTGCGGGAGGTCGATCAGGAACCGGGCTTCGAGCGGCTTATCGAAACCGCGCACGACCGCTTCCAGATCCCGAAAGATGCGAGTGCCGATCTGCTGCGCGAAAGCGCCGCGGGCGCGGAAGACCTCGCCCGCCTGTTCGCCTGAGCGTCGGGAAACCGCACACCGCGACGTCGAGGTTTTGGCACCCGCCAGGTCCGGCCCTGCCGTCGGGTAGCTAAGTACCAGTATTCATAACAACTTGGCGTGCCAAGGGCTCATGGCATGTCCATTGCTCTTCAGCGGTTCGGAGGATGCCGCCGGATGAGCACGGACGCCAAGACCAAGAGCCGCCGACGCTACCGCGGATTCGAGTCGATCGCCGTACCGATCGTGGTGCGTGTCGGCCGGACGCGGATGAGCTTCGCCGAGTTGTCCGAACTGGTCGCCGGCAAGGTGATCGCGCTGGATTCCCGTATCGGCACGCCGTTCGAGCTGCTGGCCCGCGGCGACCGCATCGGCGGGGTCGAACCGATCGCCGCCGACGACGAGCCGGGGATCACCCTCAAGCTCGTCGATGCCGGTGAACAGGGGGCCGACGATGACGCTTCCTGAGACGATCGGCAATCCCGAGGTCGTGCCCTCCTTGCTCGGCGCCACCCTCCGCGTCGGCGCGGCGCTCATCCTGCTGATCGGCGCGGCGTGGGTCTTCCTGCGCTGGCGCGGTCGTGGCCCGCAGAGCCGGCGTGAGATCCGCATCCTCGATCGCGCGGCTCTGACTCGCGGCGCCGGTCTGGCGCTGGTCTCGGTGGCCAACCGCCGGCTGTTGCTCAGCGTCTCGAGCAGCGGGGCGCGTCTGATCACCGCGCTCGAAGAGCACGAATCGCCGACATTCGACGAGTTCCTGGACGCCGCCGAGAACACCACGAGTAACGCGTCATGATCCATCTGCTGGCCACGGCCTCGAACCTGGGCGCCGATCTGGCGAGACTCGGGCAACCCGAGGGTTTCTCGACGGTCGTCAAGATCGCGTTGCTGATGACCGTCCTGGCGCTGCTTCCTTCGGTGTTGATGCTGTTCACCTCGTTCGTGCGCTTCATCATCGTGTTCCACTTCCTGCGTCAGGCGCTCGGCACCCAGTCGTTCCCGCCGAACCAGGTCCTCGTCGGGTTGTCCCTGCTGCTGACGTTCGTCGTCATGACGCCGGTCGCCGATGACATCTACACCAGCTCGATCCTGCCGTACCAGGCCGGAGAGATCGACGCCGAGCAGGCTTGGGCCATCGGCAGCGGCGAGATCAAGACCTGGATGATCCGCAACACGCGTGAGAACGACCTGCTGCTGTTTGCGGAGCTGACCGACACGGCCAGACCTCAAACACCCGCCGACGTGCCGTTGCGCGTCGCCATGCCGGCGTTCCTGATCTCGGAGCTCAAAGCCGGATTCCAGATCGGATTCCTGCTGTTCATCCCGTTCCTGGTCATCGATCTGGTCATCTCCTCGGTGCTGCTCGGGATGGGGATGATGATGCTTCCACCGGTCATCATCTCGCTGCCGTTCAAGATCCTGCTGTTCGTTCTGGTCGACGGATGGCACCTCCTTGTGTTCTCGCTGACGAGCTCGTTTCGCTGACGGAGGCGTGGTGTGAGTGAAGCGAACGTCATCGAAATCGGTCGCCAGGCGTTGGAAGTATCGCTGCTGGTCGCCGCACCGTTGCTGGCCGCCAGTCTGTTGATCGGCATCCTGGTAAGCCTCGTCCAGGTGGCCACCTCGATCCAGGACGTCACGCTGACCTTTGTCCCGAAAATCCTCGTGGTGACGCTCCTGATGCTCGTCGTCGGTCCGTGGATGATCCGTACGCTGGTGGATTTCACGCACCGGCTGTTCATTTCGATACCCGGGGTGGTTGGATGATCGGCTTGCTCGCGGGGATCGACATCCCGGCCGAGGTCACGCACTTCATGCTGGTGCTGGCACGAACCTCGGGGCTGATGGTGTTCTGCCCGGTGCTCAGCTCGCAGCTCCTCCCGGTACGACTCCGCGTGCTGCTGGGATTCGCGCTCGCCGTCGTCCTGTTCCCGATGGTCTCGACACCCGAGGTCAGCGGTACCGGTGTTTCGTTCTGGTTGCTGTCCGTCGTGCGGGAGCTTTCCGTCGGTTTCGCCCTCGGGCTGGCCGCGCGCGTCCTGCTCGACGGGATCGAGGGAGCGGCCCGCATCATCGCGGGGCAATCCGGATTCTCCTTCTCCTCGATGGTCGATCCGATCACCGGCGCACAGTCGAACTCGCTGGCGCTGTTCCAGGGGTTGCTGGCGACGGCGCTTTTCCTCAGCGCCGATCTGCATCACCTGTTCCTCCGCGGCTTGCTGCACTCCTACGAGTTGCTCCCGCCGGGCCCGCATCTGGTCGGGGTCGACGGGCTCGTCGAGCTCACCATCGTTCTCGGCGGCCGCATGTTCACGCTCGCGGTGGAGTTGGCCGCGCCGGGACTGGTCGTCACCTTCGCGGTCGATCTCGTGCTCGTACTGGCCGGCAAGGCGCTGCCCCAGGCTCCGACGCTGATCGTCGGCTATCCGTTGAAGATCGCCAGCGGCATCGTCGCCCTCGCGCTCGTCGCCCTCGCCACCGGATCCGCGATCGGGTGGATCGGAAGAACCTTCGCAACGGACGGCGCCGCCATGCTTGCGGCGTTCGGTTCGTAATCGGCGGGAGTGATGGCCGGACAAGAGCACAAATCGCAGCGGACCGAAAAACCGACTGCAAGACGCCTTCAGAAGGCGCGCGAAAAGGGACAGGTCCCACGAAGCAAGGAGATCCCGTCCGTGTTCGGTCTGGCGGCGTTCCTGGTGTTCGCTCACTTCCTCGGCCGCGACTGGCTCGAGAGCATGCAGCAGATGATGATCGCGTTCCTCGGATCTCCGGGCCCCGCCGATCTCAACCCCGCCAGCGCGGCCAGGATCATGCACGCCGCGGTCAGCTCGACCGGCTCGCTGCTGGTCTTGCCTCTGGGCTTCCTCGTCGGTGCCGCCGTCGTGGGCAACCTGGTCCAGGGCCCGCCCGTGTTCACGCTCAAACCGCTGAAACCCAGCTGGGACCGGCTCAACCCCGTCAAGGGACTCAAGAAAGTCGTCGCCCTCAAGCAATGGGTCGAGGTGCTCAAGGGCGTGCTCAAGATGACGCTGTTCGCCGCCGTCGCCTACACAGCGGTGCGGGACACGTTGCTGCACAGCCGGGCCAGCGCGCCCGGTATCGAGGGCATCCTGTCGCAGCTCTTCATGCTCGCCGGAAGCGTGATCCTGCGCGTGGCCATGGTCGCGGCAGGTCTCGCCATCTTCGACTGGTTGTTCCGCATCTACGACCACAAGCGCGGGCTGCGGATGTCCAAGCGCGAAATCAAGGACGAGCTCAAGGAAACGCAGGGCGACCCGATCGTCCGCGCCCGGATCAAGAGCAAGCAGTTGGCGCTGGCGCGCACGCGAATGATGGCCGACGTCGTCGATGCGACGGTGGTGATCACCAACCCGACACACTACGCCGTCGCGCTGCGTTACGCTCCGGGCGAGCTCGACGCGCCCAAGCTCGTGGCCAAGGGTCGTGCCAAGCTCGCCGCGCGGATCCGTGATCTCGCCGTGCAGCACGGCATCCCGATCGTTTCCGATCCGCCGCTGGCCCGTGCCCTCTACAAGGACGTCCCGATCGGGACGCTGATCCCAGAGGCGTTGTTCCGCGCCGTCGCCGAGGTGCTGGCACTGGTCCTCAAGCGCGATGAGGCACCTCGCAACCACTCTCGCCCGGGAGGTAGCCGGTGAGCGGTTTCGCCCCCATCCCGGAACCCTGGGGAGTGCGTGTGAGCTGGCTGCTGCCGATCGGGATCATCGGCCTGGTGGGAGTGATGGTCGTCCCGCTTCCGCCGCTGATCATCGATTTGCTGCTCAGCCTCGACGTGGCGCTCAGCATCATCGTGCTCCTGTCCGCCGTCAGCGTGAGCTCGCCGAAAGGGTTCTCGGGGTTCCCATCGGCGCTGTTGCTGCTGACCGTGTTCCGGCTCGGGCTCAACATCGCGACGACGCGACGCATCCTGCTGCACGGACCCGAGGGACCCGACGCGGCGGGTGACGTGATCCAGGCCTTCGGCCAGTTCGTCGTCGGCGGCAACTTCGTCGTCGGGCTCGTGATCTTCCTCGTGCTGCTCGCCGTGCAGTTCCTGGTCATCAACCACGGTGCCACGAGGATCAGCGAGGTCACCGCGCGGTTCACCCTGGACGCGATGCCCGGCAAGCAGATGGCGATCGATGCCGACCTCAACGCCGGTCTGATCGACGACTCCGAGGCCCGCGCGAGGCGCAAGGAGATCGCCGAGGAGGCGGATTTCTTCGGCTCGATGGATGGTGCGACGCGTTTCACCCAGCGCGACGCGGTGGCTTCCCTGATCATCGTGGCGGTCAACCTCGTCGCCGGCATCACGATCGGCGTGCTCCAGGCGGGAATCCCCGTCATGGACGCGATGAAGACCTACTCCATCCTGACCGTCGGCGACGGGCTGGTTTCCGCCATCCCGGCGCTGCTGATCTCGGTTGCCGGGGCGCTGTTGACGACACGTTCGGCGACCTCGAGCGACCTCGGTGTCGAGCTTGCCACCCAGGTGTTCTCCAAACCGCGACCGCTGGCCATCGCCGCGGGCGCGCTTTGCACGATGTCGTTGATCCCGGGCTTGCCGACCGTCGCGTTCCTGACGCTCGGCGCCGGCATCGGGGGTCTGGCCTGGACGCTCTCGCAGCGTCCGGACGAACCGGAGCCCGAGGTCGAGTCGGGACCTCCACCGCCGCTCGAGGAGGCGATCGAGCCGATGCTCGTCGTCGATCCGCTGAGCATCGAGGTCGGCTACGATCTGGTCGAGCTGGCCGGCTCGGATCGTTCCGGAGGCCTACTCGACCGCATCCGCGAGATCCGTCGTCAGACGGCGCTCGACCTCGGTTTGGTCGTACCGCCGGTTCGCGTGCGGGACAACCTGCGGCTCGGGCCCGACGAGTATCAGATCCTGCTGCGTGGGGCCGAGCTGGCCAGGACGCGGCTCAAGCCCGGTCACGTCCTGGCGATCGACCCCGGCGAGGTCATCGAACCCGTCGAGGGCGAGAAGACGCTCGACCCGGCGTTCGGCATCGAAGCGCTGTGGATCCGCGAGGAGCTGGCCGAGCACGCACGCAGCGTGGGCTACACCGTCGTCGATCGCACGTCGGTCCTCGCAACCCACATCAGCCAGATCATCCGGCGTCACGCTGCGGCACTGCTGGGCCGCCAGGAAACGCAGAAGCTCCTCGATACGCTGGCCAAGACCGCACCCAAGCTCGTCGAGGAGCTCGTACCCGAGCGTTACACCGTGGGGCAGATCCAGAAAGTCCTGCAGGCGTTGCTGCGTGAAGGGGTCTCGATCCGTGACATGCACACGATCGGCGAGACGATGGCGGACTGCGCGCTCGAGGACATCGATCCGTCCGAGTTGTTGAACCGTGTGCGTCGCGCGTTGGGGCGAACGCTCGTCCAGCCGTTGCTCGACAAGGGCGCGTTGAAGGTCTTGACCGTCGCGCCCGAGGTCGAACAGGAGATCCTCGCCCTGTTGCAAGGCGACGTGGCGGCCGAGCACGCCGCACTCGATCCGGCCAGCGGCCGCTCGCTGGCGCATCGCGTTGCGCAGGCGGTTCGCCACGTTCCGTCCGGAGGCCAGGCCGCCGTGTTGTGCAACTCGGCGCAGGTCCGCGCGTCACTGCGGCGCCTGACCGAATCGATTCTCCCGACCGTGCCGATCCTCTCCGCCGCCGAGATCCCCTCCGGGATCCAGGTCACGGCGGTCGGCCAGGTCCGGTAGCGGAGAGACAGGATGTTGCTCAAGACTTACCGCGGACCCGATCTCGCCACCACGCTGAAACGAATCCGGCGCGAGCTGGGACCGAACGCTCTCGTCCTCGGAACCTCGGAACACAAGAAGCGATTCGGGATGCCGGTGGTCGAGGTCACCGTCGCCGCACCGCGTGATCGGGAGTCGGCGCGACAACCGGATGGCGAAGTCAAGGCTCTGGCCGCGGAGATCCACGAGCTCAAGAGCAAGCTCGGTCGGTCTCCCGAGCCGGCCCCGGTGGACCGGCGCCGCCCGTCGCGATCCAGCACGTTCTGCCACATCACCGTCGAGCGGTTGATTGCGGCCGGTCTGGATCCGGATCTCGCGGAACGTTTTGGACGCATCAGCGCTCGTGACCGCAGCACTCCGCCGGCCGATGTCGTGACACGGGAGATCGCGAACGTCCTTGACTTCGTCCCACTGCCGCTGAGCAAGCGCTGTCTGTTCGTGATCGGGCCGCCGGGTGCCGGCAAGACCACCACGGTGGCCAAACTGGCCTCACGAGTCTGCCGACCCGATCGACCTGTCGTCTTCGGCGTCGCCGACACCGAGCGAATCGGGAGTTTCGAGCAGGCCGAGATCTACTGCCGCTATATCGGTTCACGCGCGAGACGGATCGAGAAGGGTGACGACCTGCATCGTGCGATCGACAACGTCGGGGAGCGGGGTATCGTTCTCGTCGACACCACCGGGATCGCCGCCGGCGATCGGACACGCCGTCAGGCGCTGCGTCTTCTCGTCAACGCCGTTTCCGACGCCGAGATCGCCGTCCTGCTTCCGGCAGGGTTGCATCACGTCGAGGCCCGCCGCGTCCTCGATCGTTTTTCCGAGTTCCGCCCGACGTGTGCCGCCTGGTCGCGGATCGACGACAGCGAGCGACCGGGCGAGCTGTTGAGCGCGCTGGCCGGACGTCGCATCCCGCTCTCCTTCGTGACGACCGGGCACGCGGTACCCGACGATCTCGAACCCGCTTCTCCCCAGTCCGTGGCGGACCTGCTGTTGCGTTCCGGCGCCGAGGCAGCCCCACGAACGGAGGTCCGTGCATGACCCGCGACACAGAAAACTCTCCCTGGCTTTCCGACCGCACCCTAGCGGTCACCGGCAGCAAAGGCGGTGTGGGCAAAAGCAACCTGGTGGTCAACCTGGCCATCGCCCTGGGACGCATGGGCCGCCGTGTCGTCGTCGTCGACGGCGATCTCGGGCTGGCCAACCTGGACGTGCTGCTCGGCTTGACGCCGGGGAAGACGATCGAGCACGTGCTCAACGGCAACGCCGATCCCGAGGAGTTGATGATCGAAGGCCCGGCGGGTATTCGAATCTTGCCCGCGGCTTCCGGCGTGCCGCAACTCACCCGACTCGAGCCGCAGCAGCGTGAAACGCTGTGCGCGGCGTTGCGCTGCATCGCCGAATCCGCCGACGACGTGTTGATCGATACCGGAGCCGGCCTCGGCGATGCGACGTTGTCGCTTCAGCTCGCCGCGTCGCGTGTCGTCGTGGTCACGACCCCCGAACCCACCTCTCTCGTCGATGCCTACGCGACGATCAAGGTTCTCTGGGACGCCGACCCCGAGAAACGCATCGATCTGGTCGTCAACAACGTGGGGGACGACCAGGAAGCGAACCGCGTTCACGACCAGTTGTCGCGCGCCTGTCGCCACTTCCTGACGCGAGAGCTGGGTTGGATCGGGCCTGTTTACGACGACCCCGAGATCGGCGGCGCGGTACGGCGCCAGCAGGCGTTGATCGAATTGTACCCGCAAAGCCCCGCCGCGCGCTGCTATCAGCGCATCGCGATGCGTTTGTCGATGGAAAAGGAAGCGTTTGCGCGAACCGCAGGATCGCTCGCAGTGACGCCGCCCGCGGGAGAAGAGAGGTACCATTGAAGTCGCAGGCTCCAACGCTCGATTGGTCCGAGGCGGTCCGTATCGAGGGCTCGACCGAACGCGAGCAATTCATCGAAGCCAACGTCGATCTCGTGCGCTACGTGGCCCTGCGAATCGCACCCCGGCTTCCGGGCAGTGTCGAGCTCGACGATCTCGTTCACGACGGCATCCTCGGCCTGCTCGACGCGGTCAGCAAGTTCTGTCCCGATCGTGGCGTCAAGTTCCGAACTTACGCGGAACGTCGGGTTCGCGGCGCCATCGTCGACGGTCTGCGGAAAAAGGACTGGCAACCGCGAGCGCTGCGCCGCTCGCGTCGGGAGCTCGAGGAAACCCGCGCGCGTCTGGCATCGCAATTCGGTCGCGAGGCCGGCGAGGAAGAGATCGCGAGTGCGATGGGAATCGAGCTGGCGGAGCTACACCGCTTGATGCGTGAGATCAACACCGGCGCGCTGATCACGCTCGATGACTACATGGAGCCCGTAGTTGCAGGAGGCTCCGACGATGCGCCGCCGCACAGCGCACTCGAAAAGAAGCAATTGGCCGAGGCGCTCGCCGAGTCCATCAGGGTGCTGCCCGAGCGTGAGCTGAAGGTCCTAGAGCTGTACTACCACGAGGGACTGAACATGAAGGAGGTCGGCGCGGTGCTCGGCGTGACGGAGTCTCGCGTGTGCCAGCTGCACACGCAGGCGGCCGGACGATTGCGCGATATGTTGCGCGAACGGATGAAGGCGCCGGCCTGTGCCGCGACGAGGGGAAGTCGATGAGCGAAGAACCTGTCCTGCGACCCGAGGAGGTCGCCGGGGTGCTTTCTGGCGATGCGGGCAACGCGCCCCAGCCTCATGCCGACGGCGAAGCGCAGCCCTACTCGTTGCGCGAGCCCGTCGCGATCCCCGCCGCCGCCGAAGCGCAGGCTCGCGGGCGTCTGGAAGGAGTCGTCGCCGCTCTGGCCGAGCTTCTCGACGCCGAGGCGGAGGGTGGCATCAAGGTACTGCTGGAAGGATTCCAACAACAGCGCGCCGCCGCGGCGCTATCGGTCTTGCCCGGTCCGGTCTGGGTCACCGCACTCGCCGCCAAACGGGGCGGGGGCATCGCCCTCGCGTTGCAACCGGCGGTGGCCCTCGCGCTGATGGATCGCGCGCTCGGCGGTCCTGGCGATCCGCCCGAGGACGGCCGCGAACCGACCAGTCTCGAGGGCCGTGTCGTTTCAAGGATGTTCGGTGCCATTGCCGAGAAGCTCGGCGCGATCTTCGAAACCGATCTGACCCCCGTCGAGTTGACGACCGACCGCATCCCGGATCGCGTGGCCGCCTCAGGCGAAACGGTCGGCGTCAGTCCGCTGCGTTTCACGATCGGTGAGACCGATCACGCGTCCCTGCTGCTGGCCAGCGCGTCGTTACTCGTTCCATCCGGCGACCGCGCCACCCCGAAGGCACGCCCGGTGGGTCCGCTGGCGCGGAGCCTCGAGAACGTGGTCATGCCGGTCGTTCCGGTGATTCCCGCCGGACGCGTTTCGCTGACGGAGCTGAGCTCGCTGGAAAGCGGCAAGGTGCTGAAATTCGACGTCGTCGAGGACTCGATGGTCGAGTTGCGCGTCGGCGAAACGGTCATCGCGGGCGGTCGGATACGCCGTCAGACCGGGCAAACGGTTTTCAAGATCGAATCGAGAGTCGGAGACAAATCGACGGAGGAGCCATCGTGAACCAACCGAGCAACGCTTTCTTGCAAATGGAATTCCCGGCCGAGGTCTGGCTGGCCGCCGAGGAGATCCCGCTGGGCCGGCTGCTCGACATGCAATGCGGCGATGTTCTGACGCTGTCGAAGGAGCCGGAGGCGGAGGTCGATCTCGTCGTCAACGGCGTGACCGTGGCCTCCGGAGAGCTCGTCGTCGTCGACGGGTTCTTCGGTTTGCGCATCGCTACGACCGCAACCCAGAAGCTCGCCGGGCTGGACAACAACGGCGGGGGGGAGGAAAACCCATGAACCTGTCCATCGTGTTGTTGGCCGCGCTGCTGACGGTGAACGTGATTTCGGTGTTGTGCCTGCTGTTTGCCGCCGCCGGTTCGAAAAAGCCGTTGCGAGCGGCCACGGCCGCACCCGAACACGCGCCTCAGCGTTCGATCGAGGAGGCCGAGAGACCGGCAGCCGAAGCGCTCACCGGGAGACCCTCCGGAGAGAAGGGGCTGGAGGAGGCCCTGGAGCGGTGGCGCCGGGGCGGCAAGGGAGCGCCGGCGGCGGCCGGATACGGCCGCTTCGGATACTCGGCTTGACAGGGGGCCGGGTGTTTCGCCGCTGGCACGAGATTTGTAACGCTAGGAAAACGGAGGGAAGCCCCACATGAACAGTCAGCTCTACACGGCGACGTCGGGTCTGATCAACGAGCAACGCAGGCTCGAGTTGATCAGCAACAACCTGGCCAACACGTCGACCGCCGGCTATCGCTCGCAGCGGTTGTTTTCGGCGGTCTTCCCGACCGAGGGCGCCGGACTCTCCGCGCCACTGCGCGCCGCGAACAACGCGGTTGCGCCCGCCGGCGCTTACTCGGTTCCCGGCCCCGGGGCGTTCACCGCCACGGGACGCGATCTGGACATCGCCCTCCGGGAAGGAGAGCTGCTGACCGTGCGCACGGCGCAGGGCGTTCGTTACACACGCACCGGGAGTCTCGACATCGGACCCGATGGCACGTTGATCGACGGGAAAGGCAACCCGGTTCTCGATGCCAAGCAGAAACCGATCCAGGGCCTGACACCCGGTGCGACGATCGCAACGGACGGCCGCGTGCTCGTCGCCGGAATCGAGAACGGTCGTGTGGCCGTCGTCCGTGACAACGACGGCGTGCTGGTCGCCGAGGGCGACGGGCTGCTCACCCCCAACGGGCGGGAAGCGCAGCTCGAGCCGGTGGCCGACCCCGAGCTGATGTCCGGTTGGCTCGAGGGTTCGACCAGCGAGCCGATCGTCGAGCTGGTCAACCTGATCGAGGCCCAGCGGGCGTTCGAGAGCTATCAAAAAATCATCTCGTTGACGATGAACGAGATCAACCGTCGCGCCGTCAACGACATCGCCGGCTAACAGGAGAAGACGTCATGAATCGTGCCATGTGGACCGCCTCCTCGGGCATGCACGCACAACAGCTCAAGATCGACGCGATCGCCAACAACCTGGCCAACGTCAACACGAACGGATTCAAACGCTCGCGCGCGGAATTCAGCGATCTCATGTACCAGACGATACGCGCCCCCGGCGCCCCTTCCTCGGGGAGCACGCGCGTTCCGGCGGGGCTCCAGCTGGGCCACGGCGTTCAGCCGGGTTCGGTCAAGAAGCTGTTCAGCCAGGGGGATTTCGCGAACACCGGAAACCCCTTGGACATGGTCATCCGTGGAAACGGCTTCTTCAAGGTACTCCTACCCGACGGCGGAACCGCCTACACACGCGATGGTGCTTTCACCGCCAACGGAGAGGGCCAGCTGGTCAACGCGAGCGGCTACCTGCTCGATCCGCCGATCACGATTCCACCCGATACACTGAGCATCAGCATCGGTGAGGACGGAACGGTCAGCGTGACGCAGCCGGGTCAGTCCGCGGCCACCGACGTGGGCCAGCTCGAGCTGGCCAACTTCGTCAACCCGTCCGGGTTGCTGGCGCTCGGCGGCAACTTGTTCCAGGCGACCGAGGCCTCGGGCGACGCCATCGCGGGAACTCCCGGGCTCGATGGCCTCGGCTCGATCGGGCAGGGGTTCCTCGAGATCTCCAACGTCAGCATCGTCACCGAGCTGGTCGACATGATCGCGGCCCAGCGCGCATACGAATTGAACTCGCGCGCGGTGCGTGCATCGGACGAGATGCTCCAGCAGCTCAACAACCTGGTACGTTAGCGTGACCCGCCTCCTCCTGCTCCTCGCCTTGCTCGTGCTGCCGTTGCCGGCGGCCGCGGCCGACTCGCTCGCCCGGCACGTCGAGCGGCAGGCTGTCGCCGCCGCCGTCGAGCAGGTCGCCGCGCCGGATCGTTTCGAAGTAGTGGCAGCTCGCTTCAACGGTGCCGATGCGGTCGAGGGGAAGATCGAGCTTGTCCTCATCGAGACTCGTGGCCCCAACGGTGCCGGCATCGTGCAGGTCATCTTCGCCATGCGCGTCGACGGCACCGCACGTGGTCAAGCCCGCGCGACGGTCCGTGGGAAGGTCTTGGGGCCGGCGTTGCGTGCCGCCACCACGCTGCCCAAGGGGCGTGTCCTGCGCGACACGGATCTCGAGGTCAGCGAAACCGACCTGACCCGGTTGACCGAGCCACCGCTCCGCAACGCGGCAAGTGTCACCGGGCGCGTGCCTGTTCGGACCTTGGCCCGCGGCCGGGTGCTGACCGGCTCGCTGCTGGCCGCAGCCCCGGTCGTCTTCCGCGGCGATCGAGTCGACCTGCGTGTCCATCGCGGCGGGCTCAACGTCGTTGTCTCCGCCATCGCGCGGCAGGATGCCGCCCCCGGGGAGATCGTCCCGCTAAGAAACATCGCTAGCGGCGTCATGCTCCGTGGCCGTGTCCTGGCGGACGGGACCGCGGATCTGGTCGACCGCTGAGGATCCTACCGATGAAGATGCATCCACTCCTCGTCCCGGTGCTCGCGTTCGGCGTGGTGACGGGCTGTGCCCAGCGCCACCTCACCCGTCCGCCGCAACACTCGATGGAAACCGACCTACGCACCCTGGAAGCCGATCTCGATCTGCTCCCGCCGTTCCCGTCCCCACGCACCCAGGCCGGGTCGCTTTGGAGCGATGCCGGGATGGGTGCCGCCTTGACCCGGGACCACCGCGCCTTCCGGCTCAACGATCTGCTCACGATCGTCGTCGCCGAGGCTTCGTCGGGCACCAACGCCGCGTCAACCGACGTGTCTCGCTCCTCCGAGTCCAGCTTCGGCGCCCCCTATGTCTTCGGTCTGGACAACCTGACCGAGGTCCTGTCCACCGACACCAGTTCGAGTCACTCGGGCGACGGAACGACCAATCGAAGCAGCCGTCTGGCCGGCACGATCACCTCCCGTGTCATGCGCGTCTTGCCCAACGGGGCGATGGTCATCGCGGGACAGAAGACCGTGATGATCAACCGCGAAAAGGAAGTCCTGACGCTCGTCGGTCTGGTGCGCCCGTCCGATGTGAGCCGCGACAACCGCGTCTCGTCCGCGGTCATCGCCGATCTGACCGTGAGGTTGTGGGGCAAAGGTGAACTGAACGATACGGTTCGGCAGGGCTGGTTCATGCGGATCATGAACAAGATCTGGCCGTTCTAGGAGTGGAAGATGTCAACGCGTAGCTTGATCACCGTCTTGTTGGCCATCATCGTTTTTCTCACGACACCGCTGGCGGCGACACCCAAGGTGCGCGTCAAGGACCTGGCGTCCGTCGAGGGCGTGCGCTCGAATCCATTGATCGGGTACGGGCTCGTCGTCGGTCTGAAGGGCACCGGGGACGGCACGCAAGCGGAATTCACCGTGCAGAGTCTGGCGAATACGCTGCTACGCAACGGTGTCTCGGTCCCCCAATCGGCCATCCGTGTCAAGAACGTCGCCGCGGTGATGGTGACCGTCGAGCTCCCGCCGTTCGTGCGTGCCGGCCAACGTCTCGACGTCCAGGTCGCCTCGATCGGCGATGCGAAGAGCCTGCAGGGCGGGATGCTGCTGATGACCCCGCTCAACGGACCCGATGGAAAGACGTACGCCGTCGCCCAGGGCGCCGTCTCGATCGGCGGCGCCTTTCTGGGTGGTGGTGGCGGCAACTCGGTACAGAAGAACCACCCGACCGCCGGCCGCATCCCTTCGGGGGCCATCATCGAAAGGCAGGTACCGCAGGCGCTCAACCAACTCGGGGAGCTGCGCCTGCTGCTCCGCGAACCGGACTTCGCCACCGCTGCGCGTCTGGCCGAGGCGATCAACCAGCGCTTCGGCTTCGAGCTGGCCCGCGCCGAGGACGCGGTCGGTGTCCGGCTGAATCCGACGGCGAGCCTCGCGGCGAACACCGTCGAGCTGCTGGCGGACGTCCAGGAGATCGAGGTCGTACCGGACACGATCGCCAAGATCATCATCAACGAGAAGACCGGTACGGTGGTGATGGGGCACGACGTTCGCATCTCGACCGTCGCGCTGGCGCACGGAAACCTCACCGTCGAGGTGATCACCCGGAAAGACATCGCACCACCCGGGCCGTTCTCCGACGGTCAGGCCACGGTCGTCCCGCAAACAGAGGTGTCGACACGCGAGGGACCCAACAGCGTGATCACGCTGCAGGAGGGGGTGACGGTCAGTGACGTGGTCGAGACGCTCAACGACCTCGGGGTGTCGGCGCGCGACATGATCGCGATCTTCCAGGCGATGCGCGCCGCCGGCGCCTTGTACGCCGAGATCGTGTCGCTATGAGCGCCCCGGTCCGCCTCGATCCGGCGGTGGCCGCCGCGGCGGGGGACACGCGCCGGCAGGAAATCCGCCAGGCCGCCGAGGCCTTCGAGGCGCTCTTCATGCAGACCCTTATAAAGAAGATGCGCGAATCGCAGCTCGAGAGCGGGCTGTTCGGCGAGAGCGCCGGTTCCTCGGGCTACGAGTCGATGTTCGATCAGCTGCTCGGTGAACGACTCGCCGGGGGATCGCCGCTGGGGATCGCGGACGCGCTGGAGGCCAAATGGTCCGAAAACCCGGAAAACAGGACCCAGGCGCTGGAGGTTCTGCGCCGTGCCGCGGACTCCGCCGCTAAAGTTCAGGGGGCCGACGCCGATGAGTGAGGTGAGCGCCAAACCGGGCAACCGGGTGCGCAGGGTGAAGGAAACCCATGAATATCAACGGAATCGGCGGCCCACACGACTCGTACCCGATCAACAAGAAGACGGAGTCCGATCCGCGAACCCGCAGCACCGAAAGGACGGCCGCCCCGAGCTCGCGCGACCGGCTGGAGCTGTCCCCGGATGCCCAACGCATCGCCTCGCTGGTCCAGGCGGCCAACGACCTACCGGAGATCCGGCAGGAACGTGTCGCCGAGCTGACCCGGGCGATCCGCCTCGGAGTCTACGAGGTCGAGCCGCGTGCGCTCGCACGCTCCATCCTGGAATTTGAGGATGCGCTCCGCTGATCCCTCCGCCCGTGTCGTCACGTTGCTGGAGCAACTCGCGCAACGGCTGGACTGTGCGCGCGACATCGCGGTGGACATGCAAGCCCAGCTCGTCCGTGGCGGGACCGCGGAGATCGAGGCCGGCATCGCCCGCATCGAAACCGTGGCCCAGGAGTTCAAGCTGCTCGTCGAGGAGTACGGGCGGCTGCCGGAATCGGCCGTCCGTAGCGAAGAAACGGCCGTCGCGCGCCGTGCGCTGAACCGCTCCGCGGCACGCATCGCACGCTCGTCGGCGATCTCGGGCGGTTTGCTCGAGCGCATGATCCACATCAGCCGGCGCCGTCTCGACCTGCTGAACAACGCCGGCGAGGGCACCTACCTGAGCAACGGCCGGGCGACCGAGTTCGACGCCCGTGGTCTGCGCCTGAAGGAGCGAGTATGAGCCTGTTCGGATACTTCTCGCTTGGACTTCAATCGATGAACGCCGCGCAGGTCGGCCTACAGGTCGCCGGCGACAACATCTCCAACGTGTTCACACCGGGCTACGCGCGCCGCCGCGCGCAACTCTCGCCCGGATTCCCCGTTCAGGTTCCCGGAGGCTATCTCGACCAGGGCGTCGTGGTCGCGCGGCTACAGCGCATGGAAGACATGTTCACGCAGGCCAGCCTGCAACGAGAACAGGGCCGGCACGCGGGAAGTGAGGAACGATTGCGCGGGTTACGTCAAGTCGAGAGTCTGTTCGGCTCGCTCGATCAGGGGGGCACGATCGCTGCCGCGCTGGCCGGCTTCTCGACCGCGCTGACGGAGGTCGCCGCACAGCCGGAGAACCTCGCGCTGCGTCGCAGCGCCGTCTCCGCAGCGGAGGGGCTGGCGCGATCGATTCGCGGAACGTACGACCGTTTGCGCGCGCAGCGTGGGCTGGAGGATCAGAACGTCCAGAGCCTCGTCTCGGAGACCAACTCGCTGGCCGAGGAACTGGCCAGGCTGAATCGCGAGATCGCCGCCGCGGAGTCGAGCGGTGACGTGTCGGCCCCGCTGCGCGACCAGCGCACGTTGATCGTCGAGGAGCTCGTCCGTCTGACGGGCGGAACGGCAATCCCCGGTGCGAACGGCCGTATCCACTTCTCGCTGCCCGGTGGTCCGACCCTGGTCACGGGGGATGACGCCCTGCCGCTCGGAACGAGCATTGCCGTCGACGGCACGACGCGGATCCTCTCCGGTGCCGACGGCCGGGACATCACCGATCGGCTTCGCGAAGGCAAGCTCGGTGCGATCCTCTACGTTCGCGACGAAACCCTGGCGCAGAAGATGACCGGTCTGGACACTCTGGCGACCGAAGTGATCAACCGTGCCAACGCATTGACGACCGGAGCGTTCGACCTCTCGGGAGCCGCCGGTGGCGTGCTGTTCCAGCCCGATCCGCCCGGCGGAGCCGGAGTCGCGGGCGCGATCGCCGTCGACACCGCGCTGGACCAGGATCCGGCGCTGCTGGCGCTATCCGGCACGGGTGCGCCCGGCGAGGGCGACATCGCCCTGCTGTTGGCCGCGATCCCGGCCGATTCGCTGCCCGGCCTGGGTGGCCGCAGCCCGCAGCAGTTTCTCGCCGACATGCAGACGGATCTCGGCGACGACATCGTGCAGGTCGACGTCGACGAGGAGGTCTCGCGTGCCCTTGTCGAGAGCTTCACCGCCCAGCGCGATGCGGTGAGCAGCGTGTCCCTCGACGAGGAGGCCGTTGCGCTGATCGAATCCCAGCGCGCCTACGAGGCTGCCGCCCGCTTCATCCAGGTCCTCAATTCCATGACCGAAGTCGCCGTCAATCTGGGAGGCCGCTGATCATGAGAGTCGGTGATTCATCCTTCTACACACGTCTGCTCGCCGGCCTGGCACTCCAACGCCAGCGCTCCGACGAAGACCTCGGCAGGCTGGCCGACGGCAAGAACGTCCGCGTCGGCTCGGACGACCCCTCCGGGCATCACGCCTCGATGGGATTGCGTGCACGGCTGACGAGGATCGCCGGATACGATCGGGCCGCCGGCTCGGCGCGCACCGACCTGGTGACGATCGAGCGCGTGCTCACCGAGGCCATCGGCGTGGTCACCGAGGCGCGTACCGAAGCGCTGGCCGGAGCTTCCGGTCCATCCTCCTCGGCCAACCCCATTCGCGCCGACCAGGTCGAGGCGCTACGCGATCAGCTGCTGCTGCTGGCCAACACGGAACAGGGCGGGCGCTACCTTTTCTCGGGGACCCAGACCCGCACCGCACCGTTCGACCCGACCGGTGGCTACTTCGGGAACGGAGACGAGGTCGACGCTCCGCTCGACGCCAACCAACAGGTCGGAGCGACGCTGTCCGGTCAGGAAGTCTTCCTCAACGGGGTCGACCTGTTCACCGCGCTGGATGATCTGGTTCAGGCGTTGCGGATCAACGACACCACGGCGGTCGCCGCCACGATCCCGACGTTGACCGCCGGACTGGACCATCTGACCGCCGTCCACGGCGACGTGGGGATCCGTTTGCGGACCATCGACCAGACGATCGAACGTCACGCGGACGAGACGGTGGAGCTGGTTCGCCGTGTCGGCGAGATCGAAGACGCCGATATCGCCGAGGTCATCGTCGGACTCGAATCGTCGGAAACCGCCACCGCCGCGCTCTCCCAGGCGGCCGCCCGCTATCTCGGACGCTCGCTGTTCGATTACCTGGGTTAAGGCATGGGGGACGCGGCACAGGAGCTTAACGTGGAGAGCATGATCCGGTTCGAGGAGGGCGTGATCGGCGTGCCGCGAGCACGCCGCTTCGAGTTGATGGAGCGCCCGGACTCGCCGTTGCGCATCCTGCGCTGCCTCGACATCGAAGGCTTCAACTTACCGGTCATCGATCCCCGACGGGTTGACCCGGTTTACCGGCCGAAGCTCGCCGAGCGAGTGATCCGCTTGCTCGAGGCGACCGACAACGAGCCGCTGCTCTTGCTTGCCGTCACGACGATCAAGACGGATGGCGCCGAGGCCAACCTCAAGGCGCCCGTGGTCGTGAACGTCGCGCGACGGACCGCCGTCCAAGTTATCCTGGAAGGGGATTACCCGCTCTGCGCCCCGGTCGATCTGACCGAGAGCGTCACGACCTGACGAAGGGACAGGAGGTCCCGATGTTGATGCTGACCCGCAAGCCCGGCGAGAGTGTCGTCGTAGGCAACAACGTGAGGATCACGATCGTGTCGGCCTCGTCGACGTCGATCAAGCTCGGTTTCGAAGCACCCCACGACGTCTCGATCTATCGCGAGGAGCTGTACCGGGAGATCGTCGAAGCCAACCGAGCGGCCTTGGGTGGTCCAGCCGTCGATGTCGAATCGCCGTGACTCAGGCCTGTTGTCGCAACGTGGTTCGAAGAATGCGGCTGGCGGGAGCCCTGAAGTGGGTTCGTCGGTTTGGGACGGTCGGAATCGCACGGAGTCGATTCGGGCGATCGAAGATCGCGAGATCGCATCCGAATGCTCACCGATGATCCAAGGTTTGAGGGCTTTTAGCCGTTGTTCGGGCAGACCCGTGCCTGGAAGATCCGTTCGGCCAGGACGTCGGGCCAGGTCCAGGGTTTCGAGGTGAGCCCAACGCGCATTGCCGGTGTGATCGGCCGTGGTCGTCTTTCGGACACCCG
>JBFFZZ010000026.1:0-19863 GCA_041568335.1 Candidatus Polarisedimenticolaceae bacterium | reverse complement strand
CGGTCAGGAACGCGTTGACGAGGTTTTCGAGCGGATCGCCCTCGGTCGGGATATCTCCCCGAAGCCAGCGGTGGATCTGTACCAGGTCGTCATCGACGATGTAGCAACCCGAGCGTTCCAGGGTCTTTATCAAACCCAGCGGCGGCTGTTCGCAGAACGAGCCCGTTACGACCACGCGCGCCTGATCCATCGGTTTTCGCGACTCGTCGGCCTCCACGGCGGCTCGGTAGGCCCCGAGCATCCGGCTGGATTCCTCGACGGGAATCGTCAGCGAAGCACGGAGCATCACGTAGAGCTCCGCCGTCGGCACCTTCCACGGTTGGTCGCGGCGCAGCTCGTAGAGCCCGCGGACGAGCCGGCTATTGCGGTTGAAGGTCTCGATCGAACGGCGCAGCGCCTGTTCGTCGTATGCGGCCGCGCCACGGGCGGTCAAATCGGCGGACAGCTCTTCGAGCTCTCTGCGGTAGAAACGGCCACCGACTGCGGGGTCGAAGTTCTGCGGCACGTCCAGGTAGCGCGACAGCTTGTCGGGGAACTGCAGTTTCCACATCCCGGAGAGGTTTCGAATCACATCGCAGATCGCCGGGAAAATCATGCCGTCCAGGCAGTCCATGCTGCCGTTCAGCGCCATTTCGATGGTGCTCCGCGGGATGTGGCAGATGTACGACTGGTAAAAGGCGTCCCCGCGGATGATCTCCAGGTCGTCTCCACCGCCCATGATTCCTACCGGAAGCACGCCCTGGGAGTGGAGCAGCTCACGCGGGACGTAAATCGGCATGTATCCGATCGCCAGTCCCCGCGTGCGCTTCTTCCACTCACGCACGGACTGCAAGGTGTAGTCGCGGTAGAGCGTTTCCGCGCGTTCGACGAGCGCCCGCAGCTCTTCCGCCATCACGAATTCCTCCAGCGCGGAGCACGTTTTTCCAGGAAGGCGCAGAGACCCTCGTTGGCGTCTTCGGTGGCCATCAGGGTCTCGACGTAGAGCCGTTCCACGTCCCTCAGCTGTCGCCGGAAACGTTCCCTATACGCGCCGCGCAGCGCTCGCTGCGCGAGTCGAAGACTCGACGCCGAGCGCGGCGTCAGGTGCTCTCGCGCGTAGGCCAGCGCGGCCGCCCCGGGGTCTTCCGCCACGGCGTCGATCAATCCGATGCGTAGCGCCTCGTCGGTCCCGATCGACCGCCCACTGAGACACAAATCCTCGGCACGGCTGCGACCGATCCGGTCGACGAGCGCGACCGAGGCGACCGGGGCGAAAACGCCGAGCACGATCTCCGGTTGGCCCAGTTTGGCATCGGGCGCGGCGAACACACGGTTGCACAGGCTGGCCAACTCCAGGGCGCCGCCCAGGCACCGGCCACGTACGGCGGCGAGTGTGGGCACTTCGGCGTCGAACAACCGTTCGAAGAGGCGGTGGAAGCCGGGGATCATCGATTCGAACTTGCCCGGGAGGTGCTCCTCGACGCTCGCGCCGAACGAGAAGTGTGGACCCTCACCCTCGATCACGATCGCTTTCAGGTCCGGCTGCGCCGCCGCCCGGTCGAACATCGCGCCCAGCCGTTCGACCTTGTCCATGTCGAGGATGTTGGCCTTGGGTGTCGCCAACCGGACGTGCCAGATCTCGCCCCCATCGAGCGCTTCCTGACGCACCGAATCGGGGGCCTTCACCGGACGACTTCCTCTCCGTGCGCTTTGCGCAGAACCTCCTCCGTCAGGTCGTCGCCCCACACCGCACCCTCGGCCAGCCGGCGCCGCAGCAACAGGAAGTCGGCCTCGCGACACTCTCGCGAGCCTTCATTGAAAGCCCGGAAACCGGCGCGACCCTCGGTCATCATGTTCAACCCGAGCCAGGCGCGATTGGTTTCGCGGTTACGGTCCCAGTGTTCCAGCTTGTGCTTGCGCAGGCTCTCGATCGTCTTCGTCAGGCAACCGGGCATCGTCATCGCCAGTTGGTAAACGAGCGCGTCGACCTCACGGTCGAGCAGTGAGAGGTCGACTTCGCCGGCGGAGATCCGCTCCTTGGCCGCTTTTGCGGCGTCCCCGGCTCGCGGCTCGCCGTAGACGATGTCGCCCCGCTCGTCGACCCAACGCTCGGTGATCACCCGTGGGTTGGGCACGAATTCTCCGCCGATTTTTAGCGCCGGCACGAGACGGCCGATCAAACCCAGGCGCTTGGCCTTGTGCGCGCTCCAGGGCTGGCACAGGGTGCAGCTTTCCATCGCCGCTTCGATGCCGACGAACAGCGGCAGGAAGTCCGTGCTCCCGCCGTCGGGCGCGGATCCGTGCCGCGGACCGGCCTGCCCGAACAGCGCCAGATCCTGGGCCGCCGTGAAGTCGCAGGCCATTCCGATTTCCTGGCCACCGCCGATGCGCATCCCGTTGGCACGGCAGATCACCGGCTTGTCGCAGTGCAGGATCGCGCTGACCATGTCGTTGAACAGCCGCATGTACTGGCGGTACTCCTCCGGTCTACCGGCGTAGTACTCCGCGTACTCCACGGTGTTCCCGCCCGTGCAAAAAGCCTTGTGCCCGGTTCCCGTGAACACCACGGCGACGCAGGCACGGTCATCCGACGCACGCCGCATGCCCGCGATGACCCCTTTGACCATCTCGGTGGTGTAGGAGTTGTACTGTTTTGGGTTGTCCAGGGTGATGCGAACGGCGTGCAACCCCGGCACCACCTCGTTATCGGGCGTGCGCAGAGGGACGGTTTCGTAGAGCACGTTCGGATAGTCGCGATCGGGAATGAGAGCGTGATTCTTTAGTTCCATGGTGTGTTTACTCCGGCACCAGGATCACCCTGCGGGATATCCGTCCCTCGTGTAGATCCTCGAACGTTCGGTTGATCGTGGTCAGCGGACGCTGTTCGATAAACGGTCTCAACTTGACCCGTTCGGAGAGCACCAGGTCGACGATCGCCGGGTAGTGCTCGGGAGGGCAGCCCCAGTTGCCCTGCGCGGTGGCGTCGAACGCCATCAGGTTGGACAACCGCAGTTCCAGTTTGCCGGCCGTAAAACCGACCACGGAAAGGTGGGCCCCGTGACCCACCAGACCGAACGCCGTCGATTGCCCGGCCGTCGTACCCGAAGTTTCGAAGATCTTGTGTCTCCACGACGGAATACCGTGTTCCGAGCCGAGCTCCCGAATCGCCGCGCGGAGTTTTCGAAATTCCATTTGCCCGGAGTTGAGCGCGAGATCCGCACCGTAGTCGGCCATCGTAACCAGACGGTCCTCGACGACGTCGATCGCGACCACGGTGGCGCCCATCGCAGCCGCGATCTGCACACCGAAACCTCCGATGCCCCCGACTCCGACGAACACGGCGAGGTCTCCCTTTCGGAGTCCCGAGCGTTGGATCGCCTGGTAGGGTGTCGAAACGGCGTCGGCAATCACGGAGAGCTCGTGCAATTCGAGCGCCAGTGGATTCACCGCAGCGTCCGTCAGATCGGGCACCGCACACAGTCCGCGGGATGGAACGCACAGGTGCGTCGCGAAACCGCCGTGGACGTCACTCCCGGGAAAGATCTGTTGCGGGCAGATCTGCGCCCGGCCGGAGAGACAGGCTTCGCAAGTGCCGCAGGGAATCACGGCCGGCACCACGACTCTCCGGCCGAGCCATTCGCCCGCGGCGCTGCCCGTATCTACGATCGTGCCGCTGATCTCGTGCCCGAGCGTCAACGGAAACGGATGCCGCGTCGGGATTCCGTCGTAGAAGAACCCGAGGTCCGTGTGGCAGACGCCACACCCTGCGACCTCGACCAGGACCTCTTGATCGAGCGGGCGGATCTCACGGTCCCGAAGAACCATCGGTTCACCGATCGCTTCGACCGTCCAGGCTTCGATGCGCACAGCGTACTTCTTTCAGGAGCCGCAAAATCGGCTCGAAATCAGAACTGCCATGTTCTTTTCGTATAAGAGGCGATCCGCTGTTTCAATCAGGGGTTTCCACATTCCCGCCAAAGCTGCGGGTTTTTGCGGAGGCGAGACGGCTCTCGTTCCGCTAGGTTGGTGTTCAGGATGAATTCGGACGTCCTGATCATCGGCTGCGGGATCGGCGGCGCGACGGCCGCGCTGGAGCTCGCACGCGACGCGCAGCGCCGGATCACCGTGGTCACGCGGGCCGGTCGCAAGGAAGACTCGAATTCCTCACGGGCCCAGGGGGGCATCGTCTCCATCGGCCTCGATGATTCCGTCGAGGCGCTCGTCGCCGATCTGCTCGAGGCCGGCGCCGGGCTGACCAGCCCCGCGGCCGCCAGGCTGCTCGCCACCGAGGGTCCGCCGCTGCTGCGCCGACTCGTGGAGGATCTTCCACGGTTGCGGTTCGATTCCGATGATCAGGGCCGTCCGTCCTTCGGGTTGGAGGGTGCGCACTCACGGCGTCGGATCCTCCACGTCGGCGATGCCACGGGTGAGGCGCTCATGTGGTCGTTGCTAGCGGCGCTCGAAGAGCGACCGAACGTCCGGCTGTTGACCGATCACACGGCGGTCGATCTGATCACGTTTCCGCATCACGCGAGGTCGCCGCTGGCGGTCTACGATGAGCTCGTCTGTCACGGTGCGTACATCCTCGACAAGACCCGTAGTCGAGTCGTGCGGTTCCTCGCGGGCAACACGATCCTCGCGACGGGCGGAGCCGGGGGAATCTACCTGCACACGACCAATCCGGCCGGCGCCCGTGGCGACGGTTTCGCGATGGCGGCGCGCGCCGGTGCGCGGCTGGCCAACCTGGAGTACGTCCAGTTCCACCCGACGGCGCTGCACATGCCCGGCGCGACAAAATTCCTGATCAGCGAGGCCGTGCGCGGCGAGGGCGCCGTTCTGCTGACACCGGACGGCAAGCGTTTCATGGAGTCCTACGCACCCGGGCAGCTGGAGCTGGCTCCGCGGGACGTCGTGGCCCGCGCGATCTACACCGAGATGCTGAACCACGACTACCCGCACGTGGTGCTCGATATCGCGTCGCGGCAGCCTGCCGAGTCGATCCGCAGGCGTTTCGCCGGCATCCACGCGCAGTGTCTGCAGCACGGCATCGACATGACCCGCCAGCCGATCCCGGTTGTGCCCGCGGCGCACTACTTCTGTGGCGGCGTGCTGGTCGACGAATCCGGAAGCAGCTCGGTGCGCGGGCTCTACGTCGCCGGCGAGACCGCGTGTACCGGTGTCCACGGTGCGAACCGGCTGGCCAGCACCTCCTTGCTCGAGGGGCTGGTCTGGGGCACGCGGGCGGCGCGTCGTATCCGTGAACGGGGTACGCGTCCGATACCCGCGGACGACGAGATCCCGCCGTGGCACGACGGCGATCTCGCCGCCGAGGCGGATCCGGCCCTCGTTCAGGGCGACATGCAGACCATCCGTAGCCTGATGTGGCACTACGTCGGGCTGATTCGTAACGCGCAGCGCATGAACCGCGCGACGCGTGAGCTGGTCAACCTGCGTCTGAACATCGAGGACTTCTACCGCCAAGCCCACGTCTCCGACGAGCTGGTCGGGCTCAGGAACAGCGTGCAAACAGCGCTGCTGGTGACCTGGGCGGCGAACCACAACCGCACGAGTCGAGGCTGTCATTACCGCGACGACTAGTTACCGGTCACGCTCCACGCGGTGTTCGTCGAGGTAGAGCTCGGGGATCAAGCGGTCCGCCCGTACCAACCCGGCCCGGGTCAGCGAGAGTCGATCGGGTCGGATCTCCACCCATCCCGCCGACTCGAAGCGCTCGAGCGTCGCACCGAAGAAATCCAGCGGGTCGACCCCGTGGCGCGTCTCGAGCGACGCGACGTCCACCTCTCCGAGCTTGATCTGGAGGACGAATTCGCGAACCAGGCGTTCCAGTGGCTCGAGGGCGTACACCCGGCCGAGCGGCAGGCGGCCGGTCGAAAGCTCGTCCATGTAGCCGTCGAGCCGCGTGCAATTCTGCTGGTGGAACCCGTTCAGATAGGAAAACGAGGACACGCCGATGCCCAGCAGGTCGGCGCCGCGGTACTGCGCGTCCTGGTAGACAAAGCGGTCTTTTGCCGGGTCGCGCACGGCGCAATACGCCGTCGCTACCGAGTAACCGGCCTCCTCCAGTGCCGTGAAGGCCCGAGCCAGCCGCACGCGCTTGGTATGCCAGTCCGGCGGTTCCGATTCCAGGGTGCCTTCACGGATCATCCGAAACAGCGGCGTGTTGTGCGGGATCTCGAGTTGGTAGACCGTCACGCTGTCCGGCGCCAGCTCCAGGATTCGATCGAGACCGTTCATGAACGTCTCGTCGGTCTCGCCGATCAGGCCGGCGATGAGATCGAGGTTGACCACATCGAAGCCGACGCGCCGGATTCTCTCGTAAGCGCGCAAGACGTCGCCCACGCCGTGCACTCGACCGTTTTTGGCGAGAATCTGGTCGTCCAGCTGCTGGACGCCCATGCTCAGCCGCGTGATCCCGGCCGCACGCAGCGCGCGCAGCTTACCGTCGGTGACGCTCCGCGGGGCGCATTCGAAAGTCGCCTCCTCGACCGCATCCCAGCCCGCGATCGCCTGCAACTCGCCGAACAACCGGTCGACCTGCGAGACCGTGAGCAGCGAAGGCGTCCCACCGCCGAAGTAGACGAAGGCGAGACGCCGTCCGGCCAGCGCGGGTGTGTCCATGTAGATCGAGAGCTCGCGTTTCAGCGCAGACAGGTAGCCCTCCATTTCCCGGAGCTTGCCGTCGTAGGCGCGGTAGTAGCAGTAGTGGCAGCGCTCCAAGCAAAACGGGAGATGCACGTAGAGTCCGAAGGGCGTCTCGTCGCCGGTCGCCGGCGGGCGCTCCAGGAAGCGTTGGAAAGCGGGGGCCGCATCCGCCGACCAGCAGGAAAACGGCGGGTAAGCCGACACGAAGTAGTTTCCCGTCGCCGGCTCGGGCAAGGACGATTCTCCGATGGAAGCCTTGGAAGTCACGTCGAAGGACTCCGTGCGTCGCGCTCATCCTATGTCACCCGGCTCCACGTCGCACCTGCGGGCTCAGCGGCGGGTGCGTCGATCCGGGGACCCGGCGATCGGGGGTCCATGTTGTACCTCGTGGCGCGTCACGTCGGTCCGACGGCAGCGCAGGCGATCTCCAAGTTCATGCTGCTGCAATGGCACGTCGACGGCCAGGCGCCCTACGTCGCGTTCGATCCGCCGCAGGATCACGGCGATGCGGTCGTGCTCGGCGCCCAGCGATGGATTGCCGATCGCTTCTCCGTGGCATCGCCCGTCGAGGAGATGGTGCGGCGTTCGGGTTTGGCCGAACGGAGTTTCAAGCGCAGGTTTACCCGGGCGACGGGGCTCAGTCCGATCGCCTACGTGCAACGCCTGCGAGTGGAGGAGGCCAAGAAGCGCCTCGAGCGCACCGACGAACCGATCGAGACGATCAGCTGGCGGGTCGGTTACGAAGATGCCGCATCGTTCCGCAGGTTGTTCAAGAGGACGGCACGGATCACCCCCGGCGCTTACCGGCGCAAGTTCCGTCTGCCCGACTTCGCGCTCGGGGAACTGGAGTAAACCGTCCCCGAACCTCCCGATCGGTACACGTCCCCCTTGAGCGGCTGCCGTTCCTCCGCGTGACCCTGCTGAGCCCTCCTGAGCCGCCGGAGACCCCTTTTCGCGACGGTCGGGGCCTCCGCGGCCCGCTGCGGATATCATGGACACGCGAGCACGCCAAGCGGAGGCGTTCATGAGGCGATTCAAAAATATTCTCGTGGCTACGGACGTTTCACAGGCCGACCGCTTCGTGTCGGACGCCGCCGTGACCATTGCTCGACACAACGGCGCGTCGCTGAAGATCGTCGACATCGTTCCCGACTTTCCATGGCTGACCCGGCGAACGCTGGAGAGCGCCGACCACATCCGCGAGCTGATCCGTGACGAAAAGCAGGAGCAGCTCGACCGGATCGCGGCGGGTATCCGGAAACAGCGCATCCCGGTCCGGACCGAGGTACTGCTCGGCGAAGCCTCGGTGGAGATTGTCCGCGCGGTCCTGCGAGACGCTCACGACCTCGTGCTTTCGGTTGCGGAGGGCCGGAGTGCAGGACGTTACGGCTTCTTCGGCAGCACCGGGATCCGCCTGCTGCGGCAGTGCCCGTGTGCCGTCTGGCTCGTCGCTCCGGGCAAAGAGGTTCGCTTCTCGCATGTGCTGGGCTGTGTCGACACGTTGACCGGAAGTGACGTCGACGCCGAGCTGAATCAGAAGATCCTGGAGTTGGCGGTTTCGATCAGCCAGCACCACGGTGGCCGCTGCTCGATGCTGCAGGCCTGGGAAATCCGGGGCGAAAAGCTATTCAAGAACCGGTTGCGGGAACGTGACTTCGTCGCCTACCTGGAAAGAACCGAAATAGAGGCGCGGAGGGCACTGGACGAGTTCTTGCGGTCGCAGGGTAATGTCTTACCCCACGAAAACACTCACAGCTTCAAGGGCGAGGCCGCCACGGTGATCACCGAATTCGTGGAAACAAATGACGTCGACCTCGTGGTCCTGGGCACTGTGGGACGCGCCGGCCTGTCCGGCCTGATCATCGGCAATACGGCGGAACAGGTTCTCGGGCGCATCGAATCCTCGGTGCTGGCCGTCAAGCCGTCTTCTTTCGTCTCCCCGATCGCCTTTCCCTGATCGCGCATCGGGTGGGTCTCCGGTCAGAACGGGTACAGCAGCGGAATCACGGCCACCGACAGGATCACGTACAGCAGGTTCAGCGGTCCTCCGAGGCGGGTGTAATCGGTAAACCGATAGCCGCCTGGGCCATAAACCAGCAAGTTCGTCTGATAACCGAAGGGCGTGTAAAAAGCGGCCGAGGCGGCGAACATGATGCCGATCAGCAGCGGTCGACTTTCGATTCCCATGGCGACCGACGTCCCGATGGCCAGCGGGAACATCAACGCCGCCGTGGCGTTGTTCGACATCACTCCCGTAAGCGAGTAAGTGAGAAGCACGAAAGCACCCAGTACGGCGCGAGGCCCCAGCTCGCCGACGCTGGCCACCACCGCCTCGACGACGATCTGCGCGGCGCCCGTGGAGTGCAGCGCGGTGCCCAAGGGGATCACGCCGGCCAGCAGAAAGATGACCTTCCAGTCGATACTGTCGTACGCGCGGCGGATCGGCAGGCAGCCGGTCACGATCATCAGGACCGCTCCGACGAGCGCGCTGCCGGCGATCGGCAGCAGCTCGAACCCTGCCGTGACGACGACACCCGCGATGATTGCACAGGCCAACCCGGCCCGGACCGGACGCACGATGGGTAGATCGAGCTCCTCGAGGGCGAAGAAATCCATGTTCTGACGTCGTAGATCTTCCAGTGCCTGTCGCCGGGCAAGCACGAGGAGTTGGTCTCCCACTTGCAGTCTCACACGACCGAGCTTCTGCATCAGATCGACCCCGTGACGCCGGATCGCCAGCGCGGTTGCCCCGAAGCGGCGCCGAAAGTCGATCTCCTTCAACGTCCGCCCTTCCAGGGAAGAACTCGGGGATACCACGACCTCGATCAGTGCGGATTCCAGGGAGTGCAGTTCCGTCTCTCCAGGGCGCTTGCCGGCCTGAACGGCGAGGCCCGAGCTGTCCCGAAGATCGGCTAGCGCTGTCGCCGAGGCCTGGACGAGCAGGATCTGTCCCGCGGTCAAGCGATGCGACGTGTCGGTGATGACGAGCAGTTCCCCGTCACTCTGCACCACACCGAGGACCTGCAGCCGGAAGCGTTCGGCGAGATTCGCCTCTTCCAGCGTCCGACCGACGAGGGGAGAGCCCATCAAGACCACGACCTCACTGAGGTAGTCCATCAGGTCGTGGACGGCCGTGTGCGGCTGGGCCGTGACGCGTTCCGGCAGCCGACGCGCGAACAGCAGGAGGTAGACGATTCCCACGGCGAGGAAGATCAGCCCCAGCGGCGTGATCTCGAACAACCGGAAAGGTCGCAGCCCCTGCTGCAGCGCCATCGAGCTGACTAGGATATTGGTCGAGGTTCCGATCAGCGTGCAGGTGCCGCCGAGAATGGCAAGAAAGACCATTGGCATCAGCACCCTGCTTGGGCTGACTCCCCTGCCCTGACAAAGACGTAGAACGATCGGGAGGAACACCACGACCGCTGCCGTGTTGTTGATGAAGGCGGAGATCGGCGCAATCGTCAGGGCCAGCAGCAGCAAGATCCCGGCCTCGCCGGTCGGCCCGTGGCGCAGCACGCTGTCACCGATCAACCGCACGACACCGGTGGCCTGCAGGCCCGCGCTGAGCAAGAACATGCATCCGACCGTGACCGTGGCCGGGCTCGAGAACCCCGCGAACGCCTGCTCGATCGTGAGGATACCGGACACCAGAAGCGTGGCCAGCGCAAGCATCGAGACGACATCGACGCGCAGTCGCTCACTGACCAGCAGTGCGACGACGACCAACAGCAGCACCAAAACCAGGACTGCTTGCATGGGTCCACCGCTCCCGCAAGCCGACGAGAGCACCGACCCGTCAGACCAGGACGGTACGTTACGGCTTCGACGCGATTGTACCCGAGCCGGCCTCGAAGCCACACATTCGCCCACCGAACTCGGGGGTCGATCCGTTGCGGCGCCGCCATGTGGCGGTGGATCCAGGCTTGGTTCGCGTCGGCGTACCTGCCCATCAGCTCCATCGATTTCCAGCAGTCCTACCCTCTTTCGATGTCGAGGTCGAGCCGATTTATTCTCGAGCAATCATCAGAAGGGCTCAGGAGGGCTTCCGGCGGCTCAGGAGGAACTCGTGGTCAGCGCCGGTTTCGCCCGTCGCTACGCGGGGGTGAGTTGGCTCGCGTGATCCACACTTGCGGCATTGGCCGGCATCGCACTGTCAGTCTTGCGACCAACGCTTGGCGCAGCTCGACGGTAACCGATCCGACCGTAGCGAAAACAATGGACCGTATCGATCTTCAGAACGCCCGAACAGCGCGAACCGCTTGTTATCTTCAAGGAGGCCAATGTAGGCCTCGTAGGCGTAGGGGCCATCATGGTAGAGGTCCACGTCGGGCGCGTCCGCGATGGCTGCGAGGCGGCGGAGTTGATCGGGCGCACTCCGCCGGCGATCGCGGCGGCGAACTAGATCCCGGTCTCGTCCGTTTCCAGGAACCCGCACGGGCAAGCTTCGATGCACTTCCCGCACTCGAGGCAATCATCCAGGTTCAGCGCGAAGTAGTTCCCCGGCGTCCCCGCCGGCAGCCTCTCGTAGCATCCCGCCGTGCAGAACATCGCACACTGCTCGCAACCGAAGCAGTCGCCGCACGACGCGCAGCGTCCGGCCTCCGCGAGGAACTGTTGTTCGCTGATCGTGCGGACGACTTCGGCATCGGGGACCGCGAGTCGTTCGGCGACGTCGAGCTTTGCGGCCGCCGACCGATGAGCCGACGATCTCGAGTCGAAACGGACGTCGGTCGCGTGAACAACGCGGGCCGTCGCTCTCCCAGCGTCCCGTGCCGCGCTACCCCGGAGCCTTTCGTGCAGCCGCTCGGCGGCCAGCCGTCCTTGGACGATCGCGTTGCCGGCAATACCCAGTCCGATCACATCGCCGCCGGTGAGGATTTCGGATTCGCCGAGCACTTGATCCGCTTCGGGTAGCCAGTCTCCGCGACGATCGAGCGCCGTGAAGCCCGCGAGGTCCGGTCGCTGGGAGATCGCCAGGATCACGCTGTCGACGGGCAGGCGCGTGTCGGATCCTCCGACCGGAACGGGACGCCGTCTGCCCGTCGAGTCCACACCCGACAGCCGCGTCCTTCTCGTGATCGCCGCAACGGGACGACCATCGTCGCCCCGCTCGACTTCCACCACCTGGATCAGCGGCACAAGCTCGACGCCCTCGGCCAGCGCATCCTCGATCTCCTCCGCGCCGGCCGGCATCTCGGCGCGCGATCGACGGTAGGCGATGATTGCGCGTGCGCCCAACCTGCGCGCCGTGCGTGCGGCGTCGATCGCCGTGCTGCCCCCGCCGAGGACGAGCGCGGTCCGGCCGACCTCGAGACCCCCGCCACGCGAGGCCGCAAGCAGGAATTCCACGCCGGTCCACACGCCGGGTCCCCGTTCGCCGGGCACGCCGAGGTAACGGCCCTGGCTCGCACCGAGTGCCACGTAGACCGCCGAGTAGCGTGAACGCAGCTCGTCCAGCGTGATGTCCTCGCCGATCTTCAGCGATGATCGGATATCGACCCCCAGTTTGACGATGCGTGCGATCTCGGCGTCGAGAACCGGTTTCGGCAAGCGATACGACGGGATCGCGTAGCGCAGCATTCCCCCGGGCTGCTTTTTGTTCTCGTAAACGGTCACGCCGTAACCGCGGCGCGCCATCTGATACGCAAACGAGAGACCGGAGGGGCCCGCGCCGACGACGGCGATCTTCTCGGGCAAGCGACGGCGCGTCAGCGCCCGGAACTCGAGCCCGCGGTCGATCGCCCAGTCGCCCAGGAAGCGCTCCATCGAGTTGATCGCCAACGGCTCGTCGAATGCGCCGCGGTTACAGCCCGCCTCGCAGGGATGTGGGCAGATGCGTCCCAGCACACCCGGAAACGGGTTGACTTCGGTGATGATCCGCCACGCACGCTCGTACGCCGCGGCCTCCGGAACACCGTTCTGACGACGTTGCGCGACGACGCCGATCCAGCGCCGGATGTCCCCGCCGTTGGGGCAGGCCAGACGGCACGGCGGGACCTTTTCCACGCGGCGCGGGCGGTATCTGGGAAGGATCTTAAGACGCGAGCCCACGGTTCAACTTTCGGATCCGGTGCGACATCGTCTTGAGCAGATTCACGGCCAGCAGCGGATCTTCGCTCAAGCGGCGCAGCAGCGTCTTCTTGTCCACGCGCAGGATTCGCGCGGCCCCTTTCGCTTGAACGGTCGCCGAGCGGCACTCGCGTTCGAACAGCGCCATCTCACCGAAAAAATCCCCGGCCTCGAGGAAGGCCAGATGCTGGCTTCCGTTTGCGGTGGATTGCAGCACCTCGACACGCCCGGACTGGATCACGTACATGCAATCCCCGGTCTCGCCCTGCCGCACGATGGTCTCTCCGTCCCGGTATTCGGTGCCCAGAGCTTGTTCCGCGCGTTTCACGACAGCCGCCTCTCCCACTCGGTGGCTCGGCAGCCGGCGGCCAAATTGACGAACAGGTTTCCGACAAAACCCGGCCGCGCCGCCTCGCGCAGGATCTCGCGGTAGGGCGCGCTTCCGGTAAACATGTTCCACAGCATGGAGCTCATCGGTCCGTTGTTCTTACCGCGCTCCTGTTCGCGGCGCGCCATCCGCACGAGCGCGCGCCGCGACACACGCGATCCCTTGACGAGTCCGGCACCGGCGAAAAGCCACTTCCCGATCGCGTTGTCGCGCTCGATCGAGCGGCACGTCGGCCAGTAATGGCGCCCGAAATCCGTCGCGGAAATCCCCTGGAAGATCGCCGTCGTGGCCGCCGCCTTGGAGGTACGATACGCGGCGCCGATGCCGTCCTTGTAAAGGCGGGTCGTTCCGCTATCCCCGATGAACACCAAACGGTCGGCGTAAGGACGCCCACGCCGACCGGTGTTGATCAACGGGGAACAACTGCACACGCAGGGCAACTTCGTCGTCGGCAGGCAGCGACGCACGGCGGGATCCTCCAGAAACCGCTGCACGAGATCCTGGTCGAGCTCCTCGCCCAACAGGACGACGGTCGCAAATTCGTTCTTGGGGATGATCGCGGCGAATTCCAGTCGCGGGATCGGCAGCAGAAACACGTGCATCGCGTCGCCCAATCGTCCCGCAATGTCGTCCTCGGTCGAGCGAAACTCGCAGATGAAAGTGCGTGTGGTATGCGGCTGGGGAGTCTCGTTGGACGCACCCCCCAAGGTCGACACGAGATTACTGTTGACGCCGGTCGCCACCGCCACGAGGTCGTAAGGCTCGACCCGACCGTCGCTGGTGAGCACCTCGGATTGATCGGCACCGCGGCGGATGTCGGTGACGTGGCGCCGGACGACGCGAGCGCCGCGTTCGACGGTCATCTGCTGCAGGAAATCGTCGAAACCGGCGCGGGCGTAGTCCGCGACTCCCCGAGGCCCACCGGCCCGATACAACGCTGCAATTCGCCGCTCTCGGGCGGGACTGGAGATCGCGACCTCGCCGATATCGGTGTGGACGACGTAGGAATCGATGCCTCGTCGGATGATCGCCGGCGGCAGGTTGATTCCCTCGGCCGCGAGGATCTGAACCAGAGATTCGGAGACAATTCCACCACAGTGATTGCACGACGCCGGGCCGCCGCAGCCGAATGATCTCGGCTCGTAGATGTCGACCTCGATCGCCAGGTCGATTGCGGCGGCCATCTTCAGCAGGAAGAAAGCGAAGAACGATCCGGCCGGACCGCCACCAATGACGGCGATTCGAGATCCGTCTTGAAGAGCCAGCGATCCCTCATCCCGATCGACGAAGGAGAGCGAGTCCGCGACGGTCCTGTGAGGCGAAACGCTCATGTTTGCACCGGCTTGACCGAAGGGCTGCCGCTACAATGTACCGGGCGCACGGCAAATCACCGATAAGGGAAAACCCGGACGTCGTCGCAATCGGGCTCAAACCGGTGCGGAGTCTCCATGAAGGCAGCCCACGCCGCATTTTTTCGTCCTGTTGCGTCTGGTCATCGCTCGTCGAACCGCCCCACGACCTCGAAGCCAACAACGCGCCGCGATCGAGCGTGCCCACAACGAAGCCAGCGAAGGACACTAACGGCAATCAATAGGTTCCCACAACGTTCAGGAACCAACCGCTGCCGTCGTAGTCCAGGTTCGTCAGGTCGTCCGTGAAATCGGTGAAGTTGTATCCGATCCCCAGACGCAGGTGCTCGCGCAACGGCCGGTCGACGCCGAGCAGGAAGCCCGCCTTGGAATCGTCGGCCTCGTCGGACCACAACCTGCGATACTCGGCCAGACCATCCCATTTGTGGACCAAGTGGTACCGCGCGCGGAGGGCGGCAAGCGAGGCATCGGTCCCGAACCAGACTCCCGAGCCACGGTCGGCGCGCATTTCACCTTCGCGCCGGGCCAGCTTGGCCCCCAACTCCCAACGCCGGGTCACGCGGTAGAGCGCATCCGCGGAGAACACCTGCGAGCGCTGGTCGGTTCGTAATGGAACCTGACCACCGGTCGGAAGATCCACCAGGTAAGTGTAGCGGCTCAACACGTTCCAACGGTCGTTGCCGACCGGCCGGTAGGCCAACCCGAGACTGCCTTCGACGAAGCGTGCATCGTCGCGACCGAGAATGTCGTCGTCGACAAACGACATGCTGAACTTACCGAACACCGAGAGCGAGGCGTCGACGCGGTGATCGACGCGGTTGGTCGTCAGCCACTGCGTGCGATCGACGCCGCCCTCCTCCGTGCGGAATTCCAGCTTGCTGGCCCAGCGCGTCCTTTCGCCGCTGTGCCCTGCGGTGATCGACACGATGTCCCGTTCGATGTCCGGACCCGCGACCTGCTCGAGATCACTTGACTGGACCGAAAGCCGCAGGTGCCAACGGTCGGCGGGACGGTAGTCGACGCCGAAGACCCGCCCCAGTCCGGCCTGCCGCGATGTGCGTGCGAACTGGTTCTCGACGAACACGCTGACCTGATCGCTGAGCGCCGTTTTTTGCCCGATCGTCCAGCCGTCGTGGAGCGCATCGCTCCGATCCGTCGACAACGTGTAGGTCCCGTAGAGTTGATGCACGCCGCCCAGGTTGTGTTCCGCGCCGAGTTGGAGCGCCTGTCCGCGATCGCCCGCGCTGGCTTCCGCGGTCAGATCGAAGCTCTGACCGAGCCGTACGCGTGAACCCACGCTCAACAAGTCGTTATCGGCGTAGTCGGTGTCCGAGTCCAGCGTGGCCTGGGCCGTGCCGAACAGCTGGACCTGTTCGCTCAACTCATAGTCGGCTCGCACGGCAGCCAGCATGCCGTGGCCGTCGGTCAGTAGCGTTTCCTCACGCACGTAGCGGGCTTCGCCGGAAACCTGCCAGGTGTCGTCCAGCCGGTAGCGTGTCTGGAATCCGAACGATGAATCGGTTCGCAAGCCCTGCTGGTCGATGACCGCACCGCGCGCCGCAAACGACAACCGGTCGCCTGCCGACCAGACGGCTTCCGCACCGTACTCGTCGGTCTCGATTCCCGTATCCACTCTCGCCGAGCTGAATCCGGCGGATCGATGCCGGTACCAGGTCGCCATCTCCGCCTGCGATTTCCCGCCGGTCAACGCGCCGAGCTCGGCACGCGCCTCGACCCCGTAGGCCTCGCCGTCACGGACGACTCCACCGACACTCTGCGCCGAGAACGTCAGGCCACCGTCGTTCGAGATCCAGCCGGCCGTGTTCTGGCTCGACTCGCTCTGGGCGTACTCGAGCTTGACGTAGCTTCCGGGTGCCCCGCGCAACACAAGATCCGCTCCGAGCAACTGATAATCCTGGCCGGCGCGATCCTCCTGAACGGCCGTACCCCCGATGCTGACGTGCTCACCGGCCCAGCCCTGCCCCCTCACGCCGTAAGACGTGTCGCCGGAGACGAAGCCGGTAGGCCGGTACTCGTAGTCGACGAGCAGGAATACGCGATTGCCGTCGAGCGGCCGGTCCTTGACGATCGAAGGCTCGGCCTGGGCGGTGACCTGCGACAGCGGTCGCGTCAGGAGCACCCGCCCCTGGAACTCGTCGATCTCGTAGTCCCGACCACGGACCATCTCGACGCGCTCCACGACCCGCCCCGAATCGCGATCGACGACCTCCGCGGCGACCTTCTCCGAGCCCAGCACGATCTCCGTATCGCGCAGGTAGTACAGGCTGCCACCGGTCGCCTCGAAACGGTTGTGACCCGCAAGCGCCTGGGCCGGCGAGGCAAAAGCCTTCACTTGCATCCGATCCTCGCCAGCGGTGGTCGTGCTGCGCGACCGGCGTTCGAAACGTGCACCGTAGAGCGTCCGGTTGTACTGCGCGAACTCGGTGCCGGTGAAGCCGGTGGCGTAGTTGCCCCACAGGGCGTTGGATTTGTCCCAGTCGACGCGCACGTACAGCTTGCCCTGGCTCGGTGCATCCTCGAGCGTCGTCGATTCATCGCCGTAAACCGGGTAGTAACGGTCCGGGTCGAGCTGGCGGAACAACCGCCGCGGGTCTTCGTCGTCGATGTTGTCAAACAGCTCGTCGAGCTCATCCTCTCCGGTATCCAACCGTGCGGTGACCAGGTACTTGCCCTTGACCTTGCCCTTCAGGTACATGGCGAAACGACCGTCGACAAACACGTCCCCGTCGTAGTGCTCGTCGCCGGCCAACGGTTGGAGATTGCCCGAGAGGTCGTTCGCGCCCGCCGTCAGATCGGCGATACCGACCAGGAAGAAGTACTTGCCGGTGACCTCGACAGGGACAGCGCGGACCCAATCCTCGCCGCCCTCGTCGGCGACGGCGATCTGGTGTTTGCCGACCGGCTTGATCGTTTCGAACGCGAAATCGCCGACTTCGTCGACCGGCACACGGTGCCCGTCGATCTGCAGCGACGACCGCGGTTCGAAGCTGGTGCCATGCACGCGGACGCGGCTACCCTGAACCGGGATCGAGCGATGACCCAGGTTGTCCACGCCGAAGATGTCGGCGGACAGGTGATCGATCGACGACGAAGCCTCGGGCACGATGGAAAAGCGGCGTGGCCGCGTTTCGTCGAAGCGACCTTCGTCGTCAAACACGCGCAAACGGTAACTCCAGGATGGGCTTGTCCGTTCGGGGTGGGCCGGCAGCCGCCCGTCCCACTCGATGCGCTGCGGCGGCGCTCCCTGTCCCGAGGCGATCGCGAACGCTTCGGCCGTATTGTGCGTGTCGCTGGAAACGAGAAGCTCCCAGCGGCGGATGAAATCGGCATAGTTGAGGTAAACCACGAACGGCACCGCTCCTGACGGGTGACCCTCGCGACCCGCGATCTCCTTGGGTGCAGCCAGGTTGAGGATCGGTCGGGCCGTGGCCGGATCCTCGGCGGCCCACACGACCCCACCTGCGGGCGTTTGGACGCGGTAGGTTCCACGGACCTCGACACGCGGCTCGGTGGACTCTCCGCCCCAATCGGACTTCGGCGCAGTCGTTGCCACCCCGCGCGAACCGAGCTCTTGCACCACGTGATTCGAGCGGCGCTGAGCGACCCGGCGACCCTCGTCACGATCCGCGGGACCGCGACGTTCGCTGAACGTACCGTAGATCTTCAGCTCGGTTCGTCGGTTGCGCGCGCGCCCGTCGGCGGTCTCGTTGCTCGCCACCGGCATGTCCGGTCCATGGCCGCGGGCGATTACGCTGTCTTCCGTTAGCCCGAGGCCGTTGCGCAGGTAATCCGCGACGGTCTTCGCGCGCGCGCGCGACAATGCGTAGTTATCCGCGAAGATGTGCCGGCTGCGCGCGGCGATGCGGACGTCGCTGGTATGGCCGTGAACCTCGACACGGACGTCGGATGCGTCGCTCCACTCGCCAATCACTTGATCGAGGTCGGCACGATCCTCGCCGTTCAGCTCGACACCCAGCGGAGGGAAGTGCGGCGTCAAGGTGTAGTCGCGCTGCTCCTCGACGATGGTGGGCGTCGGGGCCTCCGTGAAGGCCAGCAATTCGAGGTCCTCGATGTCACGATCGGAGAGTCGCTCGGCCAGACGGTCGAGCTCGGTCCGTTGATCGGGGGCGAGGTTTTCGGCACCCTTCTCGAAACCGAAGGTTGCGCGGAACGTTTCGGTGCGATCTTTCGTCGGCTCGGGTTGCTGCGGTAGCGCGACGCCGAAGTTGATCCTGCTCATCAATCCACGGGTGATTCGCAGGACGCGCGGGTTCTCGGTCGTGAACCGCGAGCCTGGCGGCAGTGTGGCCGGATCGACCTTGAGGATGAAGTTGCGACCGCGTTCCCAGCGCCCGCCGTCGACATCGGCCAGGTGGTAGCGACCGTGGTGGTCGGTCTCGAGGATCAACCCTTCGGTCGTCACGATTCGGACGCCCGGGAGGCCGGCTTCGTCCAGGCCGGTATTCGTGATTCGCAGGAAGAGATCGGGCGAGTCCGCGGGTCCCTGTCGCTCTGCGAGAAAGGCCTGCGCCGTCTCCTGTCGCGCGCGGTTGCTGGAATGATTCTCAAGCACGCCACCGTCCAGTGCGAGGACGACGTCCGTGCCTTCTCGCGTGGTGAGCTGAACACGGTCGGGGAATCCACCTTCGAAGGAAGTACGCAGCAGCACGCTCGCGGTGTCGACCGGGAAGGTCGCGTCCGGCCTGCCCTTCAGGTCCCCGATTTGGACCGTCCCGTCGTCGATGCTCGAGGGTGCCCCATCGATCTCGGCGCTTTGCGGGACGAGAACGGTCATTCCGTCGAGGAACGTCAGGCCGACACCGGTTGCCGACGCCGCGTCCTGCCAACCATCCGCATCGCGATCGTGGAACACCTTACCGATGACGGTGGTGCGATCGAACAGGACGTCATCGATGATCTCGATCGACGCCGACGCCGTATTGCCGACGAGGATGCCGGCTAGGCTCGGCTCGGCGACGTTGACGTGCGAACCGGCAGTCACCCCGGTGCCCACCTGCAACAGGTAGCGCAGGCGGACTGTCTCTGTAGCGGCGAAGTCGATCGGCTCGAACACGAGCGGCCGGTTGCCTGACGGGGCGATCGCGGCGGTCACGTCATCGAGGGTGTCGAACATCCCGTCGGGCCCGGTACGTGAAAGGAACGCCGAGCCATCGACGTACTTGAAGGCGGCGGGAATTAGATCTTCGATGGCGATCGCGACCAGGGGAACCACTCCTGTGTTGGTCGCCGCGATCGTGTAGCCGACCAGGCCGCCGACGGTCGTCGTGTCCGTCCCGACTTCCTTCACCAGCGCGATCGAACCCGAGGCGAGCGGAATCGGCGTATCCCCGGTGTCGTCGGTCGGGTCGTTGT
>JBFFZZ010000025.1:0-19877 GCA_041568335.1 Candidatus Polarisedimenticolaceae bacterium | reverse complement strand
TGCGCACCTTGGACACCGCGATGCCCATCTTGTCGGCGATCTCGGCCGGTGCCGGCTCGCGGCCGAGCTCCTGGACCAGGCTGCGCTGGGTGCGAACCAGCTTGTTGATCGTCTCGATCATGTGCACCGGGATCCGGATCGTCCGCGCCTGATCGGCGATCGCGCGCGTGATCGCCTGGCGAATCCACCAGGTGGCGTAGGTCGAGAACTTGTAGCCGCGGCGGTACTCGAACTTGTCCACCGCCTTCATCAACCCGATGTTACCCTCCTGGATCAGATCCAGGAACTGCAACCCGCGGTTGGTGTACTTCTTGGCGATCGAGACGACCAACCGCAGGTTGGCCTCGACCAGCTCGCTCTTGGCCCGTTTGGCCTCGTGCATCCCGCGGCGCACGAGCTTGGCCACGTGACGCAGGTCCTGCCGGTCGACCAGCAGCTGTTCCTCGATCATGCGGATGTCGCTGCGATGACGATCGATCTTGCGCCGCACTTCGCGCTTGAGGTGAGCGTCGCGAAACGTCTTCATCTTCGCCGACAGCTGCGTGATGTTGCGCTCGTGCTGGCGGATCTTGCGGTCCGAGTCGGCCACGGTGCGCGCCAGCAGGTCGACCTGCATCGGAACCAGGTTCAGGTTGCGCATGTGCCGCGCGATGCTGACGCGTTCGCGGGCCATCGCCCAGAGCGCGCCGCGATACGCTTTGCCCCCCGGTTTGAGTCGTCGGATGCGCTTGTCTTGCTCCTCGATCTTGGCGTCGCAACGGTTGATCGCGTTGATCACCTTGCGCGCGTGGACGAGCCGCTTGGTCGGGTCTTTCTCTTCCTGGTTGACCTTGGCGGCGTTGACGCCATCGGTGAACAGGTTGTGCGACAACACGCCCCTGCGGATCATGTCGCCGTATTCGAGCACTTCCGTCAGCACGAACTCGCTCCGCGCGAGGGCGTTGAGGATTCGCTTCTCACCACGTTCGATGCGCCGGGCGATGCTCACCTCGCCCTTGCGTGTCAACAACGGCACGGTGCCCATCTCTCGCAGGTACATCCGCACGGGGTCATTCGTCTTTTCCAGCGGATCCGCGGACGCCTTGCCGCTGTCTTCCTTGCGTTTGGCCGCCGGTTGCCCACCGAGAACCTTGAGACGCTCTTTCGTCTCGTCGTCGACCAGTTCGATGCCCTGAGTCTCGAGTAGCGAGAAGACTTCTTCGACTTCGTCCGGGGAGCTGCTGATCTCATCGGGCAGCATCTCGGTGACTTCCTCGATCGCGAGGAAGCCGCGCTCCTTCCCGAGGGAGACGAGTTGGCGTACCTCGTCGTACTTGTCCTCGAGGTTAAGCGCCTCACGCTTCTTCTTGCTCATAACGCTCACGTTTGGGTGCCTTTTAGAGCAGCGCGTCGCGCTGCCGCGCCAGCTGCTGCACGTGCATCAGCCGGCGGTCAAGTTCCTCGGAATCCGAGGAATCGTCATCGGTTTTCGACTCCCGTCCCAGCTCGCGGATCGCCCGTCGTTCCTCGCGAATGAGTCGGTCGCGCTGGAATGCGTGCAGGCAATCCTCGATCGTGGGGCCCTCCTGCGGTTCATCTCGGAACAGGATGCGGGTCAACCGTTGAGTGTCCGTGTCGGACAGCTGTTCGAAGACCGCGGAGGCATCGACCCTCTTGTCTCGACGCGTCAGATCCAGGATCGCCGCAACGATCGGGGCGATATGTGTCGCCGCCAAGTCGGTTTCGTCGATGGACCCGGCCAAACGTCGTCTTCCTTCTTCCGAACGCATCAACAGGTGCACCAACCGCACCTCGGCGTCGCGCAGCTTCTCGGTGGATGTTGCCGGGCGTTGTCGGACTTCCTGTCGGGCCGTCCTGACGGCCGTTTTCAGTTCCTGTAGCACCAGCTCGTCCTCGATCTGCAGCGTGTCCGCGAGCCGTGTGGCCCACGACATACGTTCGATAGCGTTTGTCAGTTTGGCCACGTGCGGCAGCACCGCATTGACCGCGGCCACCTTGGCCCGCGTGTCCGCCATGCCGCGTTCGGCGATCTGGCGACGGACCAGGAACTCCAGATACTCGGGCGCTTCACGAACGAGCCGGCCGTACTCGGCCGCGCCGTGAGCCCGGATCGTGTCGTCGGGATCGGTTCCACCGGGAAGCTCGACGACGTTAACCTCGAAGCCCTGTTCGAGCAGCATGTCCAGCGAGCGCACGGTGGCCTGCGCGCCGGCGGCGTCGCCGTCGTAGGAAACACGAACCCGGTTGGTGTAACGGGCGAGCAATCGTGCCTGGCCCGGAGTGAACGCCGTGCCCAGCGAGGCCACCACGTTGTCGAACCCGTTTTGCACCAGCGCCACCAGGTCCATGTATCCCTCGACGACGATGGCGAATCCCTCACGGCGAATCGCCTCCTTCGCCTGATCGAGCCCGTAAAGATGATTCCCTTTGATATACGCAGGAGTCTCCGGTGAGTTGATGTACTTCGGCTGGGCGTCTGCCGCGAGGGCGCGGCCGCCGAACGCGACGACCCGTCCCTGGATGTCGCGGATCGGGAAGATCAGACGGTCGCGGAATCGATCGTACTCGCCGCTTCCGCTCTTGCGCGGCAGCGTCAGGCCGGCCTTGACGATGTCGGCGGGCCGGGCGCGTTTGGCGACCAGGTGACCGCGCAAAGCTTCCCAGTCGTCGGCCGCGTAGCCGAGACCGAGCCGCTCGATCGTCGTCTCGTCGAGGCCGCGTTTGTTCAGGTACTCGCGACAACCACGGCCGGCATCGCCGGTGAGGAGTTTCTTGAAGAAGGACTGGGCGAGTCCGTTGATCTCGAGCACGCGCTCGCGATCGTCGCCGCCCTTCTGCCGGACGGCGGGCAGCGGAACGCCGAACCGCGTGGCCAGCGTCTCGACGGCCTCACCGAAGTTCAGCTTGTCGTAGATCTGGACGAACTTGAAGATATCGCCACCGGTCTGGCAGCCGAAGCAATAGAACAGCTGGCTTTCGGGGTCGACCGAAAACGACGGTGTCTTTTCCTGGTGAAACGGACAGAGCCCTTTCAGGCGGCGGCCCGCCCGCTTGAGCGGAACGTAGTCCGAAACGACCTGAACGATATCGCCCGAAGCCCGAACGGCTTCGATGAAGTCCGGTGCAAAAGGACCACCCACCTCTTAGGACCACCCAGCTTGGCATTGACCGGTCGAGGCGCCCTCGACACCCCGACCGGACAGGTTCTCTTAACCGTTCATCCTGCGCTCTTGCGCGAGTCGCTTGAGCAGCTTCTTGCGTGCAGCCAAAGCCTTGCGTTTCTTTTTGACGCTCGGCTTCTCGTAATGCTGGCGTTTCTTGATCTCGGTCAAGATGCCCGACTTCTCGCACTTGCGTTTGAAGCGTTTCAAGGCGTTCTCGAGGGATTCGTCTTCCCTCACCTTGATCAGCGGCATGCGGTTAATCACCCCTTTCCGGAAGCTGTTTTTGGCCTTTTTTTAGGCACAATCGGTCAGTCTAGCCCCTGGCACGCAACTCCGCAAACCAGAGGCACCGGGGTTGGCCGACGCCGTCCGGGGTACACATCTTCCTGGAGCTCGGATCACGATATCCCGGAAAATCACTTTTCTACCTTAGAGAACTCCCCCCAGGTGTGCCACTTATATGGATAGAAACGGGATTTAGGTCAAGGTTTTTTAATTAATTTTTATTATTTTGCATTGGGGCCACTCAAAACTGTCCCCTTGATCCCACCTTTTTGGAGGGGCGGACGGGGTCCACGAGATTCCCTGTTTGTCCAAAAACGGTCAGGTTTGGGTCAGCGGTTGATCAGCGCCGCGGCGTAACCGGCACCGAACCCGTTGTCGATGTTGACCACGGTCAAACCGGTGGCGCAGGAGTTGAGCATGGCCAACAGCGCCGCCTCTCCCTCCCCGCCGGCGCCGTAGCCGGTGCTCGTCGGCACGCCGATGACCGGGCACGCGGTCAGACCGGCGACGACGGAGGGCAGGGCCCCTTCCATCCCCGCGACGACGACCAGCACCTTGGCCTTGACCAAGGTTTCCTTGTGCGCGAGCAACCGGTTCAAGCCGGCGACACCGACATCGCGAATACGGATCACCTTGTTCCCCATGGCCTCCGCGGTGACGACGGCCTCTTCGCCGACATTTTGGTCGGACGTTCCCGCGGTGACGACGACGATGCCCGGTTTCTTCTTGCGAGACTTGCCCACGCGTGCGAACAACGTTCGCGCGAGTGGATTGTACTCGGCTCGGTGTAGCGCCTGGGTGACCGTGGCCACCGCGTCGGCGGCGACACGCGTGACCAAGACACTTTGACCGGCCTTGTTCATCCGTTGCACGATCTCGATGATCTGATCAGGCGTTTTACCCTGTCCAAAGACGACTTCGGGAAACCCTCGACGCAACGCGCGATCGAGATCGAGTGTCGAGTGCTCGAGCTCGGCGATGCGCTCGAGCTGCATCGTCTCCAGCGCGCGGTCGACACCGAGCTTGCCGCTCCTGACGTCGCGCAAGAGCTTGCGAAGGCGGCCTTGATCCAACTCGCGGTTCCTTACTTCACGACGGATGCGTCGTTGATTTACCCGTTGCGGTTCTTTAGTGTAGACCGTCTTTGCGGACCGGCTACGAACCTCAGGAGAACACGAACGTGGGTCACGAAGTCGCCGAGAGAAGGGTAAATCCCCGAGTTTCCGCTGTTTTCGACCTCCAGGGGATCCGCGATGACGGGGGCGTCGTGGCCCGGATGCAGGGAGCCGATCTGTCGCTCGGCGGTCTGCGGTGTACGTCGACCGCCGATTTCCCCGAGATGACGCAGCTCGCGGTGCGTCTCCTGCTTCCGATCGCCGGCAACGGACAGACCGAGCCGGTCGATGTCAAAGCGGTCGTCGTTCGACGCAACGAGATCGCGTCGTCAACGAGCGGGGAGTCGCGTTACGAGCTCGCGTTGTTCTTCACGGGACTCGAAAGCGACGCGAAGGATCGAATCCGTCGTTTCCTCGAACGCTGAAACCCTGTTCTCGCCAGTGTTTCATCGCGATTCTCTCTTGACAGCGTTCACGACGTCGCGTGTAATCGTTGACGTCAACGTGGGTGTTGACGTTTGACGTGTGCGATGTTCCGCGAAGGAGGTGAGGGAGAATGAACAAGGCCATGCTCATCGAGAAGATCGCGAAGGACGCAGGGATCACGAAAGTTGCCGCGGCGACCGCCATCGACAGCTTGATCCACGGTGTCTCTACCGCGCTCAAGAAGAATCAAAAGGTCACGCTGGTCGGTTTCGGCACCTGGGGTGTCAGCAAGCGCCGCGCGCGCATCGGCCGCAACCCGCAAACGGGTGAGACCATCAAGATCAAGGCCAAGAAGGCCGTCCGCTTCAAAGCAGGCAAGGCGCTCGACGCAACGCTGAACCGCTAAAGCAAAAGAAATCTCAGGGCCCGGAGCGCCGCGGCGTTACCGGGCCCGACTTTATCCGCCTGATTCGGTTCGATCTGTTTTTCTCGGCGTAGAGCGACGCCAGCTCCCGCCCCAGATGCAGGGCGTGGCCGCGCTTGACGATCGTCCCCTCCGCGTCGATCAGCACATAGCTCGGGACGCCGCGAATCCGGTAAAGCGTCGAGAGCGGTCCGGAATCGTCCTCCAGGACATGGCGCCAATCGAGATCGTGCTTTTCCATGAGAGCCCGGATGTCCTCCGGTTGGCTTAGCTTGGCAATCGCCAGCACCTCGAAGCCCTGGGGGCGAAACTCATGGTAGGTCTTGGCCAACCTCGGCATGGATTGGATGCACGGACCACACCAGGTGCCCCAGAAGTAGAGCAAGACGACATTACCCTTGTAATCCGCGAGCGTCCCCTCGACCCCCTCGATATCGACGAAGTCGAAATCGACGGCGGGTGATCCCCGGTTGACCGACGCCGGTGGCGCCGCCTCCGGCGCCTCGGTCAACGTCAGCGAGCTCCCGTCCCGGTCCACTTCGAACGCATAGCGTCGATTCGCGAGGAAGAGATGGCGCTCGGAGATCTCGTAAACTCCCTCGGCGCCGAGATCGTCGTGCACGATCCGTCCGTCCCCGTCGACGTCCAGGTGGAGCCGATTGTAGGGCCGGTCGTAGACACCGCGCCGGCCGACCAGCGCGAACTCCACCGAGCGCCCGCCGATCTCGATCACGCCCTTGCGCATCTGAGTCTCGAACAGGTAGATGAGCGAAACGTCCTCGGGCAGGATGAGCTTGGCCGACGCCGTGCCGGGAGCGGGCTCGGGGACGACGACACTCCACGACTTCTTCTTGTCGAACGGTGCCTCGGCCGGGGAGATCACGATGTCGGGATCGTTGGTCAGATCACCGTCACGGTTGGTGTCGGCGAACACCTTGAACTCGCCGTTCGTCGCCTTGGCGAAGGAGGGGTCGATCATGAAGGCGACCGGTCGGTCGAACTGCAGTAGGCCGAACACCGCGGTATCCGAGGTGCCTTCGGGAACACGCCGGATGGCGAAGTCCTCTTCTTTCGAGATCCGGTTCACGACCTCTTCGAGCGCGTGCCGGGACATCGGCCGCGCGGGGGTGAAGTTCTCCACGAATTCCGGTTCGCTCGTGGCGAAGGTGAGCGGGTCGGAAGCCGCCGCGAACGGCGCAATCGACAACAACAGACCGCTGCACAGGAGGCGACGCACGTGGATCACTCCCCGATCACGGGAAGTACGATCCGCGAGGCGTGTTGCACCGAGTGGTGGACGCTGTTCACCGCGACCACGCCCTCCGTCTCGTCGTAATTGTTTCCACCCGTGTTGAGGTTCCGGGCGAAACGCGGAAAGTTACTGCTGGAGACCTCGATGCGAATCCGGTGGCCCGCTTCGAACGTGGCGCTGGTGACGAGCGGACCCAGCTTCAACTCGTAAACGTTGCCCTCCTCCATGAACACTTCCCTGTCATAGCCGTCGCGATAACGCGCGCGTTGGATCGTCTCGTCGAGGTTCCACGCCGTCCCGTCGGGCTCCACATCGATCAGCTTGAGCGTGAAGTCGGTGTCCCTCGCGCTCGAGCTGACGAACAGCGTGACCTCCACGGGACCACTGATCTCCATCTTCTCCTCGAGTGGGTCGCTCGTGTAAACCAGCACGTCGTGACGAGCCTCGATCCCGCGCTGGTCGAACGCCCCCGGACGGACGGCGCCGCCGGTGCAGCAAACGCCGCCGCCGAGCGAAGGAACGGGGACCTGCGGGTCGTAGTTCAGCGTGCTCTTACCCGCCGTCGCGGGTTTCTTCCGCGACAACCGCCCGTCGCCGTACAGGCTGTTCGCGCCCTTGTCGCTGGACAGGTAGTAGGGCGTCATGCGGACCCCCGGGGGCGGCCAATCGTCGGCCTCCTGCCAGACGTTGTCGCCCATCGTGAAGTAGCGCACGCGCGGCGTCTTTTCGGTGAAACCGTTGTCCTCGTCCTTGAGCCAGAAGTCGAACCAGTCGAAGATCATCTCGTTGTAGTCGAGCCGGGCGTCGCCGAAGCTCCGTTCGCCGACGATCGTCTCTTCATCGCGCGACAAGAAGCCGCAGTGCGCGGTCGGTGCGATGACCAGGAACTGGTTGTTTGCGACCTGTTTGTCGGCGACGTTGCGCACATGGTTGTACAGCGCGACGTTGGGACCGATTGACACGTCGTACCAGGAGTTCAGCCACAACGCCGGGACACCGAAGCCCTCGTTGTCGTGGTACAGCCCACCCTCGTACCAGATCGGGTCGTCGGGTTTGCGTTGGATGAACTCGGCATAGATTCCCTTGGGTCCAGCGACGTTCTTCATGATGTCGATCAACGGAAGGTGCCGGATGGCCTCGCTCCACTCGACATCGGGCATGTCGGGCGCGAGGTCGAAGTACAGCGACAGCCGCTCGCGGTCCTCGCGTGAAAGGTCCGGGGAGAGCGTCGGACGTTGCGTGTTCTGCACGCCGTAGAGCCAGGTCGCGAAGAGCATCTGGAACACACCGCCGCGATACCAGTTGCCCTGTTCGTAGAACTCGCCGACGCGGCCGATCCCCGCGCCGGCAGCCATCGGCACCATGGCCACGTGCGCCGGGTGGTCCATCGCGGCCAACGCCATTTGCCATTCGGCCGACGAGGAACAGCCGATCGTCCCGACCTTCCCGTTGGACCACTCCCGGGACGCGATCCAGTCCAGCGCGTCGTACCCGTCTGTGCGCGGGCGGCCGAGGATCTCCCACTCGCCCTCGGAAAAGTACTTGCCGCGCTCGTTCTGGATGACGAACGCGTAGCCGTTCTCGATCGCCTGTTTGGCCATGCGCGAGCGTGACCCGCGCAGCTTGTTGTAGTTGTAGGGAGTGCGCCAGAAGATCGTCGGGAACGGGCCCTCGTCGTCCTTCGGCAGGTAGATGTCGGTCGATAACCGCACACCGTCGCGCATGGGGACCCAGGCCTTGCGCTCCGCCTTCGCGATCTCCTCCATCTCCTCCCGGGACTCGCTCTGGGACAGACCGGGCGTCACGGCCGACAGCAACAGGACCGCAACGAGAGTCGAAGTTCGGTATCGCATCCGCAGAGCATACCCCTCACGCCCGGTCTTTCAATTCCGAAAAGCGCCCGTTGCCTTGAGGTCCCCCACGATGGTCCGGTCGAGGTACAATCAGGGGGCACGGTCGGTTGAAACCAACAAGGGCAGGGGATATTGGTGGCGGAGCGATCCGTCTTCGAGGAGGAGAGAAGAATGGCGGACAAGATTCCCGAGGGATTCAACACGGTCAGCACGTATCTGATCGTCAAGGATGCCAAGAAAGCGCTGGACTTCTATCAGAAGGCCCTCGGCGCGGAGGCCGGCGTCCACATGCCGGGGCCCGGTGGCCAGGGCACGATGCACGCCGAGATGCGCATCGGGAACTCGACGGTGATGCTCACCGACGAGAACCCGCAATGGGAGATGAAGGCACCGGAAACGCTCGGCGGCAGCCCGGCGAGCCTGCACCTCTACGTGGAAGACGTCGACAAGGCGTTCAAGCGCGCGGTCGATGCGGGGTGTGAGGTCGTGGCACCGTTGATGGATGCGTTCTGGGGCGACCGCTACGGCAAGGTCAAGGATCCGTACGGTCATCAGTGGGGCTTCGCGACGCACGTCGAGGACGTTCCTCCGGAAGAAATGGGGAAACGTGCCGAGGCGTGGTTCGCGGAGATGGCCGGGGGCCAGGGCCCCGAGTAATTCGGCAACCGGACTGGCCCGCTCATGCGCTGGAAGACCATCGCCGCCGAGATCGAGCGAACGGCAACGGCGCGTGGACGGGCGGCGTCCGGGCACTTCTCCGTCGAGGGGCTGCGGCTGATCGAGCGCGCGCTCGCCTCGGGCGCTCGGATCGAATCCGTGCTGGTGGCGGAGTCGGCCGTGATGCGCGGCGAGTCGCGCGTCCGGAAGCTCCTCGACCGACTCGACGCCGCTTCCGTCGAGGTCCTCGAGACACCCGACATCGGTCTGGCGCACGTGCTTGAAGGACGTGAAACGGGCGCCATGGCGGCGTTGCTAAAACAGCCGCAACCGGCCACCCTGCCCGAAGTCTTGCCCCGGAAAGGTCCGGTCCGCGTGCTTGCCGCGATCGGTGTCGACGATCCGGGGAATCTCGGCGCGTTGATCCGCACCGCGCTTGCGGCGGGGGCGGACGCGTTCGTGGTCAGCGGGCCCGGCGACCCTTATCACCCGCGATCGTTGCGAATCTCGCGGGGTAGCCTGTTTCGCGTTCCGGTGATTCGGTTCGAGTCCAGCGACGCGTTGCTTGCCGATCTCGAGTCGAGCAACGTCGAGGCGATCGCTGCCGTCACCCGCGCCGGGGAGGACCTTGCATCCGTGAAGCTCTCCGCGGACGCCCGTGTCGCCATCTGCGTCGGCTCGGAGGCCTTCGGTCTGTCCGGCGATCTGATCGATCGGATGAACCGCGCGGTCTCGATCCCGATGGCCGATGACGTGGACTCTTTTTCGGTCCACGCCGCAGCGGCGATCCTGCTCTACACGCTGAGGAGGTAGCTCAAACGTCCTGGACGGAGCGGATCTTCTTCTTGATCAGGATCAGAGCAAAGCCCAAGGCAAGGCGCTTGGCCAGCTCGAGATCCTCGTTCTCGCTGCTCGTCAGCCGGAGGTGCTCCCCACAGTCGCCGTACAGGATTCCAACGAGACGTCCGTTCACCTCGATGGGTGTGAGGCTGACTTGAGCCGGGTACCCCAATCCGAGTTCGGTAAAGAAGGGGACGTATGCAGGTTCGATCGGCATCCGTCCGTGGAAAGCCGGATAGATGGTCAGCAATTCCAGCGGATTCCCGGAAACCGGCGAGACGGCAAAACGATCGAGCGCGTGGTTTGGCTCGTTCCCGCCTCGATGACCCCAGATGGTCGCGACGTTGTCCTTGACTCGGAACAGGATGCAGTTGTGGAACCTCATCGCCGCTTCGTCGAGCACGGCGTCGATCGATTCTTGCGGTTGCTCTGCATGGCAAAGCCGGTCGCCGAGCGACCTGCCCGCGGGACCGGTGGTCGGCCGCTCCATCTCCGCGGCGATGTCTCTCCAGTTGCGGCCGTAGCCCTCGCCGTTGATCGATCCGAACTCGCTCATCACAATCCTCATGGCGGTGCCCCCCTTCGACGCCCGACTCCCCGAAGCCGTTCGCCGGAGGAGGACTCCAGTTTCCTTTCTAGGTAAGGATGAAACCGAGAGAATCCATGGGCGGTTTGGTAATCGGCTCAGAACGAACCCCGAAAACCCCGACGGGCGATAGGGTCAGGTCTTGAATTTTGCACCGTTTCCGAGCGACTCTTGGGGCCCGTGGGTCGTCGATACCGCAAGATTCAAGACCTGACCCCGTGATGAACGCGCGCTCGGTATGCCCGGATTGTAACCAGCAGCATGCGATTCCCGCGCTGCCCGCGGGCCGTTGTGTCGTGCGCTGCTCGCACTGCCGGCGGTTGTGGCCGCCCGGCGTCGCGGGCGAGACACCGGCGGAGGACGAACGCTGCAGCGAGCATCCCGGCCGCAGGGCGCGCCGCGTTTGCGAGCGTTGCGATGAGTCGTGGTGTGAATCTTGCGCGAGGCGCACTCAAGCGCCGGGATCCCGGACCGCGCTGAGCCCGTGCTGCAGGGAGGGTCTCCTCCCGATCGCCGAGGTCCGCACGATCCGGCCGTTCTGGACCGAGGTTCCATCGGTGATGCTCTACGCGTTTCGCGGCGGCAGCCCGCTCGTGCTGGCGTTTCTCTTCCTCGGCGGTTTCGTCCCGATCCTCGCCTGGACGATCCCGGTCTTCGCCGCGGCTTACGGGGTCCACGTCACGCGTTGCTCCTCCAGCAAACCCTACACGGCACCGCAGTTCCCGGAGCCGGACGACATCCTCGTCGACTTCCTGTTCCCGCTGTTCCGGCTGCTCGGCGCGAGTGCGGTCGCCTTCTCCCCCTGGCTGCTGTACTGGCAGTTCGGTCCCGAGACGCCGAACCCCTTCCTACGCGCCGCGTTTTTTCTCGTCGGCTTGTTGATCTACCCGGCCATCGTGCTCAACACGACGATCCAAAACCGGTTGTTCGAGGCGCTGGCCCCGAGCGATCTGGCGCACACGATGCGCTCGATGGGTGCGGACTATCTCGCGGTCGTCGCGGCGCTCGCCGTGTTCGTGCTGGCCTGGAAGGCGACGGGAAGGATCGCCGACATCCACGACGGCTGGGCCCTGCTGATGCGCTTCGTGCGGTTTTACCTGCTGGTCACGATCTTTCATGTGTTGGGGCGGTCGGTCTGGCAGACCCGCCATCGGATCGACTGGGGCGTTTAACCCCGCCAGGCGTATCTTGGGCGCATGGACACGGATCTCGGCAGGGCCGACGTCGCGATCGTCGGCGGCGGTGTGGTCGGCATCGCCTGCGGGTTGGAGCTGGCCCGCCGCGGCGCGTCCGTCCGGGTGCTCGAACGCGACCGTCTCGGCCACGGTTGTTCCTACGGGAACGCCGGCTGGTTGACGGCCTCGCTCGCCCTGCCGCTTGCCGCGCCGGGACAAACGGTGAAGGCACTGGGCTGGTTGCTCGACCGCGAGAGTCCGTTTTACATCCGCCCACGGTTCGACCCCGCGCTGGCCGCCTGGTTGCTGCGCTTCCTCGCGAACAGCCGGCGCGCGCCGTTCGAGCGCGGGGCGAAGGCGTTGATCGAGCTCAGCCGCCGGAGCGTCGATTTCTGGGAGCGGCTCGCGGCGCAAACGAGCGAGCCGTTCGGCTTCGCGCGCAACGGGCTGCTCGCGGTGTACGAGAGCGAGAAGTCGCTGATCGCGGCGCAGCGCCGGGCGGAGCTCACGGAACGGTTCCACATCCCCTACGAGGAGTGGTCGACGGATCAGGTTCGCGAGCGCGAGCCCGCCATCCGTGCCGCGTCCGTCGGCGGGCTGTTCTTCCCAGAGGACGCACACTGCGATCCCTACCGCGCGGTGCGCGCGTTGATCGCCGAGGCCGAACGGCTCGGTGTGCGCTTCGAGGAACGGGCCGAGGTCGTCGACGTCACGTCGAACGGTACGGGCGATCTTCTGCGCACGTCGCGAGGCGTCGTCCAGGCCAAGCAGACCGTTCTCGCGGCGGGCGCCTGGTCCGGCTCGTTCGGACGCCGGCTGGGGCTGCGGCTGCCGATGCTCGGGGCCAAGGGCTATTCGCTCGAGGCGAAACGGCGCGAGCCTCACCCCACGCGATCGATCTACCTCACCGAGCGCAAGATCGCGATCACGCCGCATGCCGACTCGCTGCGCGTGTCGGGCACGCTCGAGCTGGTCGGCGAGGATCTCTCGCTCGACCGGCGCCGCGTCGCCGCCATGGTGCGCGACGCAGGAACGATGCTCGAGCTGGGCGAGGTATCGACCGCGGATGTGGACGTGTGGCGCGGCTTGCGCCCCTGCATGCCCGACGGGATGCCGGCGATCGGCCGCGCCCGGGGCGCGCGCGACATCTGGCTGGCGACGGGCCACCAGATGACCGGGCTCAAGACCGCGCCGGCGACCGGACGGTTGCTGGCCGAGCTGATCTGCGGCGAGACGCCTTCGGTCGATCCGGCGCCGTTCCGCGCGGATCGTTTCTGAGGAAAACAAGTGTCTACGGGCACGTGGCGATGGCGCGACCGGCGTCCGCCGCCGCACCGCAGAACGTCTTCGCGCGCACCAGGTAGGCGTAGAACGACCCCGAAGTCGGCGTGTCGGTGTCGGCCGCCGTCGTATCCCCACCGTCGTCCGATTCCACACAGGTCATCCCGGTGACGAAGTCCGACGGATCGTCCGAGCGAACCACGTCGTAGACCAGCGTGCCGGGCGACAGCCCGGGATCGGCCGGAGCGGTCCAGCTCAGCGTCGTGTCATCGCTGAACGACAACGCCTGCGCCGGGCCCGGCGCCCCGGTCGTGCCGCCGTTCGTGTCGTCGCAATCCGCCAGCGGCGAGTAGCCGTCGCCGTCGCAATCGGCGTCGAGCGTGAAGACCGTCACGTAACCGGCCGAGCTGAGCCCACCGGGATCGCCGTTCGGAGCTCCGGCGAGGATCTCGATCCCTCCGCCGTTGATGTCCGCGGCCAACACGGTCGCGCCGAAGTCATCGCCCGACTGCGAAGACGCATCCGTGAACCGGTGAAGCACCGCGCCTGTGGCCCCGTCGAACAACACGATCTCGCCGGCCGAGCCACCCGTCCTCGTGGAGTCGGGTCCACCGGCGACGACCTCGGTGATCCCGTCGCCGTCGAGATCCCCGGCCGCGGCCACGGCGGCCCCGAGGTCCGCGGATTGCAAGGGTGACGAATCGACGAAGCGCCGGATCAGACTACCGTCCAGACCGGAGAAGGCGAGCACCGCACCCGCATTGGTGGACCCGGTGTCGTCACCCTCGGCGCCGGTGATCAGGTCGGGGACACCGTCCCCGTTCATGTCGCCGGCGGCGGCGACCGAGCGCCCGATATAGCCGTTGGCCCCCACGGGGTCGCTCATCGTGCGGATCCAGCTGCCGTCGAAGCCGCTGAACAGGCTCACCGATCCGGGGGTGCTACCCAACACGTTGTCGAATACGGCGCCGGCGGCGAAATCGGGGATGCCGTCGAAATCGACGTCGCCAAGAGCCGAAACGGAGATCCCCATCTGGTCGTTTGACCGGCCGTGCGGATCGAGAGTCTTGTACAGGAACGCTCCCGTCGCGCCGTCGAACACGGAGACGCTCCCGACGTTCGTGTAGCCGTTCTCGTCGTCCCAGTTCGCTCCTACGGCGATGTCCGGCACGGTGTCGCCCGTCACGTCGCCGATCGAGGCGATCGAGGTGCCGAAAAAGTCGTTGGCCGCGCCGGCCGGGTCGAGCAACTCCCGGACCCAGGCACAGGTCGCGCCGTCGAAGATCTGCACCGAGCCGCTCGCCTGGCCGGCCCCGTCGTCCGAACGGGCACCGAGCGCAATATCCGGCGTGCCGTCACCGGTGACGTCGCCAACGCCCGCCGCCGAGCGACCCATGGCGTCCGACGTCAAACCGGCGGGGTCGAGGAGCCGACAAACGACCTCTCGTGTCGCACCGGAGACGAGGATGGCCGACCCGGCGCCATTCGCCACCACGTTGTCCCCGGGAACGCCGATGACGACGTCCGCGAAGGCGTCCGAATCGACGTCCCCGATGAGCGCGATCGACGCGCCCACGTCGTCGGCGACAAACGGCTCCGGATCCAGGATGCGTACCTGATCGAGTGGCCTTGCGAAGCCCTCGTCGATCCCACCGTCGCAGTTGTCGTCGATCGTGTTACATGCCTCGACGATCGATGCGTTCACATTGACATCGGTATCGTCGCAATCGCACGGGGTCGTGTAGGTGTCTCCATCCAGGTCGACGCCCTCGTCGGTCTGCAGGTCGCAGTCGTCGTCGACCATGTTGCACACTTCGGGCATCGAGGTGGAGATCGACGGGTTGTCCGGGTCACAGTCGACACAGGCGTCGTCGCCGTCGCCGTCCTCGTCCTCGTCGATGGAAAGATCGCAATCGTTGTCGATCCCGTCGCAGAATTCGACCAATCCCGGGTATCTCAAACCGCTCTGGTCGTCGCAATCTTTCTCGAACGGGCCCACTCCATCGTCGTCGCAGTCGCTCTCGAAGCTGAAAACAACGACTCTCCCCACATCCTGGTCTTCCTGCGTGTGCTGTCGCGGTTGGGCGACGATCACCTCCGGCGTCCCGTCGCCGTTGAGATCGCCGATCCCGTCGAGCGCAAAGCCGAGATTGGAGTCATCCGAGCTCCCGGGCACCGTGAGATCGTGAAGCACCGAGTAGTCGGCGCCGTTGATGATCAACACCCGGCCGGTGTTGGAGCCTTCCGTGTCGTCGTTGACCGATCCGCCCGCGAACTCGGGAATGAGATCGCCGTTCAGATCGTGGAGCGCGGTGACCGACACGCCGAACTGGTGGCTCGTCGCTGCGTCCGTCAGGGGCACGATCTGCGCAACGGTGCCGTCGGCACCGGAGAAAACCAAGATCGCTCCGTTGTCGCTGCCGCCGCTGTCCTCGCGCGGCGCACCGGCCAAGATGTCCGGCACGTGATCCCCGGTCAGATCGGCGATTCCCGCGACCGCCGTTCCGACCTGGTCCGAACTCGTCCCGTCAGGATCGAACATCTTGTGGATGATCGAGCCGTCGGCGCCGGAAAAGACGAGGACACTGCCGACGTCGCCCCCGCGCACGCCGTCGTCGAACGGCGCACCGGCAACGATATCCGGCACACCGTCGGCGTTGACGTCGTCGACACCGGCGACGGAGGTGCCGGCACGATTGCTCCCTGTGTGGGTGTCGATCAGTTTGAACAGCTCGGCGCCCGTGGCGCCGTTCCAGACGAGGACGGCGCCTGCGTCGTTGCCGTAGGGCGTGAGCGCACGCGGAGCACCACCGGCGATCTCACCGATACCGTCCCCGGTCAGATCGCCGATTCCTGCAACCGACTCGCCGAGCCGGTCGTCGGCCTGGCCGTTCGAGTCGGTCAACTCACGGATCAACGTGCAGTCGTCCCCGTTCAGCACGTAGATCTTGCCTTCGTCGTTGGTGTTGATGTCGTGGAACGGGGCTCCCATGGCGAAATCACCGGCGCCGTCTCCGTTGACGTCGCCGACACCCGCCACGGAAGTGCCGGCTTGCTCGCTGATCTGCGTCCCCGGCGCAGCGACACAGATCAATGCGCCTGTAGCACCGTCGAAGACCGCCGCCGCTCCGTGGTTCAATCCGCTGCTGTCCATCAACGGAGAGCTCGCCACGAAGTCGTCGACGCCGTCGTTGTTGACATCGTCGATCGAAGCCACGTCCGTGGCCAGCTCGTCGTCGTCCTCTCCGGAAGGCAGCATCGAGAAGCGCGTGGAGACGACCATTGGGAACCCGTCATCGGGGATGCCGCTGCAATCATCGTCGATGTGGTTGCAGGTGTCCGGTTGATTCGCGTTGATATTCGGGTTCGTGTTGTCACAGTCGGAGCATGGGCCCCAGACGCCGTCGCCATCCAGGTCGGGCAAGCTGGGTTGGGCATCCGTAAAGCCGTCGCAATCGTCGTCGACGCCGTTGCAGATCTCGGTGCCGTTCGGGTTGACCCGCGGGTCATTGTCCCGGCAATCGCTGCAGGTATCGAAGCCGTCGCCGTCCGAATCTTCATCGGTCAGGCCGTCGCAATCGTTGTCGATCGTGTCGCAGCTTTCGAAAGCACCGGGTCGGATAGCGGGATCCATGTCGTCGCAATCCCCCGCGTACGGGCTGTAGCCGTCGTTGTCGCAGTCTTCCTCGAGCACGAACACGACCACGTGACCGGCCTCGTTGCCCTCGATGTTGTCGGCCATCGGGCCACTCGCCGCGAAATCGGGAACACCGTCGCCGGAGATGTCGCCGAGCGAGATGACGTCGGTGCCGAGCTGATCGGTGGCCACACCGGCGGGATCGAAGACGTGGTGCAACAGCGCACCGGTGACCGAGTCGAAGATGAACACCGATCCCGCGTCGGACGCCAGGTCGTCGTCCCCGTCGGCGCCGACGAGAACATCGGTGATCCCGTCGCCGTTGATGTCCGCGATCGGTGCGAGCGCGGTGGGAAAACGCTCGCTCGATCCACCGAGACCGATCGGATTGACCAGACGTAGAAGCACCGTATCGGTAAAGCTGTTGAAGATCGCGACGGAACCCGTGCGATCGTTGTTGACGATGTCGCCCCATTGCCCGGCGGCAAGCTCGGAAACGCCGTCGGCACCGAGGTCTCCGAGCGAGACGAGGGTCATGCCGAGATCGGCACCGGATTCCCCCGTCGGGTCCGTGAGGCGGTACTGATAGCTGCCGTCGGCCCCCGAGAAGATGTAGACCGCGCCGTTCGCGCTTCCCGAGGTGTCGGTCTGGGGCGCGCCGGCCGCGATGTCGGGGATACCGTCGCCGGTCAAGTCGCCGGGCCCCGCGAGGCTGGCTCCGAGATCGTCCGCGACGCCGAGAGTGTCGAACATCGTGAACAGCAAGTTGCCGGTCGCCCCCGAGAACAGGTGGACGGCACCGCGGTTGGTCCCGCCGAGATCGCTCAGGAACGCGCTGGAGGCGATGTCGGGCACAGTGTCGTTGTCGACGTCGCCGATCGAGATCACGGCGTGACCCAGCCTGTCGGAGGCGACTCCCGCCGGGTCTTCCATCAGCCGGATGAACGCGCAGTCGGGTCCGTTGAACGCCGCGACCGCGCCGGCGCCGTTCGCGATGCCGTCGTAGAAGGGAACGCCGACCACGAAGTCGTTCTGACCGTTGCCGTTCAGATCGCCACCCGCCGCAGCGACCGATTCGCCCAGGCTGTCCGAGGTGGACGGGGATGCGAGGACGGCGTCGCAGATCGTCGTCAGATCGGCGCCCGAGATCACCCGCGCGATGCCCGCGTCGAGTACGCCGGCGACGTCCCCGCCCGGGATGCCGACCACGAAGTCGTCGATCGTGTCGCCGTCGAGGTCGCCGAGGTTGGCCATCGCCTGGCCGAAGTTGTGGTACGGCAGCGGGTCGTCGTACTCGATGCGGTTGGCGACCAGCGGCGTCGGAATATTGTTGTCGATGATCGTGTCGCAGTCCTGGTCGATCCCGTCACAGATCTCCACGGCACCCGGGTAGATCGTCGCGTCCGCAGGATCGCAGTCGCCGCAGGGTTGCTGCGGGTACGGGATGCAGCTCGCGTCGCAGACCGCGACGCCGTCCCCGTCGCTATCGGGACACGGCGGCATGACCGTCAGCTGGTCGGCCGAGACGACGTCGATATTCGAGGAGGGCCGCTCGTCGTACTCGTCGATCTGATCGTTCCAGTCGATCCGCGCCAGCAGGTAGTAGGTTCCGGCGGTGACCGACGAGGGCAGGACGACGTTCATGGGGCCCGACGCGTAGGTGGAGTTCCCCGCGACGCTGGGTACGAAAGCGGTCGTGACCAGCTTGTCGGCACCGTCGAAGCTCAGATCCGTCGAGGCGTAGATTTGAACTTCGAAGCTTCCGCTGACCGCGCCGCCGATGTTCATGATATGGAGGTCGATCTGGATCTGGCCCTCTTCGATCACCGTCGTGGGACCGAACGAGCCCGGACCTCTTTGCAGATCGGTCGTGACCGCCCGCACCATCTCGTTTCCGAACAGGCCGAACCAGTTGGTGCGGATGTTCCCGCAGGAGTCCCCGCTCTCGCGCGTCATCACGACGACCGACACCATCTCGTCGTCGTCGTCCCACACGGGGAAGTTCACCGGGTCGGTGGTGACGTCGTTGTTCAGTTGGATCAGCGCGGTGTTGACGCATACCTGGGTGGAGTCGGAGGCTCCGCCCTTGGCCCCCCCCTTGGCGGCGAGCATGGTGAAGCCCTCGCCCGCGGTACAGATCCCGCCCCCGTTGATGTCCTCCCGGCAGGGAAAGTTGTTGTCCAGCGGTCCGCCGAAGCCCATGTTCTGGACCGCGGCATCACGAAACGGCTGTGTGTGGAAGTCCAGCTTCCAGAAGTCCTCGAGCAGGTTCGAGTAGGCGCGCGGCGTCGCGCTGTTGGTGCCCATCGCGTAGTAACGCCCGTGCCCGACGGTCCAGTCGGGGAACAGCAAGCTCGAGGTGCCGAGGTACGTAAGCATGTCGCCCCAGGGGTCGGTGACGACCTGGCAGGTCTGGCTCCCCGGACAGGGGACCACGCAGCTCTGGGTGCCGTCGGTGCACGTAGCCGGGGTGAAGCAACGTTGACAAGTCTGTGAAACGCAGTTGGCGGGAGGGTTGCCGGGGAGGCCGCAAGCACGGTAATTGTTGCGGTACCCGCCGAAGGTGTGGCCCGGTGCCCGCATGAACGACGGGTCGTTCTTCTTGGCGGTCGTGTGCTGGCCGTTCCAGAAGATCAGCCGGTCGACATCGTGGATGCTGGTGACGATGCCCCAACCCTGACCGACGCCGGGCACCGCGGAAAGCCATTCGTTGAGGTTGGTTGCATCGAGGGCCAGGCCGTACGTCGGGTCGTCGATCAACGCCGAGGTCGCCGCGTTGTCGCTCTGCGTCATCATCGCGAGGTCGAAGCGGTCGAGCGGGAAAGACTGACCGAGGTCGTTCGGGTTGATCCCGGTGGGATTGCTCATGGTCTGGTTGCAGGTTCCCGGTTGCCCGGTGCCGAAGCCGATCAGGTTCGTAGCATCCGCGCCCGGGCAACGTTCGTCGACGTACCACGGCGCCCCCGAGTTGGCGCCGGTGCTGAACGCGAGCGGGTCGCCGCTCGAAAAATGACCACTCTCGATGTGCATCCAGTAGCGGAAGTGCGCCGCCGTCTTCGTCGCGCTGCCCAGGTAGAAGGGCTCGTCACCGTTATAAGACACCGCCTGTTGCGTGCGGAGGTTCTTGGCGTAGAACCCGATGACGCCTTCACCGTTGGGGGAGTTGCCCCAGTTGGCGATTT
>JBFFZZ010000024.1:0-19995 GCA_041568335.1 Candidatus Polarisedimenticolaceae bacterium | reverse complement strand
GGTCGCGAGCTGTTCTACCGCAACGGCGAAAAGATCATGGCGGCAAGCCTGACGTTCGAAGGGACTGGCGACGACCGGACAGTCCGAGCGGGCAGGCCGGTAGAGCTCTTCTCGGGCCGCTACTACCAGGAGCCACACCGGTCCTACGATGTCGCCGCCGACGGGCGGTTCCTCATGATCAAGGACGAAGAGGCGGCGACCGCTTCGTCCGTGGTCGTGGTGCTGAACTGGCTGGCCCAACGCGACTGACAGAAAACGGGACAGATCGACCGACGTTGTCGTCACGCGAAACTTGCCGCCGGCCGGGAGCACGCTGGCGGTTTACCTGGCCTTGGACTCGGCAAGGCGATCGGAAGCGGGCGGGGCGGTCGCCGGTGTAAAAGGGGCTTCGAGGCGGGACCTCGGAAGCGTCACGACGCCATGAGCTTCGTGGCGACGGCGACGTCCACCGCGGTCGGGGTTCGTTTCCCGAAGCGGAACTCGACCTCGTTCGCTCCGAACGCGCGGCTGATCGAACGCAGCGTCGTTGTCGCCGAGGCCTCGACGTCCGACCGGACATCCTCGATCAGCTTGACGGCTCGCTCCTCGGTGTGCCGCTTCGCCGATTCGACGAGCCTGTTCTTCGCCTCCACGGAAAAGCGGTCGCCGAGAAAGCCGTTGACCAGATCCGGCAACAACCAGGGCAGGAATTTGGCCGCCTGCTCGTCGTAGAAGCGAATGTCGCGGATCCGCACCTCGTGGCCGCATGCCGGCATCGTGACGCGGAACACCGCGCCGGCCGCGTCGTCGATCCGGAAGTCCGGGCTCTCGAGGTCGTAGACGAAGTCGATATCGAACTCGAAGATCATCGCCATCTTCCTCGAGCTCAACACCCACTGGAGGTAGCGCTTGCCGAATTCGCCCCAGCTGTGGTCGGTCCGGGTGACGATCTCCTGGATCCGCACGCGGTACACGGAAAGCCGTCCGATGGCGCGCAGGTGCTCGATGTTCGAGACGATGTGCGCTTCCCTCGCGGGAGCGGGGCCCTTGAGCCTGCGACCGAGCCAGAAGACGGCCACCACCACCAGCGCGACCGCGGCGCCGCCGAAGAAGCTATCCATGCGTCGAGTATACCGGTGGGGACGATGCGCCGACCGGGCATCGAGCGTCACCGCAAAGCCAGCTGCCCCCGCCGCGAGTAATCGATCGACTCACCCAGAATCCGGGCCGCTTCCTGGGGCGCATGAAACCCCGAGGAATTCTCCGCCTCGACGTAGTCGACATAAAAACTCGCCCTGCGCTGCCAGCCCCGGGCGGCGACCAGCTTCTCCTCCGCCACGCCGTTCTCGGCGGCCGCGGCGATGTCGTCGATCAGCTCGACCAGCGCGTCGAGCGCGCGGTCGACCAGGTGCCGATGCCGCGTCTGGATCGACTCCGCCCGGGCCACCAGCTCCTCGTCGTCGTACTTGTGGCAATTACCGCAGGCGTTGTTCGGCGCGAGCAGCGGGCTGCGCACGTGGTGGTTGCTGACCTTCATGCCGCCGACGCGCTTGTAGGGCATGTGGCAGTCGGCGCAGGTCACGCCGGAGCGCGCGTGGATGCCCTGGGACCACAGCTCGAACTCGGGGTGCTGCGCCTTGAGCATCGGGGCCCCGGTCTCGGCGTGCGTCCAGTCCTTGAACCCGGCCTCCTCGTAGTAGTCCCACGCGGCATCGACGGTCAGCCCCTTGTTCCACGGGTAGGTCAGGGTCTTCTTTTCGCCCTTGAAGTAGTACTCGACGTGGCACTGCCCGCACACGTAGGTCCGCATCTCGGCTCGCGTGGCCATGGTGTTGACGTCGTAGTCCTCGATGCCCTCGAGCTTCTTGACCGCGGCGATCGCATCGATGAACGCGGGGCGGGTGACCCGCAGGCGCATCGTCCCGGCGTCGTGGCAGTCGATGCAGCCGACGGGGCCGTCGAGGTGCGTCTTCGCCTCGGAGTAGGGCATCGCGTTGAGCGCGTCGAAGCCGGCGTGGAGGTCGCCGTTGCCGAGCCTCTTCATCGCCACGTAGGTCGAGGCGTGACAGTTGATGCAGGTTCCGGGCTGGCCGACCTTTTGCCGCTCGGTGTAGACCTGGTCGGTCAGCATGTAGGCGTGGCCGCGCTCCTCGCGGAAGTCCCTGGCGAACGCGTAGCCCGCCCACATCCGCTTCAGCTGCGGGATCGTGCCCAGCTTGCTCTTCGACACCACGTTGCGGGGGTCGGCGTCGCTGGGCATGTTGGGGATCGCCTCGCTGCCGCCGTACAGGGTCTGTTCCATGTCGGCGGTCTTGAGGTAGTCGTCGTAGTGCTGCGGGAAGTTCTTGCCCCACTCCGCGGGATCGGCCGTGTCGTCGTCGATCTCGACGACGCGTGCGAACGGCACGCGCGCTTCCTGCTTGCGCTCGAAGATGCTGGTCAGCAGGAACGCCACGCCGAAGGCGACGAGCCCCGACACGACCGCTACGACCAGCACGCCCCTTCCCGATGTTCGACCCGGCATGGAAACTTCCCTCCGCTAGCGGTCGTGGCCGACCGTCGCATGACAGTGGATACAGGACAGGTCCTCCACTCGACTCGCACCGGAGACCGGCGTGCCCAGGTCGTGGGCGACCTCCGTGTGGCAATGCCGGCAGGCCCGCTCGGTCACGCCGTGGTTGTAGTCGGTGGACTGGAGGTTGTCCGGAAACTCCCCGGTCGTGAACGCCAGGGAATGAAAGAACCCGTTTCGCGCCTTGCAGTAATACTTGTCGATCCCACCCGGAGGCGCGTGGCAGTCGTTGCAGGTCGCCACCTTGCCGTGCGACGACTTGACCCAGGCGTCCAGGTGGCCCTGCATCACGTGGCAGTTGGCGCAGGCCGCCGGGTCGTTCCCGAGATAGGCCGTCGCGTCGGCGTAACCGAGCGTGAAGAAACCGATCCCCCCCGCCGCGCCGGCGAACAGCGCGATCAGCAGCGTCACGACGCCGATTCGGGCCGTCTTCTCGTTCACGTGGTGCGGGACCTCCGACCCCGGACAAACGGCCTAGAAGGATGCCGCGAAGGGTGCCGGAGATCAAGTTCGGCGAACCGCGCGACGTGCTGAACGTACCGGGACGCACCGGCGGGCTCTTACGGGATCAACGCGAAAGGCGACGCGTTCCTGGTCCTGGCGACGGACCCCCGGCTCGCCCAGGCTCCGATCTCGCTGTTCGTCAACTGGCAGGACGAGCTGAAGCGGCGGTGAAAGGGGTCGGCGCGGGGTACGTACTTCCCGCAACTCCATACGGGTAAGCCCACATCCGATCGCGTTCTCTCGCTTTTGAAAGGCGTTATCATGGGACAGTCAATCAACCCTGGTTTCGCACATGCTGGCAGAGACTCAGGACGACAGGTACCCACTGTCGCCTGGAGAGCTCGTCGGGCACTACGAGATCCGCGAGCTCATCGGTCAGGGCGGCATGGGTTACGTCTACCGTGCGCTCGACGTCAAGCTGGTACGGGATGTCGCGCTCAAGTGTCCTCTGCCCGCGCTCGCCCGCGACCCCGACCAGCGTCTCCGGTTCGTCCGCGAGGCGCGTGCCGCCTCCAAGCTCGACCACCCGAACATCGTCGCCGTCCACGAGGTCTTCGAGGACGACGGGCTGCCCTGGCTCGTCATGGCCATGATCGAGGGCGGCAGCCTCCGGGAGCATCTGCAACGGACGGGCCCGCTTCCCGTCCGGGAAATCCTCTCGTTCGGCATCGGTCTCGCCGATGCGCTTCAGAAGGCGCATGACAGGAACATCCTGCATCGCGACGTCAACCCGCGGAACATCTTGCTGGCGAGCGACGGTCGGGCACAGATCTCGGATTTCGGACTCGCTCGCGCGCTGGCGCCATCGGCCGGAACCAGCGAGACGGAGGAAGTCGAGCTGACACAGGCGGGTCGACCCGTCGGTACGCCCTCCTACATGTCGCCGGAGCAGATCCTGGGTCTGCCGGTCGACGTCCGCAGCGACGTGTTCGCTCTGGGGGCGCTGCTCCACGAGATGTGCTCGGGCAAACCGCCGTTCGCGAGGCCGAACCTGCCCGCGGTGGTCGAGGCGGTCGTCCACGAGACACCCCCAGGTGTCGGGACGCTCCGTGACGACCTCCCGGACGGACTGGAACCCGTGGTCACCAAGGCGCTGGCCAAGGAACCGGACAACCGCTACCAGACCGCGGGAACCCTGGCACGGGACCTGAAGTCGATCCAAAAGCAACTGGAGTTCGCGGATTACGTCTCGAGCCCGACGCCCGTCTCGGCGTGGATTCCCCGCCGCGGCCGCCCGTGGATCGGTGCGGCGGCCGCACTGGCGTTGATGGTTGCCCTCGGCTGGTCGATCCGGCCTCACCCGGATCCCTTCGCGCTTCCTCACATGGAGGCGGTGGTGACGTGGCCCAGCCTGGAAGACGGTGCCCGCCTCTCACCCGACGCCGAGTGGATCTCGTTCATCTCCGACCGGAGCGGGCGCCGGGAGCTGTGGCTCACCGGTACCGAGTCTTCCGAGCCGAGGGTGATCTCCGATCATGCGGGAAACGTCATCACGCATGTGTGGTCTCCGGATGGGCAGCAGATCGCCTTCGTCGTCTTCCGAGCGGACCGTGCCTTCCTCCAGATCATCCCCGCTTTCGGCGGACCCCAGTTACGCAGCTTCGAGCTGCCACGCGAGGCCGGGGACCATTCGATGAGCGGCTGGCGCGGCACCCGGATCTACATGGAAGACAACCGCCGCGGCCTGCTCGCCTTCGACACGACGGACGGCGAGATCCGACTGGTGCTCTCACGGGAGTCGGCCGAGGGCGAGCGGCGCATGTTCCACGTCCGTGATGACGAACGTCGTCTGGCCTACGTCGTGCAGAACGAGGAGGAGATGGTGCTCTGGGTCTCCGACCTGGATGGCGGACGGTCGAGCGCCCTGACCGATGCAACCCACATCGTGGTCGATCCTCACTGGTTGGGTCGAAAACACGTGGCGTACACATCGAACGTGAGTGGACAGATGGACCTCTGGCTCACTCGCGTCTCCGATCGCGACAGCCGCCAGCTCACCTTCAGCAGCAACGAGGAAACGGTGACCGGCGCCGCCGATGACGGATCGCTGCTGGTGTACGCGGAAGCGGAGGAGCGCGCCGACCTGTGGGTCGTCGATCCCGGGACCACGAGTTTCCGGCAACTGACCGCCGATGCCCTGCGCGATCGCGCGACCACGGTTTCCCGCGATCGTCGGCTGCTGGCATTCCAGCGAAGTCCCCCGAGCCTTCTCGGGACCTCGGATATGTACGACGGCCGGCTGATGCTGGGCAGGATCGACGCCCCCAGAGAAGCCCTGCCCGTGGCGGATCGAGCGGCGTGCCCCAGGCTCTCACCCGACGGCCGGCGGATCGCCTACGCCGTCGCGCTTGGCCCGGATCACGAGCTGTGGCTGCAAGACCTCGACACCGGACACCGCTGGCGGATCGCCGAGCGGTTCAAGCTTCCCTGGTACTACCCGTTCCCGGCCGACTGGGTCGACGAGCCGCTGGCGTGGAATCACGACGGTAGCGAGCTGTTCTTCGCCGCCATGGGATCGGACGGTGCACGCGACATCCGCGCGGTCTCGGTGCATCGACCCGACGAAGGCCGTGTGCTCGTGGCCGGGACCCCCGGGGTCGAGACGAGTGACCTCTTCGTCTCACCGAACGGTCGCGAGCTGGCTTACATGCAGGTCGATCTGCGGGCTTCGAAAGCGTCCATCCATCGCCTGAGCCTGAGCACGGGCGACACGGAAGCGGTGCTGAACGAGCCTGTCGCGGGAGGCGACCGGTTCGTCCTTCGGGGCTGGATCGACGACACCACCCTGCTCGTCTTCAGAGGACGGATCAATCCCGACTGGAGCGAACGGCTCGAGCCGCTCCTGGTGGATCCGGAGGGTCGCACGACGACGCTCGATGAAGTCCCGTTCGGCTTCGGCGGGACGGCGACGCTCGATTCCCGGCGCGGTCGCGTCTATCTCACCGCTGCGGATCACGCTCAGGGACCGCACAACCTGATCGAGCTCTCGCTCGACACGGGACGATCCCGCGTGCTCACGTCCAACGACCTTCCCGGCATCAGCTACTCGGGAATCGAGGTTCTCGACGATGGCAGAGTTCTCTTTTCCCAACAGAAGAATGACAGCAATTTGTGGTCCGTACGATTCTTGCGTTAAAGCGCGCTCGCACCGCGCGGGAGGTAAATCATGGCGTCCGAGACAGCCAATTTGAGTGAGTTCAAGCCCTACGAGTTGGGTGAGCTTCAGTTAGTGATCCACCAGCTCGGCGTGGAGGTTTACGGCCGGTACTTCCATGACCCCCGGAACATGGATGAGATTCGCGCAGCCCTCGGCCTGGCGTTCTCGGCACTTCTAGCGATCGACACTCCAAGAGAATGCCGCCCGCCGTGGAGGCACGTCATGTGCAGGTGCGTGCCACCCTACACCCAAGGTGAGGGTCAGAAATAGCCTCCTTTGAAATCCCCGCCTCGCCTCGGGCCCGAACCAAGAACATCAAGAACTGCCTGCGAGGCGGGGTCTCGACTACGGATCGATGGGCGTGCAGATCCGTCCCAGGATGGTCGCGGACTCCAGGGTCTCGGCGATATACCCGAGCCAGCCCGTCGCGCCTTCGTAGCGACCGGTCCCCCCGACAAGGCGGACGTAGCCGACGCCTTCGTCTCCGGCTTCGGCGTGCCAGACGAGGGTATCTTGTCCGTACAGAATTCCCCTTCGGGTCTCGATGACGGCGAGCGCGGATGTTCCGGCGAACCCCCAACTCTCGCCGAGCGCGCCTGGCGTAACCTCGGATTCCCACCATGTCTCCGGCGAGCCGTAGTAACGCCACGTACCCGAGAGGCTTCCTCTCACGGGATTCTCGAGACACCACTCGTAGAAGTGGCCCTGGTAGACGCACGTGTCGAAGAAAGTCGGCGCCAGGAAGTGAGCGTGTACAGGCTCGCACCGGACATCGGTCATGACCGGCTGGGAACTGGCCACCGCGTTGTGGTTCGTGAGCATTCCGCGATGGGTCTTTTTCTGCGCGACCGCGGGAGACGCCACCAGTGCCAGGATGACGACGGTGGCAGCGCAGATGGTCAGTATGGTGCGTGGACGCATGGTCCTGTCCTCCTTTTCGAGATCGTCCGAAACCACGGCAACCGGGGATGCTTGACTCGATGCGGGTTCAGTGGTCGGTAGTGGGACGGATTCTTGCTACCCGAGTCGATTCGGCAACTCATAACACGAAGGCGTCGCGCCTGCCTGATGCATGTGCATCATCGACACCCTCTTGGCGCGTCCGCTCAGGCTTTTCGCTGGCCTTAGGCCATTTCGGCACCCTCACCCTCAAGAACCCGCGGCTCCTGGCCGAAAGGATGAGCGGAGGGATCCCGGGTTGCTCGTTCCAGCGCTCATCCTCGTCCTCGTCGGCGCGGCGGCCGTGTTTCTCGTCCTGCGCGCGCGCCACGCGCGGACCGGCGCGGTGAGCCGCGACCCCACGGCGGTGGGCCCGCGGCGGACCCGTGGCAGCCGGGACCTGACCCCGGAGTTCCACGAGCCGGCCAGGGAGGCCACGCCGGAACCCGCATCGACCGGCCCTCCGAGACGCCAGCCGATGACCTGGGACGACATCGATCCGGCCATCCGTGCGCGAGTCGAGACGAAGATCGCGCAGCTCTCGACGTTGCCGACCATGATGACGCAGCTGCTGCAACTGCTGCAGGACTCCGACAGCGACCCGCGGGAGATCGCCAAGGCGGCGTCGACCGATCCCGCGGTCGTGACCGAGGTGCTGCGGACGGTCAACTCGTCGTTCTACGGCTTGCGCACGAAGCTCACCGACGTCAGCCGGGCGATCCTGATGCTGGGGTACAACAAGGTCAAGTTGATCGTCCTCGACCTCGGGGTGCAGGCGAGCCTCGAGAACAACGAGGACTACCGCAAAAGGCTCGGTGCGATCTGGCGCCATTCGTTCCTCGTCTCCGAGGCGGTCGCGCATCTCAACAAGACCCACGGCGGCGAGAACGACGCGCCCACGGCCGCGCTGCTGCACGATCTGGGCAAGCTCCTGTTGCTCGATCTCGAGCACCGTCCGGACCTGGAGGTGGACGCGGTGTTCTTTTCCGGGGCCGCGACGGCGGAAGAGCGGATCTTCCTCGAAGAGGATTACTTCGGGGTGAACCACTGTCTGATCGGCGAGAAGATCTCCGAGAAGCTGCAGCTCTCGGACACGGTCCGGAGCGTCCAGCTGCTGCATCACCACAGCATGGACGATCCGCGGATCCTGGCCCTCGATGCGCCGCGGATCCGGTGCATCGCCGCCGTCAAGCTCGGTAACGCCCTGGCCAACGAATACGCCCGGCTGGCGACCGGCCACGGGCAGCAGGACGGAAGCACCGTTTTCTTTCCCGATGTGGAACCGTACCGCCGCCACCTCCCCTGGCTCGAGTCCTGGGCGCAGCTGACCGAGGGGTGCGAACGCCCGCTTCGTGAGGCGTCGGCGTTCCTGGCCACGTTCCTTCCGGAAGAGACCGAAACCGCCGTCGCGCCGCAGGTGGAAGAAACGCCGACCGAACAGGCGGATCCGATGTCGATCGCCGGTCGCTACCGGCTGCTCGACAAGATCGGTGAGGGTAGCGTCGGCACCGTGCACCTCTGTGAAGATGCGCTGCTGGGCCAGCGATTCGCGATCAAGATCATGCGGCCGGGAACGGAGCAGTCCTCACAGGCCATCGAGGTCTTCGTCAACGAAGTCAGGATCGCGCTGAACCTCGCGCATCCGAACATCGTCCGGGTGTTTCATTTCGATCGACGCGACGGCGTCACGTTCATCCTCCAGGAGTTCCTCGAGGGGCGCAGCCTGTCGGAGGTGCTGGCCGCGTGCAGGCCCCGCGGGATGGACGAGTCACGCGTCCTCGGCATCGCCACGCAGCTCGCGGATGCGCTGGCGTACGCCCACGACCGCGGGGTCATCCACCGTGACGTGAACCCGAACAACGTGATCGTCGACGCGGCCGATGGCGTCAAGCTGCTGGACTTCGGCGTCGCCGCCTGCAAGACCCTGCACGGGGCGGGCGAGGCCGACGCCTGGGGCTACGTGGCCGGCACGGCGGCCTACATGAGCCCCGAGCACTGGCTGGGCATCGACCGGGTCGATCCGCGCAGCGACATCTTCTCGTTGGGCGTGCTGCTCTACCGGCTGCTCAGCGGGAACTTGCCGTTCGCGGCCGGAAGCCACGACGAGTTGCAATCGGCGTTGCGCGCCGGCGGGATCCCTCCGTTACCCGGCGTCTCGGAGCCGATGTCCCGGCTGGTCCTGCGTTGCCTCGAAGCGAGTCCGGACGATCGCTGGAAGGACTGCCACGACCTGGCCGACCGGCTCCGGATGCTCTCCACCGAGCCGCGAGTCGCCGTCGCCGGGACGGGTGGTTGACGTCAGGCCGCGCCACGCCCGCCATAAAAAAAAGCGCCCCGTAAAGGGGCGCTTTCGAGTCTCGAATGCGAGGAAATTAGTAGCGGTCGAAACCACCACCGCCGCCGCCGCCGCCGGAGTTGCGCTCACGCGCTTCGTTCACCGTCAGCGGGCGTCCGTCCATCGAATGACCACTCAACGCGGTAATCGCGGAGCTGGCATGTTCGGAGTTGCCCATTTCGACGAAACCGAACCCGCGCGGCCGACCGCTGTCACGATCCGTGATCAGCTTGACTTCCGTGACTTCCCGGCCGTCCTGTGCGAACAGCTCGCGAACCGCTTCTTCGTTCGCAGTGAAGGGCAAATTGCCCACGTAGAGTCTGCTTCCCATTCTAGCTACCTCTTTGCTCCCATCGGGGAGCCAAAAATTCCGATCTCGACCGCTCGCGGGAACCAAACCCGACGACACACTTAAACCGGTGCCGTTCGGCACTGGCAGTCCAACTTCCGTTTCTGTACGGGGAGTCAGGGGACAAGAAAGTAAAGCAATCATAGATCATGACGGAAAAAACCGCCAGTCCTCAAGATGCGGCCTCGGCGTCCGATGTTAAGAGGATCGGAGGGATTGAGGATGGCCATCGAAGCGACGGGTATTCTTGCAGATTCCGCACACTCGAGGTTGATTTCGGGCGAGAAGACCCGGCCGCGGGAGACGGCGGCCCGCGACGCCGCCGCGCTCGTGGAAGAGGGTCGGGACCGCTTCATTTCTTCGCCATCCGCTCGACACAAGCACCTCGCGACACGGTTCAGACGACTTGCCGCCGATGCTTTCGAGCGTCCGGAGAAAAAAGACCGGATTGCCAAAGAGCTCGAGCAGCGGTTTCGCGAGGCACTTCACACGCTGAAACAGCTGGGAGTCCTCGACCCGCACGAAGTCAAGAACCTGCGCAAGACGTTCCACCACGCCTTGAAGGCGATCGAGTCCACCGGCGCACCGGCCACCGAATTCTCGGGCGAATCGAGCGTCCAGCAGTCGCGCACCTACTCACTGGACGTCGAAACGGTCGAGGGCGACACGGTCCGGATCCGGCTGGAAAGGCAGACGCGGGTCGACGAGTCGCTCTCCGTCGGTTTCAACGTCGAAGAAGCGATCGCGGTCCAGGCCGGGCGGACGGTCACGAATCAATCGTCCCTGAGCTTCACGGTCGTCGGCGACCTCAACGAGGAAGAGCGCGCGGCGATCGAGGACCTGGTGGCCCGGGTCGATCTACTCGCCGCCCGATTCTTCGATGGCGATGTCCAGGCCGCGTTGCAATATGCCCGGGAGTTCGGACTGCCCGACGACGAGATTGCGGCGTTCTCGGTTGATCTCGGCTACAGCCTGGAGGCGCGCGCAATCGCCGCCTACGGCGACGTCGAGGCGTTGGCCGGTTCGTCCGACGCTCCTGAAGCCTGGACTGCCGAGGATCTGTTCGACGACCTTCGTTCGTTGGCCGAAAGCGCACGACTGGAGCGGTTGTTCGTCGCCAGCCGGCGACTCGTTTTCGAGTTCTTTCGCGGGGCGGTGGAGACCGGTTCGGACGACACCGCCGGGCTCCCGGCCTGACCGAGCCGTCAACGGCGTGGTGACCCTCGCCGCGATATCATCCCTGGGATGAACCGTGGCCGTTTGGAAAGAGCGCTCGGTCTGGCCTGCGCCGCATGGCTAGCGCTGGGACTTGCGGCCTGCACCACGAAGCGACCGCTCCGGGTCCCCGATGAGCGCATCCGGACATCGATTCTCGAAATCAGGGACGACGAAGCCCACCGTGCCGAGGTGGAGAGGCACAGCGTCGAGGAGCACCCGGACTTCGCGCTCGCCTTCGTGGAGTTCGACGATCAGGGGCGGCTCCGCGAGCCCGCCCAGCTGGAACGCGCGGAGAACCTCATCCTGGAGGAGGCCGGCGGGGCCGGCGGCCCCGGAGCGGTGGTCGTCGTTTACGTTCACGGCTGGAGGCACAACGCGTCCGTCTGTGACGAGAACGTCGTCTGCTTCCGCGAGGTGTTGACCGGTCTGGACAACCTGGAGCGGTTGCAGGCGGCCGAGAGTGGCTACGAGCCGCGGAGGATCGTCGGGATCTACCTCGGGTGGCGTGGGCTGACGGCCAAGATGCCGGGTCCGCGAGAGTTCACCTTCTACAAGCGCAAGGCGGCGGCCCACCGCATCGGCGAAGGTGAGGCGCTGGATGTGTTCCTGCGGCTCGAGGGCGTGCGTGATCGCCTGAACGCCAGCGCCAAGCGTTCGCGTCTGGTGATCGTCGCGCACAGTTTCGGCGGGGCACTCGTCTACAGCGCCTTATCGTCCCTGTTCGAGGAACGGTTGGCGGGCACGAAGCCCGGCGCTGCGGTGGATGGCGTCGGGGATCTCGTCGTGCTGATCAACCCGGCGTTCGAGGCCGCGCGTTACACGCCGATCCACGAGATGGCTTCCGCACGCGCGGACGAGGCCACACAACAGCCCGCCGCTCTCGTCGTCGTCACCTCGGAATCCGATACCGCGACCCGCAAGTTCTTCCGCATGGGACGCAAGCTCGCGACGCTCTTCAAGCGGGGTCTGACGAAAGAGGAAAAAGAGAGAACGCGAACGGCGGTCGGCCATTACGAACCCTACCGCACGCACTGGATGGAGCCGGCGTCGAGCCGCGGGGAGATGTTGCCGGACATCGTCGAACGCACGCCCCGGCAGGCCCGGGGATCGAGCGGCTGCCGCTGCCGGTACATCGAGGTGGGCTCGCTGTCCGAAGCCGAGATCGAGATCTCCGCCGACACGGTGGATCCCGAGTCGATGGTCTTCGCCACCGTCGATCTGGAGCCGACCGATCCCGACAACGCGGGTCGGAATCCGTTCATCGTGATCGGCACGACCGACGAGGTGGTCACCAACCACAACGGCATCTACAACCGCGTCTTCATCGACTTCCTGCGCTCGTTCGTGGTCCGGATGGAAGTGCTCAGGTACGAGGACGCGCCCTAGGGCTCCTCGGCCGCCGACACGGTGAACGGGATCGAATCCGTGCTCACCGAGCCCGACGCCAGCGTCGACGTCAGCCCGCCCTCGCCTCGAGCCGCGATCGCGGACGGGGCATCGCTGAGGATCGGTCGCAGATCGATCGGTGTGCGGCTGGCGATGAGCTTGAGCATCTCGTTGCCCAGCGGTTCGCCGACGACGAACGTCCCGGGGATCTTGAAGCTCTTGCCGCGGGGGAGCTTGTTGTCCTCCCCCATCTCTTCCCTTCCGGGGTAGAGCATGTCGATGCGGCCGTCGGGCATCAGGTCGAGCACCACGACGTAGGCGTCCCGGCGGCCGTCGTTGACGAGGGTCAGCTCGAAGTGGTCTCCGATCCGCAGATCGAGCTCGCCGCCCTCCGTCGTGCGGGCGAGGGCGCCGGCGCATGAGGAGACGCGACCGACGGATGCCTCGTCGATGGTCACGAGCCGGCAGGGCCGGAGCTCCAGCGTGACCCGGATGTCGCGTGAGGTCGCGTCGAGGCGGCGCAGCCAGCGGTTGCGGGCGAAGTCCTCGAGGGCACGGCGGACCCTCGACACGAGATCCTCGCCGGCAGACGCGAGCGGCGCGAGCAACGGCGTTTCATCAACGGTCTCGACCACCTCGACGCCGCGACCGGTCTCCTCGATCACCACGTCGGACGCCTCGCGGTCGTCGACCCGCTCGATCCAGGTCGCGGTCCCGAGATCCTCGACCAGCGCGGCACGCCATTCTCCGGCGCCGATCATCGCCCGGATACGAACCTCACCGAAGGCCGGTGCCGTGACGAACAGCCAGCCGGTCTCGATCCCGGCCGCGCCGGCCGCTCCGGCAAGGACCACTTCGGAGGTCAGCGTGCGCGACTTGCGCACCTCGCCCGTCGCCAGCGGCGTCGCGTTCCCGGGATCGCGCGTACGCGCCGGGTGAACCACGACCCTGCTGCCCTCGAGCAGACCCGCCAGCGCGCCGCCCTTGACCTGCGCGGTGTTGCTCGCGGCGTCGTACGTCAGGATCTCGTAGTAGGGCTTCTGCGACACCGCCCGACCGCCCAGGATCCGCCGGTTGGCCTGGCCCTCGAGCTGCGGACGGTTGCGCACGTGGCCCGCCATGATGCGTTTGACCTCGTCGTGCAGGTCGCGGTAGGTCGTGTCGGCGTCCGCGTTGCCCAGCGCGGTGCTGAGCGCGAAGGACAGCGAGCCGATCGGTCGCCCCTGCTCGTCGCGGGTCTCGAAGGCCAGCTCGTCGTGTCGCGCGGCGGAAAAGAAGATGAACGGTGCCCCGGCAGCGTCGACGAATCCACCGGCACGGTCGACACCGGGCGAGCCCTCGCGCCTCGCCTGCGGCGGGCCCAGCGGTTCCGGCGCACCGCGCGCGGGAAGACCACGCGTGGCGGCGCCCGAGAAACACGAGTCCAGCGAGACCACCACATCACCGCTCGGCCCCACTTTCCGTCGCAGCTCGCGCAGCCAGTCGTGGAGGTCGTCGTCGCGCAGGTGCTTGCCGCCATCGTAGCCGTCGACCAACCGCCTGGGGGCGTCGAACGGGACCAGCGCCTCGTCGTACCCGTCGAGCTCGTCGTGATCGTCGTCGGTGATGCGTTGACCGTGACCGGAGTAGTGGAAGACGACGACCGCGCCGGGAGCCGCACCCCCGATCAGATGCTTCCGAAAGGCCGCCTCGATGCCCTTCCGATCGGCGTCCTTGTCGTGCAGCGTGTGGATGTCGTCAGGCGGGAAGCCCTGCGCTTCGAGAGCGGCGCGCATGCGCTCCAGGTCGGCCTCCGTGTGCAGGTCGGCCCAGCCGCCGGAAGGCGCATAGCGGCTGATACCCACGAGCAGCGCGATCTTGCGCGATCCCGGATCTTCGTCCGCGGTCTCGACCGCGACCGCCGGACACGGTGACAGCAGGATGCAAAGAAGGAGAGCTCGAGCGCGCAACTCTGGATCCCTAACGTCGATCGCGTTTCGGCCGGGTTCGATCGACGGCCCCGCCGGGTAGGGGTGCCCCGGGTCCCGTGGCCGGAGCCGGCCCACCCGGGAGGACTCGCAACGACTGCACCCGGCTGAAGGTCAACCGGTCCAGCGCGTCGCGGGCGAACAGGACGTAGTAAACGGTTCCCGTGGCACTCGACTGCGAGAGATTCACGACCTGCGTCCAGATCGCGTCCGGGACCGTCCATTCCGTCCCGACGATGTCGAACTCGATACCGGACTCCACGCGCGGCCAGCCGATCTCCGGTCCGGTCGCGAAACGGACCCGGTACCGCTCGTTGTGGTTCGCGTTCCAGATCAGCGTCGGCGGCTGGACCGGCGGGAACTCGGCGCCGGGCGGCGGGGACAACAGGACGGGTGGCAGGGCCGGGGACAGGCGCAGCGCCCGGATCTCCAGCTGGCCGAGATCCTGAGAGGAGACATTGTCCGGACGGATCCGCCAGAAGACCGGTGTCGGGCGGAAGTCGGGGCCCTGCCCCAGGCCGAGGATCCGCTTCCAGCGCTCGGTGTCCGGAGCGTAGACCTGGATGTCCCCGCCTCCCGGCGCTGCGATCACTTCCTCGCTGGTCTCGGTCACGATCTCGAACCGCGGGTTTCGCGACCACTCCAGCGTGAAGCGCTGTGCGTTGCCGCGGTTCCACGAGAACAACCGCGGTGGCGTATCCGGGAAAACGAGCTCGTTCGTGATCGGTCCGACCAGACGGAAGCTCGGCGGGGGCAGCGCGGCGGCCGTTCGCAGCTTGGTCTCGGTGACGTTGCTGTCCGGCGCGGAGAGCCAGGGCGACCACGGGAAGAACGGGGAGCCCGTGGCCACGCGCAACCGCCAGCGATAGAAGACGGAGCTCAAGCCGTCCACGACCTCGTCGAGCCCGACGCTACTTCCCGCACCCACGATCGGTGCGCCGGTGTCGGTGACGAGGCCGTTTCCGAGGCCCGTCGCATCGAAGGGGACGCCGAGCGGTTTCACCTCCCACTGCAGATGAACGTCTCCACGGCCGGCCGGTGTACGCCCGGTCGCCTCGAGCCGGAAGGAGTCCGCCGAATCGGACCTGCCCAGCGGCCCGATGGGAGAACCGTCGACCCGTAGCTGACCGCGGGACCGGTCGAGACCGGCGACACCGTTCCCCAGGTAGACGAACGCGCGTCCTTCGCGGGTTTCCGGGTTGCTGAAGAGCCGCGCGCCGACGATCACGTCGCCGAAGCCGTCCGCGTTGACGTCCCCGGCCGCGGCCACCGAGGATCCGAAGCGCGCGTTCGAGCTGTCCCCTTCGGCGATCCAGTCGGGCGCTGCGGAAGGGCCGGCGGCCGAGCCGAGGTAGACGAAGGCGCGGCCCTCCCGCGTCTCGCCGTTGGTGTAATCGGGAGACCCGACCACGACGTCGCTGAAGCCGTCGCCGTTCACGTCGCCCGCGGTCGCCACCGCGGCACCGAACAGCGCTCTGTCCTGATCCCCATCCGCGCTCCAGCCCAGCGTGTTGGACGGACCCGCGGGCGAACCGTAATAAAGGTAGGCGCGCCCGCGGTCGTCGAAGTCCGTCAGGCTGTCGTGCAGGCTCGCGCCGATGATCACGTCGCTGAAGCCGTCTCCGTTCACGTCGCCGGCCGTCGCGACCGACTCGCCGAACCCGGCATTGCTCTGCTCGTCCTCGACCATCCAGGCGGGTACGGCGGACAGACCGCTGGACGATCCGAGAAAGACGAACGCTCGTCCGGTGGACGGGCCGCCGATCGAGCCCGGTGCGCCGACGATCACGTCGCCGAAGCCGTCGCCGTTGGTGTCCCCCGACCCGGCAACGGACCGGCCGAACAACGCGCCCTGCAGATCGCTTTCGGCGGACCAGCCGGCCATGGCGGACAGGCCGGTCGACGATCCGAGAAAGACGAAGGCGCGCCCCTCGTCGGTCTCGCCGTTGTCGAACTGGGGGGCACCGATGATGACGTCACCGAAGCCGTCGCCGTTGACGTCGCCCGCAAACGTTGCCGAGCGTCCAAAGCCGGCCCCCGGCTGATCGGCCTCCGCCGTCCAGCCGGGCGCGCCCGCCGGTCCCCCGGATGATCCCAGAAAGACGAACGCGCGACCTTCGTCGTTTTCCCCGTTGTCGAAGAACGGTGCGGCGATGAGGATGTCGGCGAACCCGTCGCCGTTCACGTCGCCCGCCGTCGCCACCGTCCGGCCGAACTGCGCACCGTCCTGATCCCCCTCGGCGGTCCAGGCGGGTGTGATGGACGGGCCGGCGGCCGAACCGAGGTAGACGAACGCCCGCCCTTCGTCGGTTTGCCCGTTATCGAACAGGCTCGCACCGACGAGCACGTCGCTGAAACCGTCGCCGTTCACGTCGCCGGCCGGTGCGACGGAGACGCCGTACTGCGCCTGGCTCTGATCGCCCTCGGTGTCCCACGCGGACGAGGTCGAGGGCCCCGAGCCCGAACCGAGGTAGACGAAGGCGCGCCCTTCATCGGTCTGCCGGTTGTCGAACATGCTCGCGCCCACCAGCAGATCGCCGAAGCCGTCGCCGTTCACGTCGCCGCCGGTCGACAACGCGTCCCCGAAACGGGCGTCGTCCTGGTCGCCCTCCGCAACCCAGACGGGCGTGGTCGACAGACCCGCCGCCGAGCCCAGGTAAACGAAGGCGCGGCCCTCGTCGGTCTCACCGTTGTCGAAAAAACTCGCCCCGACCAGGACGTCGCCGAAGCCGTCGCCGTTCACGTCCCCCGCGGGCGCGACGGACGACCCGGACCGCGCACCGGCCTGATCGCTCTCGGAGGTCCAGTCGGGTGAAACGGACGGGCCCGAGGCCGAGCCGAGGTAGAGGAACGCCGCACCCTCGGCGCTCTCCGGGTTGTCGAAGAACGGGGCGCCGACGATCACGTCGCTGAAGCCGTCGCCGTTGACGTCGCCCGCCGTCGCGACCGAGCTGCCCAGCAGCGCGTTCGGCTGATCGATCTCCGCGGTCCACGCGGGCGTGGCCGTCAGACCCGCGGTCGAGCCGGTGTAGACGAACGCGCGGCCCTCGTTGGTCTCGCCGTTGTCGAAATTCGGTGCGCCGACGAGGACGTCGCCGAAGCCGTCGCCATCGACGTCGCCGGCCGCGAACACCGAGGCCCCGAACCCGGCCTGGCTCTGGTTGCTCTCGGCGGTCCAGCCGGCCGTGGCGGAAAGTCCCGTGGCCGAGCCGAGGTAGACGAAGACGCGCCCCTCGTCCGTCTGGCCGGCGTCGAAAAAGGGAGCGCCGACGACGACGTCATCGAAGCCGTCGCCGTTGACGTCGCCCGCCGTCGCGAGCGACATCCCGAAGCGCGCGAGATCCTGGTTGCCCTCGGCCGTCCACGCGGCCGACGTGGACAACCCGGCGGCCGAGCCGAGGTAGACGAAGGCCCGTCCTTCAGCGGTCTGCCCCGCGCTGAAGGAATCGGCGCCCACGATCAGATCGTCGAAGCCGTCGCCGTTCACGTCACCCGCCGCGGCCACCGACGAGCCGAACAGAGCGCCCGCCTGATTGCTTTCGGCCGTCCACGCCGGCGAGGTGGACGGACCGCTGGCCGAACCGAGATATACGAAGGCGCGACCCTCGCTCAGCTGCCCGTTGTCGTAGGTCGGGGCACCCACGACGATGTCGCTGAAGCCGTCGCCGTTCACGTCTCCCGCGGTGGCCACCGACTCGCCGAAGTGAGCCACGTTGCGGCTTCCGTCGACGAGCCAATCCGGGGTCCGGGACAATCCCTGCTGCACGGCGGAACGCAGCAGCCCCGTCAACCGGATCGCCACCGGCCTGCCGTTGCACGAACCGCGGCCGCCCGCCCGCGGCGCGCAGACGATGCGCAGCCGGCCGTCTTCCAGGGCGAAGCGTGCCGCGTGAGCCCCGTCGGGTACGAGACGGAGGACGCGCACGCCGTCACGATAAAAACCGACCTCGCCGCCCTCCGCCGCCACCAAGCCTTGCAGATCGGTCTCGATCTCGAAGACCACGTTGTCAGGACCGCCGAGGTGAATCACGATGCCTCGCTCGGTGTTCTCCCAGCGCTCCCACGTGTCGCCCCGCCAATAGGTCGCGGTGCGGCCGTCGGCGGTCGGGCGAGCGCGCAGCGCGGGCCAGAGGTCGCCGGCCGGGTCGGACTCGCGCCGCGACAATCGAAGCGTCCACGACGGCTCCGCTTCGCTGCGGCGCATCACGTCCACACCGTCGGCGAGGAAGTAGACACGGAGGTCCTGGCCGCGATTCGCGGCGTGCAGCCCGCCCGGGTGGCCCGGCAGGACCGAGTCCCGCTGGAAGCTGATCCGGTACTCGGCTTTTCGGATCTCGGCGGTCACGCGGGACGGCCAGTCGGCGGCCGGGTCCTCGAGTGGCCGCTGCGCGGCAGCGCCGGACGCGAACGCGAAAACGAGGCCCATCGTCGTCAGAAGCCGGGCGCAACGGTGTGCGGCGTTCACGGCCGGGCTCAGGGAGTGACGCAGTGATTGAGACCCAGGTCGACATTGCCGGCCGGTGCAAGGATGCAGCCGCCCGGGTTGTTGACCGTCGTGTTGTTCTTGTAGCCGCTGGTGGCGTGAATCCCGCTGCCCAGCACGATACCGTAATTCGTACTCCCGTTCACGAGGTTGCCGTCGACCAGGCTTCCGCCGATGGAAAGCATGATCCCGTTGCCGGTGACGTTCGTCGCGACGTTGCGCTGGATGACGCAGCTGGACCGCGGCTCCGTGCCGGAAGCGGTGAAGGAGTAACCCGTGGTGCCCGTGTTCGTGACGACATTGTCCGCGACGATACAGCCCTCCGCCTGGACCGTGATCCCCCCGTTCGTCGAGTTCTGGACGGTGTTTTCCAGGATCTCCACGGTACCCGGCAAACCGAACGCCGCGATTCCCCAAGAGCCCCCCGAGCCGACGACCTTGTTGCGCTGGATCGTGACGCTATCCACGTCGTTCCCGACGGTGATGGAGGTGCTCGAACCGTTGTTTCCGGCATCCTCGACGTAATTGTCCTCGACGGTGATGACGGAGGTGGCCGCGACGGTTCCGCCGACGGTAATCCCGCTACTCTGCGCCGTCACGATCGTATTGCGCCGCACCAGGGCCTGCCGCGTGGTGAACAGGCCCAGGCCCCGGCCGACGTTCTCGATCGTGACATCCTCGACCACGACCAGCCCGAGATCATCGGTCCGGATGCCGTCCAGCGACGAGGATCCCGTGATCCTTCCGTTGCGTACCCGGAGCTCCGCGAGAAACCTGGCCTTGATGACTCCGTTGCCCCCGACGCCGCTGACGCCGGTGATCGTGAAGCCGTTCAGGTCGAGATCGACCACGTTCCCGCTGCCCGTGAACTCGAGCACGGTGCCCGCAGCCGTAGCCGTGATGTCCCGCGTCACGATGTACTTACCCGACGCGCTGTAGGTTCCGGGCTGGAAGAGCGGGATCCGGCCCTCCGCGGCCCGCACGGGTGCGGCCAGCCAAGCCGTCGCGGCCACCACGACCGGCAGCGCCCAAGGCGTGATCCGATGCCTCATGGGCACCCCCCCGGCGAGCCGGTCAACACGTTGGTCGCGATCGCCGTGTTCCCC
>JBFFZZ010000023.1:0-20671 GCA_041568335.1 Candidatus Polarisedimenticolaceae bacterium | reverse complement strand
GGACCGCGCGCTCCTCGACCGGCTGGTCGGGCCGCTCCGCCACCTCGTTCGTAATGCCGTCGCCCACGGGATCGAGCAGGCAGAGGGGCGTCAGGCGGCGGGAAAGAACGAGGAGGGCCGCGTGGTCCTCTCCGTGTCGAGCCACACGGATCGGCTTCGCGTGACCCTGAGCGATGACGGGTGCGGCATGGATCCGGTGGCCATTCGTCAGGCGGCGATCGACGCCGGGGAGATCGACGCGAAGGCCGCTCGAGCGCTCGACGAGCACGCGTTGCTGCAACTCGCCTTTCGACCCGGTGTCACGACCCGTGGTGCCGCCGATCGTGTGGCCGGACGCGGCGCCGGCCTCGAGGCGGCGGCCCGCGACCTGGCCGAGGTCGACGCCTCCATCGAAGTGCGCTCGACGCCCGGACAGGGAACGGAGTTCACGATCGAGCTTCCCATCGAGCAGGCGTTGGTGCAGTCCATCGTCTTCATCCGCGACGGGCAGCTCTTCGGGTTACCGCTGCGCTCGTTGCGCCAGGCAACGACGTACGGCGGGGGGGGCGACGAGATCGAGATCGTCAATCTCGGTGGAGACCGGCCGCCAAAGCAGGATGAGGGCTACCTCCTGGTGCTGGACGAACCCGGTCGCGACATCGCGATCGTGGCCGACGATGTCATCGGGCGTCGCGAGCTTTGGCTTCAACCGGTGGCGCCGGCGTTCGCGGCCACGACCTACGTCAACGGCGCGGCGATGATCGAGAACGGTGCGCTCGCGGTGATGATCGACCCCAAGAGGCTGCTGTCACGTTCGTGGTGACGTCCCTGGTCTAAGATGACCGGAGGTGCGCCATGGACCGACCCCTACCCAGACCCCGTAGACGATTCGGCCAGAATTTTCTTCACGATCCGGCGGTCGTGGAGAAGATCGTGTCCTCGCTGGAGCTCACGCCGTCGTCGCGTGTGCTGGAGATCGGACCGGGGCGAGGGGCCGTCACCCGCGCGTTGCTCGAGCGCGCCGATCGCGTCTGTGCCGTGGAGATCGATCGAGACCTCGCGCGCTACCTGCGCGACGAGTTCCCCGGTTCACGTCTGTCGCTGATCGAGCAGGACGTCCTGGAGCTCGATCTCGAGGCCCTGGGACGGGCCGAGCACGGTTCCCCTGTTCGCTGGACCGTCGCCGGCAACCTGCCCTACAACATCTCGAAACCCCTGGCGATGCGATTGGTCGAGTCGGCCGCGTACATCGCGCGCGCGGTCCTCATGTTCCAGCGCGAAGTCGCGCGGCGCCTCTGCGCGGCTCCCGGCGGCGCGGACTACGGTCCGCTGAGCGTCCTTCCGGGAGCGGTTTACGAGATCGTCCGTGTCATGGACGTCCCTCCAAGCGCCTTCCGGCCGCGTCCGCAGGTCGTCTCGACGGTCACACACTGGCGCCCGCGACCCGACGCACCCTCCCGGGACGAGCTGTCACGGCTGCGCGAGGTCCTATCGGCGGCTTTTGCGAACCGGCGCAAGACGCTGAAGAACAACGTCCGACGCGCCCTGGGATCGGACGAGGTGCTGCGCGAGTCCGGCCTCGACGGCTCGAGGCGGGCGCAGGAGCTGTCTCCCGAGGAGTTCCATCGTCTTGCCGGGCATTGGCCCCGAGTTCGCTAACGCACGCAGCCCGCGTCAAGCCCCGGAACGGCACCACATCACGCCACCGCTCGCTGCTATCCTGGTCCAGGCGCCCCTCGCGTGCCGGAGACCGCGTGCCCTCTTCCGAACAACTGGAGATCATCCCGCTCGGGGGCCTCGGTGAGTTCGGCCTCAACCTGATGGTCTACCGCTCGGGCGACGACTGCCTGGTCGTCGACGCCGGGATGATGTTTCCGGGCGGCTTCCTCCCCGGGGTCGATTTCGTGATCCCGGATCTCTCGTTCCTCGAGGAGGCCGGTCGGTTGCACGGGTTGGTCCTGACCCACGCGCACGAGGACCACATCGGTGCGGTTCCTTTCATCCTCGATCGCCACGACATACCGGTTTGGGGATCGCCTTACACGATCGAGCTCCTGCGCCACCGCTTCGCCGAGCGGGAAACGGAAACCACTCCCGACCTGCGCCTCCTCCCGTCGTCGCCGGAGCGCGTGCGGATCGGCCCCTTCACGATCGAGGCGATCGCCGTCGCGCATTCGGTGCCGCAGTCCAGGTTGCTCGCGCTGGACACTCCCGCCGGCCGCATCGTCCACAGCGGGGACTTCAAGCTCGACCGCGAACCACCGGATGGCGAAGGCACCGATGTCGACCGCCTCGCGGAGATCGGCCGCGCGGGCGTCCTCGCTCTCCTGTCCGACAGCACCAATGCGGAGCAACCCGGCATCACCGCGGGCGAGGCTTCGGTCCATCGGGGGCTCGACCGGGTGCTCGGATCGGCGACCGGTCGGGTCGTCCTGACGACGTTCGCGAGCAACGTCCAGCGCTTGGCCGGGTTGGGCCGACTCGCCGAGCGCCACGGCCGGCGTTTGGCGCTGCTCGGCGCGTCGGTCAACCTGCATGCCGAGATTGCCCAGCAGCTCGATCTCCTGTCCTTGCGACCCGGGGTGCGCGTGGCGCCCGACGACCTCCGCGACCTGCGACCCGAGGAGGTCCTCGCGGTCGCCGGTGGCTCGCAGGGCGAGCCGCTCTCGGCGATGTCCCGGATCGCCGCGGGACAGCATCGCGACCTTTCTCTTGAAGCCGGAGACACCGTGATCCACTCCGCGCGGATCATCCCCGGCAACGAGAAGGCGATCGGGACGATGATCAACCGGTTGCTGCGGCAGGGCGCGGCGGTCCTCACCGCCGCCGACGCACCGGTCCACGTCTCCGGTCACGCCTCGGCCGGCGAGCTGCGGCAACTCCTGGAGTGGCTCCGACCACGTTGGTTCGTCCCCGTGCACGGCGAGTACCGCCAGCTCCACGCCCACGCGCGGCTCGCGGTTGCCTCCGGGATGGAGCCGCGCAGCGTGCTCCTCGCCGAGAACGGCGATCGGATCCGGGTCGATCGGAGCACGTTCGAGATCGTCGGCCGGGTCGCGATCGGGCGCGCGTACATGGAGGCGTCCGGCGACGAGGTCGGCTGGGACCTGGTCCGCGATCGTCGAAAAAGCTCCAATGACGGGGTCGTCGTCGCGGTCGTGGAGATCGACGATCGGGGTCGCGTCGCGCCGGGTTATCCTTGGGTCTCGACCCGGGGATTCACCCCGGCGGTCGACGACGAGGGAGAGATGCTCGATCGTTCGCGGCGGGCCGTCGTGTCCGCACTCGAGGAGGCGCCGGCGACGGAACGAACGGACCCGCTTGCGCTCGAGACCCGCATCGAGCAACACCTGCGCCGCCGGATCCGCCGAGACACCCAGCGCTATCCCCTGGTCATGGCGATGGTACGCCGGGGATGAGCCGCCGGACACACTGGTTCGAGCGGCTGCGAAAGAGCCGGCGTGCCCGTGAAACGGGCGGGTTGCTGCTCGGGCTGCTCTCGCTGATCTCGCTGCTCGCGGTGCTGTCGTACGACGTCGCGGATGCGAGCTCGTTCAGCCAGGGAGCTGGCGACGGCGCCGTCCGCAACTGGATCGGCAAGGCCGGTGCGGAAATCGCCAACTGGCTGCTCCAGCTACTCGGGGTGGGCGCGTTCGTGTTACCCGTGCTGACGCTGGTGCTGGCCTGGAGGATCTTCCGCATCGCCGTGCACCCGATCCGGTGGGGTCGTGTCGCCGGGGTTGCGGGTTTGTTCCTGACGTTGTCCGCGTTGTGCGATCTGATTTTCGGCGGGATCGGCTACGGGGGCGAGACCTTCGAGAACGCGGGTGGCTACCTCGGTGATCGGCTCGCCGGCCTTCTCCGTTCCTTGCTCGCCACGACGGGTGCCGTACTCTTCAGCATCACGGCGACGCTGGTCCTGCTCGTCGTCACGACGAAGATCTCCCTGTCGAACCTGTTCGACAGCGCCAGGGAGCTGGCGCAGACGCTCGCGGCCAAGTCCGCCCACCTGTGGGCCGAACGTCGCCGCGCCCACACACCGGCGCGCGCCCGAGCGCGTGGCCAGCAAGCCCGTCCGGTCGTGACCGGCAAGGTCAAGGAGGATACGCCGCCCGTGGCGCCGGAGCCCGACCCGACGTCGGCCGAAGCTCCCTCCCCGGCGCCGGAGCCGGCGTTCGTCCCGCGGGCCGTCGCGCCGCCCCCGAAGAAGAGTCCTCCCAAGCCGCAGCAGAAGAAGCTCGATTTGGGCGAAGACGAACCGCACTACGAGTTGCCCCCGCTCAACCTGCTCAACGAGCCGCAGGAGCAGGACACCGAGAGCAAGCAGACGTTGCTCGAGCGCGCCGACCGGATCACGGAGAAGCTCCACGAGTTCGCGATCAACGGCGAGGTCGTCGCGATTCATCCCGGGCCCGTCGTCACCACGTTCGAGTTCAAGCCGGAGGCCGGGGTGAAGTACTCGCGGATCACCGGCATGACCGACGACCTTTCGTTGGCCCTCAAGGCGGAGTCGGTGCGCATCGATCGTCTTCCCGGGCGCTCGACGGTGGGGATCGAGGTTCCCAACCAGTATCAGGAGACGATCTACCCGCGCGAGCTGCTCGCCTCGGAGTCGTTCGCCGAGAGCGCCTCCAAGCTCACCCTCGCCCTGGGCAAGGACATTCACGGAGAGGTCTACTGCGCGGAGCTCGACCGCATGCCCCACCTCCTGATCGCAGGCGCGACCGGCGCCGGGAAGTCGGTCGGGCTCAACGGCATGATCGTCAGCATGCTCTACAAGGCGACGCCCCGGGATCTGCGCTTCATCATGATCGACACGAAGATGATCGAGCTCGGGGTCTACGCCGGCATCCCCCACCTGCTGGTCCCGGTCGTGACCGACCCCAAGCACTCCTCCACCGCGTTGCAGTGGGCCGTGCGCGAGATGGAGAATCGCTATCGCAAGCTGGCCGCCGTCGGCATGCGCAACCTGGCGCAATACAACAGGTTGATCTCCGAAGAGCCCGGGCGGACCATGCTCGACCCCAAGACGGGCGAGGAGGTGCCGCTCAAGCATCTCCCCTACATCGTCATCGTCATCGACGAGATGGCGGACCTGATGATGGTCGCTCCCGCGGACGTCGAGGAATCGGTCATGCGGCTGGCCCAGATGGCCCGCGCGGTGGGTATCCATCTGATCCTGGCGACACAACGCCCGTCGGTGGACGTGATCACCGGAACGATCAAGGCCAACTTTCCCTCGCGTATCGCGTTCCGTGTGAGCCAGCGCGTGGACTCGCGGACGATCATCGACCAGCAGGGCGCGGAGAACCTGCTCGGCCGCGGGGACATGCTGCTGCTGCCCTCCGGAAGCTCGCGCGTGATCCGCATGCACTCGGGGTACATCAGCGAACCCGAGATCAACCGCATCACGTCGTTTCTCAAGCGTATGTCGGAACCCGACTACGACAAGACGATCCTCGAGGAGACCAAGGAGACCAAGGGTGGCGTCGAGGGCGGTGAGCGAGACGAGATGTTCGTCGATGCGGTGCGGACCGTGGTCAACGAAGGTAAATGCTCGATCACGCTGATCCAGCGCCGTCTGCAGCTGGGCTACGCCCGCGCCGCGCGGATCGTCGACATGATGGAGCAGGAGGGTGTCGTCAGCCCCGGCGAGGGAAGCAAGCCCCGGGACGTGCTCGTCGATCGAGAGTTCGTCGAGACGCTGGAGGCACCTTGACCCGTTTCTGCGCCATGCTCTGCGGTCTCGGACTGCTTGGCGTTGCCGCCTGCAACGGTGGAGCGCGCGAGGCGCGGATCGAGTTTGTCGGGACGCCGGCTCCGCGCGGTGCGGTGTTCCCGTCCCTCGTAGCCGACGGCGATCGCCTCCTGCTCTCCTGGACCGAGCCCGGGACCGAGGAGGCCGAGGCGCGGGTTCGATTCGCGGAGTTCGATCGAAAGAATTGGGGTGAGACCGAGACGATCGCGTCAGGCAAGCTGTTCGTCAACTGGGCCGACTTCCCGTCGCTCGCCGTGGATCCGCGCGGGGCGATCGGCGCGCAATGGCTCGTTCGCAGCGAGGGCGCGAGCTTCGCCTACGGGATCCGTTTCGCCGTGCGTGACGGCGACGGGATCTGGTCCACGCCGCAGATCCCCCATGGTGAGGACCGGGCGGCCGAGCACGGGTTCGTTTCGCTCATGACCCGGGAGCCCGGCCGTTTCGAGATGATCTGGCTCGACGGCCGCCAGATGGAGCGCGGTGGCGAGATGGAGTTGCGCCACACGCTCTGGGACGCCGGTGAGCTTCAGCGGGAGCGTGTTCTCGATCCCGACGTCTGCACCTGTTGCCAGACGGACGCGACGTCTTACGAGGACCAACGCTTCGTCGCCTATCGAGATCATGCGCCCGGGGAGATCCGCGACATCAGCTATGTCCGCTACGACGGCTCGGAGTGGAGCGCGCCCATCCCGCTGTCCAACGACGGCTGGGAGATCGGCGCCTGTCCCGTCAACGGACCGGCGCTGGCCGCGCACGAGAGCACCCTCACGGTCGCGTGGTTCACGCTGGCCGACGACGAGCCGCGTGTGTGGGCCAAGCGGTCGTACGACTTCGGCGAGACATTCGACGAGTTGCTCCGCGTCGACGACGGCGATCCCATCGGACGCGTCGACGTCGCCGCGCTGGCGGACGGGAGCGCGGTCGTCGTCTGGCTCGAGCGAGCCGGGGACGAAGCCGTCGTCAGCGCGCGGCGCATCGGTGACACGGAGTCCGGTGGGCCGATCATCGCGCTCGGCCGCACGGCGGCGCATCGCGACTCCGGGTTCCCGCGGGTGGCGAGCGACGGCCAATCCGTCTGGGTGGCGTGGACCGAGACCACCCGGCCGACGACGATCCGGCTAGCGCGGATCGACTGGTAGCAGGAGCGCCTCGACAGCCGCGGCCGGATCGGGAGCCTCCGTGATCCCCGATCGCACGGAAACACCGAAGGCGCCGGCATCGATCACGGAACGCACGTTTCCGGGGACGATCCCCCCGATGGCGAGAACGGGTCGTCCATGCGCGGAACGAACGATGCTCCGCAGCGCGTCGAGTCCGATGCCGGGGTGTCCGGCTTTCGATGACGTCGGGAAGACCGGTCCCGCCACGAGATAGTCGGGCTCATCACACGACGCCGCATGGGTCTCCCCGATGTCGTGCACGGAGCGCCCCAGCAGGCTCCAGGCGGCACGCTGTTTCGTCGACAGCGTCGATTGCGAGGCCTTGAGGTGCGCTCCCCACCCCTCCTCCAACGCCCAGGAGGGGCCGCCGTTCACCACCACCCGAGTCCCCTGGAAGGAGGCGAGCCGGGCGCGCCAAACGTCGGACTCGACCCCGTCGTCGCGCAGGTGGATCCACGGAACCCCGACACGAAGAGCGCTGGTCAGGACCCCGTTCTCGATCGCCGGCCGGTCGACGATCCACAGCAGTCGTGCCGGGATCTTCCCGTGCTTCATACGCTTTCGATGCGACCCGCGGACGGCGAGGAGGCGTCGGCCAGGAACTTCTTCGGGATGCGGCCCGCCGAGCGCGCCGCAAAACCGGCGCGGCAGGCGTCGCGCATCGCCGCGGCCATCCGCACGGGATGGCGCGCACGCGCGACCGCGCTGTTCAACAGCACGGCGTCGCAGCCGAGCTCCATGGCGAACGCGACGTCGGACGCGGTGCCGACGCCGGCATCGACGATCACCGGAACCCCGGCGGACTGACGGATCAACTCGATGTTGTGCGGGTTGCGGATACCCAGCCCCGACCCGATCGGCGCGCCGAGGGGCATCACCGCGGCGCAGCCCGCCTCCTCCAGGCGCCGCGCGGTCACCGGGTCGTCGTTCGTGTACGGCAACACGTTGAAACCCCGTGCGACGAGCTGCTTGGCGGCGACGAGCAGCGCCTCCGTATCCGGCAGGAGAGTCTCGTCATCCGCAATCACTTCGAGCTTGATCAGGTTCGATTCCAACGCCTCGCGCGCAAGCTCGGCCGTCAGCACCGCGTCACGCGCCGTGTAGCACCCCGCAGTGTTGGGTAGCAACCGGTAGCCCGCCCGCCGCAACACGTTGTAGAGGTTGTCCGCCTCGCCGCCGATGCCGACGCGGCGAAGCGCGACCGTTACGAGCTCGCAGCCCGATGCCTCCAGGGAGTCGAGCAGGACTCTTCTCGAGGGATAGCGCGCGGTGCCGAGCACCAGCCGGGATTCGAGCTCCAGATCGCCGAGCCGCCAGAGATCCGTTCCGCCTGTCATGTCAACCTCCCTGGACCGCGCCGACTACCTCGACGCGATCTCCGACGTGCAGCGCGTGCCGCGCCCAGCCGCTGCGTGGGACGACCGCTCCGTTGATCGCGACCGCGATGCCTGTGGCCGTTTCGCCGAGGTCGAGCTGACGCAACAGATCGCCCAGCGTTGTAGCCGTCGTTTCGTACGGTTTACCGTTGAGCCGGATCGTCCTCGGATCCATCACGCCGTCTCCGCCGTGCCCACCACCGGTGGGGCAAACGGCATCACACACCGATCCACCGCCGACTCCGTGACAAAATCGCCGATCGCCTTGGCCGTGACCGGCGCGAGCAGGATGCCGTTGCGATAGTGCCCGGTGGCCAACAGCAGCCCGTCGATACCCACCGGTCCGATCAACGGGGTGTGATCGTCGGTCGCCGGTCTCAGCCCGACATCGACCGAGACGAAATGAAGATCGTAACTGCCGGGAAGAAGCTCCCAGGCATGTCGAAGCAGATCCATGACCGCACCCGCGCGCGGCGACACGTCGAAGCCCATCTCCTCGACCGTGGCCCCGATCAGCAGCTCGCCGTCTTCTCGCGGGATGACGTAGACATCCGGTGTATGGGCGACGTGCCGGATCAAGGGCGGCCCCTGCAGCCGCACCAGCTGCCCCTTGACCGGTCTCACGGGCACGGTCGTCGCGGGGCCGAGCATCTCGGCGCTGGTCCAGGCACCCGCAGCGAGCACCGTGTGACGGGCGGACCACGCGTGTTCACGCCCATCCGGATCGACGGCGATCACCCCCGCGGCTCGACCGCCTCGCTCGACGACCCGCTCGACGTGCGACGGACACAGGAAGCGGCCGCCCAGACCGCGTACGGCGCGTTGCAACACGTGCAACAACGCTCGCGGATCGATCTGGTGATCGCCCGGAACGTGCAGGCCACCCAGGACGCGCGGCGAGAGATGCGGTTCCAACCGTGCGACGCCCGCCGCATCGAGCGGCTCGACCGCGAGGTCGCGGGTTCGCAGGACCGACTCGAGACGCGAGAGCTCTTCTTGATCATCGCGGTTCAGCGCGACCCACAGGGTCCCCTCGTCGCGGTAGCGCGTCGACCGTTCCGCCAGCCGTTCCAGCTCGGCGACGAAACCCGGGTAGCGTCGGGCCGCCTCGAGGCACAACTCGGTGAGCGCTTCGGGCTGGTCCTCACTCTCGGAGACCGGGGCCAGCATCCCGCCCGCCACCGAGGAGGCGCCCGCGCCGGGCCGCTCCTTCTCGATCACCAGAACGGAACGTTCGCGCCGAAGCAGCTCGTAGGCGATCGACAATCCGATCACACCGGCGCCGACGACGATCACGTCGAAATCGCGTCCACCGTTCATCGCGCAACTCCCCTGGCGATCGAGCGCTCCATGCGCTCGCGCAGACGTTCGACGGCGCCCCGTGGATCGGAGTCGGCCGCGACCGAGGACAACACCGCGACGCCCCACGCACCGGTCGCCAGGACGGATTCGACGTTCTCGTGCGTGATCCCGCCGATCGCGACGACGGGGATCCGGACGGCGCGTACGATCCGCTCCAGGCCGCCCAGCCCCAGTACGGGCGCCGGCCGCGCCTTGGAGCTCGTCGCGAACACCGGGCCCACCCCGAGATAATCCGGACGCTCGCTCGCGACCCTCACGGCCCGTTCGAGGTTGTTTGCCGTGGCCCCGACACAGCCGACCTCCGGCCAGGCGGCACGGGCTTCGTCCGGTGACCGGTCCGCCGGGCCGAGGTGGACGCCCCAGGCGCCCACGGCGCGCGCGAGCTCGACGTCGTCGTTGACGATACAACGGTGCGGCCCTGCCGCCGCGATCACACCCCGCGCGACCCGCAATCGCGACTCCCGTGGGAGCCGGCGTTTTTCACGGTACTGCACGACGTCGGCGCCGCCGTCGAGCGCTGCCGCGGCAAGCTCTTCGTGCCGGAAGCGGTGTTGCACGGTCTCGTCGGTGATCACGTGCAGCCGTCCGGGGTTCATCGTCGTCATCATGCGATCACCGGGATGGCGCCGTCCGGGGCGCCTGCGCCACCGAAAGCCACGGCGTTGTCGAGGACACGCTCCATCCACCCGGCCGCGGCGCGCGCGGATTCCGGGACCGTTGCGCCCCGGGCGAGGTGGGCCGCGATGCTCGCGGAATGCAGGCAACCCGTGCCGTGAACGCGATTCGTCGTGATCTCTCGATGTTCGATCGAGAGGACCGTGTCACGTGTGTACAAGCGATCTTCGTAGATGCCCGCGGACGACTTCGCGCCGGTGACCAGCACGTGGCCCACGCCGTCTTTCAGCAGCACTCGGGCCGCATTCGAGACATCCACCGGCTGCGAGAGCCGCGCCAACCAGCGGGCCTCCTCGCGGTTCGGCGTGAGCACAGCGACGTGGGGCAGCAGACGGCCGCGCAAACGGTCGCGCGCGGCGGGGTCGAGGAATCGTGCCCCGCTCGTCGCCGCGCAGACCGGGTCCAGCACGACGGGTACCCCGCGCCCTGCGATGCCGTCCGCAACGGCATCGATCATGGAGGGGTTTCCGAGCAGTCCGATCTTGACCGCGGCGACGGGATGGTCGTCGAACACCGCCTCGATCTGGGCGCGGATCAGCGCGGGCGGTGGGGTGTGGATCTCTCCCACGCGCCGGACCGTCTGGACGGTCAGCGTCGTCACGACGGCCGCGGCCCAGCAACCGTGGGCCTCGATCGCCCGGATGTCGGCGACGATCCCGGCTCCTCCACCGGGGTCCAGGCCGGCAATCGTGAGTACGACCGGTCGCACGGGGTCTCCCATCTCCGGGCGAATCCGCGGCTTGGCGAGAGGCGTTGGCGACGCTTCCTACGCCGGTGTTAACCGGATCAGGTTCGACGGGTCGTCTCTCAGGCCTTCTCTGGCCACCCCGGGTTCGCCGTAGAGGCCATCATAGCGCGCCGGGAGCACGGTTGAAACCCGCAACCCGGCGGGCAACAATGGCCTTCATGTCGCTGAGTCCGGAGCAGATCCAACGCTACAGCAGGCACCTCACGCTCCCGCAGGTCGGTGTCGAGGGCCAGCAGCGGCTGGCCGAGGCGAGTGTGCTCCTCGTCGGGGTCGGCGGCTTGGGCTCGCCGCTGGCGATCTACCTCGCCGCGGCCGGCATGGGCCGGATCGGGATCGTCGACTTCGACGCGGTGGATCTGAGTAACCTGCAGCGTCAGATCCTCTACGCCAACCGGGACATCGGCCGCTCCAAGGTCGAACGCGCGGCGGAGCGGATCCGTGACATCAACCCGCATGTCACCGTCGAGCCGTACGCCTCGCAGTTCGATGTCGACAACGCCTTCGATCTCGTCGACGCCTACGACATCGTGATCGACGGGACCGACAACTTCGCCACGCGCTACCTGGTCAACGACGCCTGCGTGCTTCGCGGCAAACCCAATGTCTACGGGAGCATCTTCCGGTTCGAGGGGCAGGTCTCCGTCTTCGGGCTCGAGGACGGTCCCTGCTACCGCTGCCTGTACCCGGAGGCGCCGCCCCCGGGCACCGTCCCGAGCTGCGCCGAGGGAGGCGTGCTCGGGATCTTGCCGGGCATCATCGGAACGTTGCAGGCGACCGAAGCGATCAAGCTCGTGCTGGGTCGGGGAAGGTCGCTCAACCGGCGGCTGCTCCTGTTCGATGCACTGGAGATGCGCTTCCGCGAGCTGTCGATCCGGCGCGACCCCGGATGCCCCGTCTGCGGAGAGGCCCCGACGATCACGGAGCTGTCCTCGATCGATGTCTCGTGCGAGCTCCCCGACCAGGAGGTCGAGGAGATCGAGCCCGCCGAGCTGGCCCGACAGCTCGCCGCGACTCCGCCCCGTCTCCTCGACGTGCGGACGGCGGAAGAGTGGGCCATCACCCGGCTCGATGGAGCGCTGCACATCCCGATCGCCGAGTTGGAGCAGCGTGTCGGCGAGCTGGACCCCGCCGAATCTTGGGTGGTGTACTGCAAGATGGGTGGGCGTGCCGCGCGCGCGGTCCGTCTGCTGGCGCAGCGCGGCTTCCGTCGCGTGGTCAACCTCAGCGGCGGCTTGGACCGGTGGGGTAGCGAGATCGACCCGTCGATGCCGCGTTACTGACGGGAGACGACCAGCCGTCCCGACGCGTTCAACTTGATCGCCGGTGTCTTCGCCTCCCCGAGCTCGCCGCTCGCGGATCGCCCATCGCCGCCGACCTCCAGCTCGTCAAGGTCGGTCTCGATCGAATCGGCCTCGGCTTCCACGAGTCCGCCGTCGCCCGCGGCGAAGGTGATATAGACATCGCCTCCCGTGTTCTGAACCCGGCTGTCGCGGTCGCGACCGAGCGTGCGCCACTGAACTCGCAGCTCGGGGCCTTCGGTTTCGATCTCCGCGCTTCCGCTCAGGTCCAGCGCGTGGACGTTGCCGTTACGGTTGACGATCTTCGTCAAACCCTGCACCGAACGGACAACGACGTCGCCGTACTCGTTCGTCACGTCGATGCCGCCCTGGATCCCTTCGGCGATGACCTCGGAACCGACGAGCTCCAGCTTGACCGTGTTGGCGATCTCCTTGAGCTGAACCTGCAGCGTGTCCCCGTTCACCGCAACGGGGCCGGCGATGTTCGTCAGCTCGACCCGTGCGTCACGGTTGCCGACCGACACGTCGCCCCCGTGACCCTCCCCCACGACGGCGCCACCGAGCCCGGTGACGCTCAGGGTGCCCTCGAGCCGGGTGAAACGGACCTCCGCATCGCTTTCGATGACGAACGTCCCGCGCGACTCGAGCAGGCTCACCGGGGTGTTTTCGAGATCCAGCGTTCCCCCGCCGCGGACCTTCCTGAGTGTCAGCCGGCTGTCGACGGCGGTGCCCGAAATGCTGCCCATCGAACCGACGACGTCGAACGTCGTCTCGCTCAGATCCAGCTGGGTCGTGTGCAGGGCGGCCGCGTTGACCGTGCTCTTGGTCAACGACAGGCTGAGCGGGGCGTTCAACCGCTCCAGCGCGACGTCGCTCAATCCGGCGCCGCGAACCGTTGCCGTACCGAGCAGGCTGTCGAGCCGCAGCGTCCCGCCGTCCAGCTCGACCGCGACGGGCTCCGCCGCTCCGCGAATATCCACCTCCGAGCGCTCGGCATCGACGGACACGTCGGCCAGCAGGCTGGCCACCTGGACCTTGCCGCCCGTCTGCTCGATGTGCACGCGCACGCCCTCGGACAGCGCGACGTTGAGGATGATCTCGTCCGCTTCCTGCCCGGCCACCGGTCGGAAGATGATCGTGCCGCCCTTGAGCCACAGGGCCACCGGGTGCGGATCCTTGCGCGCGGCGCGGGTGACCGCCGAGTAACGCAACTCGCCTTTGCGACCCGCCCGAACGAAGACCGTCCCGTTGAAACCCTTGACTTCCAAACGTGAGTGTCCGTCCAGCTCGAGGATCCCCGAGCTCGCCTCTTCGAACAGAACGGGATCCGCCGCGGCCAGCGGAGTCGCGACGAGGCTCGCGACGATGGCGATCCCGAAGCAAATGCACGACGAGCGAATCATCACGAGCCTTTCAGTCGTTCGAACGCGACGCGCGCGGCGACCTGTTCGGCTTGCTTGCGGTTCCTGCCTGAGCCGCGGGCCAGGACCTGGTCATCCATCAACACCTCGACCTCGAACTCGAGCGCGTGGGCCGGACCACTCGTTGAAACGATACGGTAGCGTGGAGTACGCTGCAAGCGGGACTGCAACTCCTCCTGGAGCTTCGTTTTGTAATCGTCGACGGCGTCCTTTCGCCGCCGCACCTTGCTCAGCTCGGCGCCGAGATGGGTCAGCACGAAAGCGCGGGCCGGCTCGACGCCACCGTCGAGATAGATCGCGGCCAGCACGGCTTCGAACAAGTCGGCCAGCAACGCGGGCTTGACTCGGCCGCCGCTGAGCTCCTCACCACGACCGAGTCGAATCGCATCGCCGAGACCCAGTCGTCGCGAAATCCTCGCCAGGGTCGGTGCCCGTACCACGCTCTGACGACGACGACTGAGAATGCCTTCCGGGTTCACGGGATCGTCCGCGAAGAGCCACTCCGCGACGAAGAAACCGAGCAACGCATCCCCGAGGAACTCGAGACGCTCGTAGTTCTCCTCCTCCTCGCGATCCTGTTCGTGACTGTGCGATCGATGGGTCAACGCGGTCAACAGAAGCGATGGATCGTCGAACTCGTAACCGATGGACGCCTCGAGGCGTCGGCGCTCTTCGACCGTCATGGCACCCCACCCAGGGCCGACTCGAGCTCCGGCTCGACACGGACACCGTTCGCCCGGGCGCGGGAGATTGCCCCGCGCGCTTCGCTGGTGCGTCCGGCCGTGATCAACGCGATGATCCGGTTGTTCCAACAATCCTCGTTGAGCGGGGCCAGCTCCAGCGCCTCGCTGAGTAGATCCGCCGCTTCGGACGGGCGACCATGATCGATCCAGATCACCGACAGGTTGATTGCCGCGCTCACCCGAACGTCGGGCGCCGCATAGCGGGCGTCCCAGGCGGCGAGCCACGACGCTTCGGCATCCGCCGACCTCCCCTCGTCGTGCGCCATTCGCGCGGCGACCACGTGCAGGTCGGCGGAATCCGGATCCGCTTGCCTGCCCGACTCGAGGAACTCCAGTGCGGCACGCGTCCAGCGATCCGCATCGTTCGGCTCCTCGGCCGCGAGTTTCCACGACGCTCTGGCAAGCTGGGCGTAGCCGCCGGCGCGTTCGGCGTGCCACGGCCGTTCGCGGGAGATCGTGAGCGTGGCGATCCACGGGGAGCTCAGGGAGAGCAAAAGAGTCACGGAGACGATCGCGACGGCCCGCTTGCGCCACGTGAGCAACTCCGACAAACCGACCCCCGCTGGAACCGCCAGCAACACGGCGAACGGCAGCCGGTAACGGGACGAGACGTAGAAGAGCAGCGGGGTCAGCGCGCAGGCCCCGATCGCGAGCCAGGTCCAGGGCGTGGGACCGGCGCGGCGCGCCGTCACACCGACCGCCGCCAGGCCGACCAGCAGCGCGAACGGCACGAACAGGATCCGGCCCCAAGGGTTGGGGTCGATCTCGGGCGCCTCGTCGAGCGCGATCTCCCGTGAGCCGAGCGTCAAGATCAAACGGTTCCACGACAGGATGATCGTGTCGAGCGGTGCGGAAAGCCGCGCCTCGATGGCCTCCCGCGCCCAAAAACGATCGGCCTCGACCGGGTCCAACGAGCGACCGGACTGCCGGGAGGCTTCGGCCGTCGCGGCCTGGCGCTGGACGCCCGGGCGGCTGCTGATTCGGTCGGGCTGCGTGAAAACGCCTTCGGCGCCGGGCCCGTTGCCGTGGTAAAGCGTCATGCCCGCGTTCGAGGAAACCGGAACGAGGTGGCCCGACCGCTTCCAGTTGACCGCGGTCACCGGGGCGATGGTGACGAACGCCGCGAGCAGCAACGCCAGAGCCTTGATTCGCTCCCCGCGGTAGGCCGACCAGGCGGCCCAGGCCACGACGACGAGCAACAGATTGGGGCGCGCAAGCGTCGCGAACCCGGCCGAGATCCCCGCGAGGATCGACCAGCCGGCGCCGCGCCGCTCGACCCAGCGCAGCGCGAGGACGAGCAGCACGATCGCGCAGGATTCCGCGACCAAACGGGTACTGAAGAAGAGCCAGGGGTGGTACAGGCCGAGAAGCGCGGCCGTGGAAATCCCGGCGCCGAACCCGGCCCAGCGAAAGGCCAGATGGGCCAGCCAACCGGTCGCCACCAGCGCCGCCGCGATTTGCACCCAGCCCACCGCCGCGAGCCCGATGCCGATCCAACCCCGCAGGAGGGCGAGCAACAACGGGTAGAGCGGTGCGCGGTAAAACGCCCCCTGGAATCGCGGATCGCTCTCGTCCCCGGCAAGGATCGAATCCGACCACGCGAGGTAGTAGGCGGCATCGAAAGCGTGGTGTCTCGAGTTCGGATCGTAGCGCGGCTGTGCAAGGCCGTACGCGATCCAAACGAAGGCGATGAATCCCAGCACCGCCACGAGCACCTGAAAAAACCGCCGGCTCTCCGCGGCCGTTGCAACGCTGAATCGGGTCTCGGCGTCCATCCGACGAGTATACGGGGGTGTGGACACTCGACGGCGCGTCTCGCCCGGCACGGTATATTGAGGGGCCGGCGAATCCCGTCGTGATGGAAGGGCCCCCCATGTTGTCCAGTCCAGCCGGAAACCGTTCCATCGTCGCCGTCGAGCCGGTTCAGGGGGATATCCGCGCCGCCGTCCGCCGGGCGCTCGATTCCGTCGCATGGCGGGACGTGATCCCGCAGGGTGCGACCGTCGCGCTCAAGGTCAACTTGGGCTGGGATCTCTTCATCCCCGGCTCGATCACCTCGCCGGCCGTCCTCGAAGCCCTGGCGCTCGAGCTTCGGCCGCGCGTCGGCCGTTTGATCGTGGTCGAAGCCGACCAGGTCCTCGAGAACATCGAACGCGCCTACCGCGAGAGCGGGATCGCGGCCGTTTGTCAGCGCCTCGGTCTCGAGTGGATCAACATGACGCACGAACCGACCACGTTGCGAGAGTTCCCCGAGAACCGAATCCTCAAGACCATCGCCGTCCCGGCCATCCTCGATGACGCCCTGCTCGTGACCGTCCCGGTCATGAAGACTCACGCCAAGACCGTGCTCACCGGCGCGCTCAAAAACCAGTGGGGCTGCCTGCCGACGATGCGGCACGAATACCACCTGGTGCTCGACGAGGCGCTGGCCGATCTGAATCACGTTTTCCGGCCGGTCCTGGCGCTGATGGACGCGACGGTTGCGCTCGAAGGGAACGGACCGAAATCCGGCAGCCCACGGGTTGCGGACAAGATCCTCTGCTCGACCGACCCGGTCGCCCTGGACACCATCCAGGCCGTGCTGATGGGCCTGGACCCGGCGAGCGTCAGGCATCTGGCCACCTGTGCGGCGCGTGGCATCGGCGTCGCGGATCGTGCGGCGATCGAGGTCAAGGGGCTCGACCCGGAGACGCACAAGCTCGACTTCGCGCCGGCGAGACACAACGCGGTTTCGGCGGTGGAGACCCTGCTCCGGCGCTCTTGGTTGAAACGTCTGTTTTTCAACACGCCGATCTTCCGCGCCTGCCTCCTCGGCGCCAAGGCGTACTACGTCGCGTGGACCCGGCTGCGTGCCCGGGCCCTGTGGGCCCGCATTCGACGCCACCCGGTCTACGGGCCGCAGTGGTGCGACGACTGGCCCGGTCTCGAGGGCTCCGGATGACGGCAACGAGAGTCGCCGTTCTGGGCGGTGGGCTGGCCGGTGTCTCGGCCGCCTGGACGCTCGCCCGCGAGGGTCTCGACGTGACGTTGATCGAGGCCGGGGACCGGCTCGGCGGGCTCGCCGGAACGCTCGAGCGGGACGGCCATTTCTACCCGCTCGCCTACCACCACATCCTCCGCCGCGATCGGACCCTGCTCTGGTTCCTCGATCGTATCGGCGCGCTCGACGACGTCCGCTGGCGCAGCATCCGCATGTTGTTTCACCTGGACGACCGGTTGTGGGATCTCGGTTCGCCCGGCGGCTTCCTGGCTTTCCCGATGAGCGCGCTCGACAAGCTTCGATTCGTCCGGCTCATGTTGCGTTGCTTTCGAAAGGCCGACTGGGACGACTGGCAGGATCGCAGCGCGGCCGATCTGGTCGACGCCTGGGCCGGGCCCGGAGTCCGTGAAGCGCTTTTCGAGCGATTGACCCGATTGAAGTTCCGGCGTTCCTGCTCCGAGGTCAGCGCGGCATGGCTGGGCGCGAGGCTTCACTACCGGGAGGGCTCCGCACCCCTCGGGTTCATCCCGGAGACGAACTGGACGAAGGTCCTGTGCGAGGGTGTCACGGGATTGCTGCAGGAAGCCGGAGTTCGTGTGTTGACCGGCCGGCGAATCACGCGGCTCACGGTGGAGACGAGGCGCGGCGGGGTCGTCCACTGCGAGGACGCCTCCACGATCGAGGTCGATGCCTTCGTCAGTGCTCTGCCCACCGAGGTCTACCGCTCGTTGATCCGGGTGGACGACACCCCGGATCTCTTCTCCATCCGCTACACGGCGATCCTGTCCGGGTTGTGCGTGACCCGCCAGACGATCCGGCCGGATTTTTACTGGATGAACCTGGCCAGCCTCGAACAGTCGAGCAACGGGATCTTCCGGCTCGAGGCGCTCAACCCGACGATCGGCGCACCCGGTGAGACCTGTCTCAACTTCGTCACCCATGTACCGAGTCGCGATCACGACGGTTTCGGTCGTTCGGACGAGGAGATCTGGAGCGGTTACCGTGCGGATTTCCGGCAGGTGTTCGGCTTCGAGCTGGACCCCGTGTGGACGCGACTGGTCCGGTTGCCGCTCTACTCACCCGTGTTCCATCGCGGATACCGCAATCCGCCGGTGCGGAGCTCGCAGTGGCCGCAGGTCTACTTCGCCGGCAACTACAGGACGTTTCCGTCGATCGCATCGACAGGAACGGCGCTCCGGTCCGGCGTCGACGCCGCCACCGCCCTGCTCGGGGATCTCGGGCGAAGCACACCCGTTCCCGGTGAGATCGACCTGTTCCGTCTGGCGCGCATGCCGCGAGGTTAGAACGGATCAGGTCGCCCGTCGGGCGTCCCCCGCGACAAGGAACCAGACGGCAACGACACCGGCGGTCGCGAGCGTCTTCCATTCGACCCACATGTCGTGCAACTCACGGGGCCAGCGAAACAGGCCCAGGAACGCCGGATCCCAGGTGCAGGGAACCCGTGGGTCGTACGGCGCACACGGCGTGTAGAAGAGCATGAGGAAATAAGCAAAGGCCAGGGCACCCAGCACCGCTGGCCGGAAGGCGGTGGCGAGGAACAATCGCGAGAGGATGATCGCGATCGGAACGATCAGCAGGACGAGATAATTCGACCACAGGTTCGGCATGAACAGCAGCATGGTGCAGACGAACAGGCCGAACGACAGCTCGGGGTCGATCGACGACCGCCGGCCCCTCCCCCCGCGGTGGAGCACCCAGTAGCCGGCCGACAACACCGCGAGGGCGACGACCTGAACGATACGTTTGGCCAGCTCCGGGGCAATCCCTGCGAGCTGTCGCAACGGCTTGGTCAGCGAGACGTTGTCCGCACCGATCGACGGCGCTTCCTGCATCAGCCGCGGCAGGATCACCGTCCAGTAAAGCAGATTCTGCTCGCCACCGATCACCCACCAACCGAGCGCTCCGGTCGCGAGCATCGCCGATGCCGCACCGGCCAGCCCGCGGCCGGAACGGCGAACGACGAACCACCCAAGAAGAAAGATCGGGTAGACCTTGAGCATCGCGGCGGCACCGAGCGCCGCTCCGGACCAGAACGAACGCTGCCTCCGTTCCAGCCACAGCGCGAGGGCGCAGAGGAACAAGATCGGCGTCTCCAGCTGGAGTCGCCAGAGGGTCTCGAAGAAAGGCTCGAAGTTCAACGCCGCCACCACGAGGAGCAGCGCGAACAGCGGATGCCTCCCGCGGCCGAGCGTCCGGGCCAACAGCGCCACGGTCGCCAGGTACAAGACGATCTGGCCGAACCAGTGCGCCCGGTAAAGCGTGTCCTGCTCCACGAACCGAACCTGCGGCAACAACAGCACGGCGAACAGCGGCGGGAACTTGTAGACGGCTGCCGAGGGCCGGTACGACTCCTCGTGATCCGCGGGCACGTAGAGATCGCCTCCCTCGGCGAAGCTCGCCGTGAGTTGGAGGAAGATCGACAGATCGACGAAGCCGTACTTTGCGGCGCCCCAGGAGCCGACCAAGAAGTGGAACAGCGAGACCAGTAAAAGCAGGCAAACCGCCACGCGATTCCGGTTCGACAGACGACCCCAGGTTTGCTTGACCATCACTCGACCAGAATCTACCCTAATTGCGAGCCCGCCGAAGAAAGGATACCCCAGACCATGAATGCCACGTTGCGAACGATCCTCGTCTTTTCTCTGCTCCTGGTCGTGGTGGTGGTCGCCTCGTTCATCTATCGCGGGTCCGCCGGCGGCACTCAGACGCCCGATGCGGAGAAGCCGCCGGCCGTAACGATCGATGCGGAATCGTTGCATCCGGAGCTCAGGCTCGCGCTCGACGCCATCGCCGAGAACCGCGATGAAGACGCGATCGGTCATTTGCGCTCCGTGCCGGCCGATGCGCCGAACTACCCCCTGGCGCTGCGCCACCTTGCCATGCTCACGGCGCGACAGGGTCACTACGAGGATGCGATCGACTCGCTGCTGCAGCTCGCCGAGCGCTACCCCGAGGATCCGGAGGTTCATGCGTCGCTGGGGTGGGTCTTCTACCTGGCGGACCGCCCACGAGACGCCGAGTTCGCCGCGCTGCGTGCGCTCGAGCTGGAGCCCGATCACAAGGGGACGCGCTACAACATCGGACTGTACCGGGTCGCCCAGGGGCGCTCGCAGCTGGCCATCGCGAGCTATGTTCGCGCGTTGAAGAACG